>PHGD01000001.1 GCA_011090425.1 Nitrospira sp. LK70 | reverse complement strand
CAGGCCCGGCCTCTCCACGGTCACCAAAATCCGCGTCAGCGAGACCGGCCAATCCGTCTGGTCGTCGCTGGCGAACGCCGACAGCGAGGAGTATCAGACCGACGTCTATGACCACGAATTGAGGGACGCCGAAGCCCTGGCACAGGACGTCATGCGGATCAATCTGGTGACTCGCCTTGCAGGATCCGTGGGGACGGCAGACGATTAGGAATCATTCCCCCTCGTCCCGATCACCCTTCGTGTCATCTGAGTTGAAGTTCTCGAAAATTTCTGCGCGGTCTTCACGTCTATCGGACGCTTGATTCAGCAGCGAACGGAGCGCCAGCGGCGGTCAGCGCCTGATTGAAGGGGTGATCCGGGGCGAACGATTCCGCCTCGGTCGCCTAGGCGGGAGCGGCCAGGCACATCGGAAAGTATACGACTACGCATGGTCGTACCATAGCACCAATGCAATGGCTGGGCGTGATATGGTCAAGCACTCCATCGGGATGGAGGAGCCTTCTCCTGCTTTCACCCTCATCAAAACTCCGTCTATTCCCAACACACGTGATGAAAGGACAGCTCCCGCTGAATCACGCGAAAGTCTGCGTGATTGGTCGTGATCACCCTGGCGCCGATACTTCTTGCCGACAGGGCGATCAACACATCACAGGCCAGCTCACGCAACTTGGCGGCCTCATAGTGCTCTCGCCGTCTGAGCTGATGGAGGATCTCGGCGGCCCTCAGCCACTGCTGCTCCGTGGGCGTCTACACTTGGCACCACCGACTCAATTCCAAAACAAACTTCCGCTCAGTGGCGGTTCGAGCCCCGCGAAGCAATTCGTGGAGTACGACGGAAGAACAACGCATGACGAAAGGAGATTGCAGCAGGCGAAACGTGAAGCGGCCGGATCGGAAATTATCAATGTAGACCGTGGTATCGAGCAGCGCGAACTTAGTGGTCTTCGCCGAAGGCATCCGGATTGCCCACACCGCTATAGCGCTGGATGATGCGATCATGCGCGGCTTTTTCCGTGACCAAATCCAAGGCGCGCTGCAGCGTTTCGCTCGTCGTCTTGGCACCGAGCGCTTTTTGAGCTCGTCGAAGTTGTATGGGATTTACTCTGGCGGAAACTCGAATGAGCGCCATGCACAACCTCCTATCCGACAGAGTGCTAAAATCTGTCCGACAGCGTCAAGCCAGCCACGCGGAGCACAATGGAGGAAACGGCAACGCGGCAGCTTGGCGACGGTTGCCGGAGTATTGAATGGCAGGATCGAGTCTGTTCTCCAACGTCATGCACGATTCAAGATCCGACCCTACTAATTTTCACTCACATTAGCCGTTTTAACCTTCAATAAAGTAGTCGCTGTCGATTTTCTTCGTTTCATACGAAGTGACGGGGGTAACCCCAACATTATGGTCAATCATGAGCTGGGCCAGTTGCTCGCCGTCTATGAGCACGATCTTTGAATCGATTTTTGCCACATAATCTTCGGCTTCGCGACTGAAGTCGGAGGTGGTGATAAAGATTCCCTTCTTTGCGCGGTGCCCCTGTAGAGCACCCGCAAATTTTTGAATTTCAGGGCGTCCGATCGTAGCCTGCCACCGCTTGGCCTGAATGTAGATGACATCGAGGCCAAGGCGATCTTCGTTAATAATGCCGTCTATGCCTTCGTCTCCGCTGCGTCCGATGGCTTTACCAGCTTCTTTCCGGGAGCCGCCATAGCCCATTTTCACCAGTACGTCGATGACGAGGCGCTCGAAGAAAGACGGGGAACATTCTCTTACGAATTTCAGAAGCTCGGCGGAGAGGTCTTCGCGCAGTTTCTGGTACGCGGTTTCCAGAAGCTCACCAGGTGTTTGCAAGGTTTCTGTTTCAGCGATTTCTGTGGTTTCTTCCCGCTCTCGGTGTTTTGCCCTGAACTCGACGAACTCAGGGAATTGCTCCAAGAACTTCACATTGATTTCGGATGGATTCTTGGACAGGACTTCCCGTCCTCTCTGGGTGATGCGGAAGTGTCCGCGCCGCGTGGCCTCCAACAAGGCCGCCTTACTCATATAAGAGCGCGCCCAGGCGACACGGTTGTCGAACCTTGGTTGCTGGCCACTCGGCAGCATTTCTTTCTTTTCAGCGTCCGTAAGCCCGAACTTTCGGGACAAGCCCTCGATAGCTTCCCGGAGGGAATGTTCGTTTCCATCCGCAGCAAAGCGGAGCAAGGGAAGCATAATTGACTGGTAATCAGGTATCGCCATATTTGGTTCTTCTGTTGTTGACGGCTAACAATGTTTAGAGGGTCTGTATAATCCCGCAGAGGTAGACTGTACCGTGTCTGCCTATCCCGGCAGGCAGACATTGGGTATCTCTCCTAACTCATTGACTTGACGTATGTTTCGATCCAACATCTTTCTCAGGTTGTCGTCTTACGCAGACTGGATAAACCGGTTTACAGACCATCGATTGGACTCCTGACTCCGTGACCTCCCTTGATCAGAACATGGGTGTAAATCATCGTGGTGCTGACGTCCTTGAAAGAAGAAGTTTGGGTCGGATTTTGAATCGTGCGCGCAGATTCGCTCTTGCCACTCAAGACGCCAACACCCGTCGTGCCGCCAGCCGCTACGGCGTTTGTGCCAGCAGTTGCTCGGTGAGTTTCGCGGCTCGGTCGGTTTTGACCTGAGCGAGAATCGCCCCGGCGGTCTTGGCTTTCACCAGTCTGAGGATTTCGATGGCTTTCCGATCCGGCATACGTTCGAGGCGCGAGGCGGCGTCCTCGGGCGGCATGGATTCGTATATTTTGGCGAGTCGCGTCCGTTGCTCCTGGACCATACGTTCTTTCTCCTTGGCTCGTGGCCCGTCCTCTTTCGCCTGTACGTCCTGCATCCGCTTCTCCAACGCTTCGTTCTGATCCAGCAGTTCCTCAACCTGCCCCCTTACGATCATGAGCCGTTCTTCGTTCTGGCGAATCGATTGCTCGCGCCGGTCAAGATCGCGTTTGCGCTGGTCCAGCATCTCGAGTACTTCACGCGGAACATCGATCGCCGGTCCTTGCGTCGCAGGCGGGGCAAACAGCTTAATATCGTTGTCGTCGGATTCTGCGCTTGGGCCCTCCGCATCCTGCGATTGTGGAGGCGCCCTCTGCTTCAGTTCATTCGTCGTCACCGGTTGTGTCTTGTATTTCGGTTCGGAGGAGGCTTGTCCCAGTTGCACCATGATCCAAAAAAGCATCGTCGAACCGACAATCCCGGCAATCATCGTCCAAAGCTGGGCATGCCGGTTTATCCCCGGCACCGTTCTCGCCGCCAGCCCAAGGCCGCCGAGACGGAAATACTGCGTCCAGCCCTTGATGGATCCTGCCCTCATGAGTTGCTCGCTTTTAGAACGGAATACCGACGGCTCGCCCCTTCATCCGTGGTCCGCTGTTCCTGACGCCCTGCCTCGGCTCGCTGCACCTCGCGGCGTTTGTCGGCGACAACATCAAGAAGCCTGCGTTCCTGGCTGGCTTCGACAAGCAACGCCTTGGTCTGTTGCCACGCCTCGACGGCTTGGTCGATCTCGCAACGTACCAGCCGTAGCGTTGCCTGTTGCGAATCTAGACGCCCCTGCCATTCCAGCCAGGCCTCGATCGTCAGCCCTTGCGCTGATTGCCGGTCATAGATGACGACATCCTTCTGAATCTGGGCTTCGATGTCACGACACCGTTCCTCGCTCTGGGCCAGGGTGCGGGTGACCTGCGCCAATTCCAACATCAGACGTTCGACGGTCCGAGCACGCAGTTTCCGCAAGGACTCGAGGCTCATGCTGCCTCTTTCGCCAGCGTCTCAAGTTGCTGCACCGATGAAGGCATGCCGGCCGGTTGGTCGATGTCCTGCCGCAAATAACCATTGATCGCGCCCTGTGCTTGTACGGCACGGTCGAGCGCGGCGTTCATCCCCGGCTTGTAGGCTCCCAGCACAACCAGGTCTTCAGATTCGCGATACCTCGCCACCAGTTCGAGGACTGTCCTGGCGGCATCGTAGTGTGTCCGTCCGACGATATCCCGCATCACACGACTGGTACTCTGGAGGAGATCAATCGCAGGGAAGTGATTGCGCCCGGCCAATGTGCGCGACAAGACAATATGGCCGTCCAAGATCGAGCGAGCGGCATCGGCGATGGGATCGGTGAGGTCATCACCATCGACGAGCACCGTATAGAGGCCGGTAATGGTTCCTGGACCTGGTCCGGTCCCGACCCGTTCCAAGAGTTTCGGCAAGAGGGTAAATACAGAGGGGGTATAGCCCTTGGTCGTCGGAGGTTCCCCGATCGCCAAACCAACCTCTCTCTGACTATAGGCAAGTCGCGTCAGTGAATCCATCAACAACAAGACCTGTTTCCCCGCATCACGGAAGTATTCCGCGATGGTCGTCGCCACCAACGCCGCTCGCAGCCGTATGAGCGGCGCTTGATCGGAGGTCGCTACCACCACCACTGAACGTCCGAGTGCCTCGGCGCCCAGGTCGCGCTCAAGAAATTCGTTGACCTCACGGCCTCGCTCTCCGATGAGGGCGATGACATTGACATCTGCTTTCGTGTACCGGCTGATCATCCCCAACAGCACACTTTTCCCGACCCCGGAACCGGAAAAGATGCCCATCTTCTGGCCGCGTCCACAGGTCAGAAATCCATTGATCGCACGGACTCCCAGATCAAGCGGAGCGCATAGACGAGGTCGTTGTAACGGGTTCGGCGCCGCTGCATACAGGGGGTAGCGCTCAGCGGCTATCAGCGCCCCTTTCCCATCCATCGGATTTCCACAGCCGTCCAGCACTCTCCCCAACACGCCCGGTCCGACGGCGAGATCGGCCACTTGACCGGACATGGTAATTCGACTTCCCGGCCCGATCCCTTGCATGTCGCCCAGCGGCATGAGGAGGACACGGTCCCCGCGAAATCCCACCACTTCGGCAGGAATCGGCCCTCCAGCCACCTCCCTCGTGATTCGGCAAAGCTCTCCGACAGTCGTCATGGGCCCATACCCTTCCACGACGATCCCAACCGCTTGAGCCACTCTTCCGGACACTTCGATGGGGTCGACGCACTCGATCCGTTTACTAAGACTCATGATGAACCCTGTTCCTCAGGGCATCGCCCAAACGGAATAACTGCGTATCAAGGGAGGCATCGACCAATCGCGTTGGGGTGTGCAAAAGACAGCTACCTCGCTGGAGAGAAGTCACCGGCTCGATGGTAAGCTTCACTGCAACATTCTGCCCTCCTGTCAGCTCCGCCCGAACCTCCTCAAGTATGGTCGCATCTGCCGGATGCACTTGTATCACCACGCCATTCGCCTCTTGCACAGCGCTTAGTGCCGTCTTGACCTGCATCACGATCTGTTCGCGACAGGACTCGGCCGACTCATGAAGTACTTTGGACGCAACCTGAAGCGCGAGCGCGATGATTTCCTCCTCGACCGTCTCTCGAAGCGCGGACCGAGCAGCGTCAAACTTTCTGACGGCCTCGATCACGACAGCGAGATCTTGCTGACGCTGCGCTTCGGAATGTCGCCGGCCCTCTGTCAGGCCACGCTCATAGTCCATCTGATCGTCATCCCTTCGGGGCGCGCCGTCATCCCCGAATGTCTGGAATGGTACGCTCTGCAGCCGTACCCCGCCGGACCGAACGGCGGCATGCTTCAACACCGTACTCTCGTTGCGCAGCCGATGGAGTTCCAGCGCACGGCGCACAGTAGCCAGCACAGCGTCCTGGTGAAACGGTTTCATCAAGAAATCGACGGCGCCGGCCCGCATCGCCCGGATCGCCAGTTCGACCGAGGCTGCCCCGGTCATCACGATCCCCATCATGCGACTGTCGATCAGCTGTGCCTGTTCCAGAACTGCAATTCCATCTTGGCCCGGGAGTAAGACATCGATAATCAGCAGGGCGGGAACCAGCTGCTTCACCATCAAGAGCGCCTCTTGTCCCGAACCCACGACCCGAATTGGGACGCCTTCCGGTCGAAACAGATCGAGGAACAAACTCCGAATCCCCTCGTCATCATCAACGACCAAGACCGTTCCCTGACGTCGCGGAACGCGTCTATCAGGAACAGCCGACGTTGGGATGGTCATCCCCGTCACTACAGCATCTCCTCTCCGGCGCCTGCGATGACGATACGGCCTTCTTCCTCGAGTTTTCGGCAGACTTTCAGGATATTCTGTTGGGCTTTCTCGATATCGGACACCCTGACCGGCCCCTTGGCCTCCATATCTTCTTTCAACATGTCCGCCGCACGACTCGACATGTTCTTGAAGAATTTCTCCTTCACCTCCGGATTGGCGCCGCGGAGAGCCAACGGAAGGTCGTCCTTGCTGATTTCTTTCATCAATTCCTGTAGGCCGCGATCATCGACCTTCACCAGGTCGTCGAAAACGAACATGAGCGCCCGGATCGCGTCCGCCAACGGCTGACTCTTCTCCGCAATCTTGACCATAATGCCGCCCTCGTTGGCCTTATCCATCCTTGTGAGAATATCGGCCATCACCTCAGGCCCGCCGATGCTCTGTGAACCAGCGCCCTTACTCCCCAGCAACGTCTCCTGCATGCTTTGGCTCAGTTCTTCCAGGATGTCAGGCTGCACCTCCTCCATGGTGGCAAGCCGAAGCGCCACGTCTCCGCGCATCGATTCCGGAAGCCCTGCAAGCACTTTCCCTGCTTGATCACTTTCAAGATGCGCGATAATGACCGCCGTCGTTTGCGCATGCTCGACCTTCAGCATTTGGACAAGCGTTTTCACATCGACCCATTTCAGCGCCTCCAGCCCCGGATAACTTTTTCGGGTCATCGATTCGATGATCCGCGCCGCCTTTTCCGGACCCAACGCCTTAATGAGGACGGTCTTGATGAACTCTTTTCCCTGAAACTGAACCTCGCCGGACGCGCTGGCGGTCCGGAAATCCGAGATGACCGCGTCTTCCTCGTCTCGTGAAATGTGGGCCGTGCCGTTCATGAAACTTCCCAACCGCTTAATTTCTTTGGGGTCGAGTTGCTTCATGACCTGGGCGGCTGCCTCTTCTCCGATGGCACGAAGAAGAATGGCCGCCTTCTGCTCACCCGTCAGGTTCTTCGGCATGGTGATGCGCTATGTGGGGTTTTTCAGCCACTGCTTCACGACGACTGCGGTGGTGTCGGGATTCTTTCTCGCCATGTCGATGATCTGCGCTCGGTCAGGTCCGACGGCCAATGAGGCCTCTGCCGTTCCGGCCACGCCCGGCAGCGAAGCTATCGAGGCTTCGGCCTGCGTCTGCGCCGTCGTCGCACCCAACATCGTCAACAACGGACGGACAACGAACAAGAGAATCACTGTAAACAATAGGATGCCGACCGTGTAGCGGAGATACGGCAACCATGACTTGGGACCTTCCGCCGTGGCTTCTGCTGTCGTACTCTGCACCTCCTCCGGTTCCGCACCGAATTGAACGTTGACGACTTGAACCTGATCCTGCCGCTCGGCCGAAAAGCCCATCGCTTTCTTGACGATCTCCTCAATCCTTTTCAAATCTTCTTCCGAACGTGGGGTGTATTTGCGCGCGGCAGCCGAAGTATCAGCCGACTGTCCATCTCCAGTTTTGGCTGTCTCATAGATCCCATCGACCAGCACTGCCACGGACAATTGTTTAATGACGCCCACCGGCTCGACGATTTTTGAAACGGTTCGACTGATTTCGTAGTTGACCGTTTCATTTTTCGTCTGGCTGTTGCTTGAACTGGTTTGCGCTGGCTCCTGATCCGTTCCCGGCGGCACGTTCGACTGCACACCCGGCACGCCGCCGCCGACGCCGTTGGTGCCGTTGGCCTTTTCCTGCCCTCGCTGTTCGCTCCTCACCACCTGACTGTTCGGATCGTATCGCTCCTCCGTCGTCTCGACCTTTCGAAAATCCACCCGGCTGGACACGCGCACCACGGCCTTGTTGACGCCGACGATCCGCTCCACCATCGATTGGATACGCGTTTCCACGTCCTTTTCGACGCTACGCTGGTAGTCGAGCTGTGCATTGGTCAACCCGGAGGTTTCGTCCGTCATGGTCGTCGACAACATACGGCCATGCCCATCCACCACGGTCACCTCGCGGGCCTGCAGGCCTTCCACACTACTGGACACCAGATGGATGACTCCTTGCACCTGCGACTGAGTCAACTGTTGTCCGTTGCGAAGAGACAGGATCACGGACGCGCGCGCTTTTTCCTGCTCGTGGGCGAAGAGCCGCCGTTCCGGAATCGCCAGATGAACACGCGCTCGTTCGACCTCCGGCAGCTGTGCGATCGTTCTGGCCAACTCGCCCTGCAACGCGCGTCGATAGTTGAGCTTCTGTACGAATTCGGACATGCCGATCGACGTCCGGTCAAAAATCTCGAACCCGACTCCTCCTCCGTGGGGAAGCCCTTGGGTCGCCAGTTGCAGTCGTAGATCATGGACCTGCGCGCTCGGGACCAAGACCGTTGATCCACCGCCGGTTGTTTCGTACGGTACCTTCGTCTCTTTCAACTTATCGATGATGGCGGCGGCGTCTTCGCTGCTGAGATTCGTGAACAACACCTGCATGTCTGGTTGCTGCGTCCATAGCGCCAGCGCGATGAGGCCAGCCACCGATCCCGCCAGAGCGATGAGGATGATCATCCGTTGATTAATGGAGAACTTGGAGAACATTCTAGCTACTCCCCTTCATCGCGCCTGACTGATTACACCTGCATCCGTTGAATTTCTTCATAAGCCGCCACCAGTTTGTTCCTGATTTGCATCATCAACTGGAAAGACACGTCCGCCTGCTGCAACGCCACCATCGTCCGGTGAATATCCTGCGTGTCACCCGTCATGAGGGCTTCCACCGTTCGGCCGGCTTCCAGCTGCGTGTCGTTGACCTTTCCGATCGCGGACTTGAGCGTATCCACGAATCCGGAGGCGCCGGCTGTCCCGGCTGACCCGACCCCCTGAGCCACATCGGGAATGGGAGCGATACCGGATGTCGGACCGTATATCTGACTCATCATCACCTCCCGATCTCGAGCGCTTTGTTCCACATGGCGCGTGTCGCATTGATCGCCTGGACATTGGCTTCGTACGCGCGCGAAGCGCCGATCATGTTGACCATCTCTTCCATGACATTCACGTTGGGAAGGCGCACGAACCCTTTGGGATCGGCGTCCGGATGGTGGGGATCATAAATCAGCTGCCCAGGCTTGGAATCTTCCACCACGCGTGCGACGGAGACCCCTTCGAGCGCATGCGCCGCCGGTCCGATCCCGACTTTGCGGAACGCCTGTTGAAATGCGCCTGGGACCGCGGTCGAACGAAAGACGACATCCCGTCGTTTGTACGGACCGCCCGTCGGCGTCTTGGTCGATTGGGCATTCGCAAGATTGCTGGCAATCACATTGAGCCGTCGTCGTTGGGCATCCAAACCGGAAACCGATACGGCCAGACTGTCGGACATTTCCATGATGAACCTCCGTAAAAACAGATTAATGCCGAGGGACCTGCATCACCGCGCATCTCGTATGGCACTCAGTAATCCGTTGAACTTCTTGGCCAGTATCGTCGCAGCTGCGTTGTACTGCATGGCGTTCTCGGATAATTTGGCCATCTCCAACTCGAGATTCACGGAGTTTGCGTCGAGCGGGAGATCGCCGGCGGGCACTTCATTGAGTTTCCCCGTGACTGCCTGAACACCCTGCGGCCCACGAGCGCCGAAATGTCCAGACTGCGTCGCAGCCATGACGATCGGCAGACGTCCCTTGCGGGCTGCCTGCAATTGATCCATAAAGGTCAATTCCGATGCGCGATAGCCCGGCGTTTCTTCGTTGGCCAAGTTCGAAGCGATCACTCGTTGTCGTGCGCTGCGAAGATCAAGCGTTCGCTCCAAGAGCCGCATCGTTCGATCAAATATCGTCATGACCCCATGCTCCTTTCCACCAACGGCGCTTTATCCATGCAACCATAATGCCTGTCGGAGTACTGAGGTGACGGCCATGAGCGCTGCCACCTGCCCTCTCCATCGATTTTCGCTCCACTCGCGAGCCCCCCATTGATCATTACCGTCCGTAGCAAGAACTTGCCGACCGGCAATTCTTGCCTCGTTCACGGCGCAATGATAGACAACGGTCGTTCAGTCTCCCGATACTCTCGCAGTTTATTCCGTAACGTACGAATGCTGATGCCCAGCTCCTTCGCCGCATGTGTTCGATTGTCCTTCACCCGTGCCAACGTCTTAAAAATCAACTCCCTCTCCATTTCCCACAGGGATCCGTTGACCGTTTGTTGCGGAGGGACAGGCTGGACCGACGTTTCTCCGCTCTGTTCAGGAGGACAGTGTTCGGGAAGGATCGGACCATGCCCTGCCAGCAACAGGGCCCGTTCCATGACATTCTCCAATTCACGGACGTTTCCTTTCCACATCAACCGTTGCAAGTGGGCCGTCGCGCTTTCCGACAGAGCCGGTTGCGCCAGACCATTCCTCATGGCCGACTGGCTCACAAAATGCCGCGCGAGCAATGGAATGTCGATCGTCCGTTCACGCAGCGGGGGAACCGTGACCGGAAAGACGTTGAGACGATAGTACAGATCCTCTCGAAAACGTCCTTGCTCGACTTCTCGATAGAGCGCCCGATTGGTCGTCGCGATCACGCGAATATTGATTGAAACCGGGTCGCGCCCCCCGATCCGATCGACCTCACGTTCCTGCAGCACGCGCAACAACTTGGCCTGGAGGCTCAAGTTCATTTCACTGATTTCGTCCAGGAGCAAGGTGCCGGTATGAGCCATCTCAAACTTGCCGATTTTCCTGATCAAGGCGCCGGTGAACGCACCGCGCTCGTGGCCGAAGAGTTCGCTCTCGAGCAACCCATCCGGCAACGCCGCACAATTGACCGCGATGAACGGCCGATGGGCCCGCGGACTCCGATTATGGATAAACCGGGCTAACAACTCTTTTCCTGTGCCGCTCTCCCCCTGAATCAGTACGGTGGCCTGACTGGATGCCACCCCTTCGATGGTACTGATGAGCCGGATCATTCCTGGGTCTTGGGTTAAAAGAGCCCGGTTGTCCAACTGATTGGGCGAATGACCGGTGACGGTTCCTTCTTCTCGTCCGGATTTGAGATTTGCGATGACTCGCTCCAACACGTCCATGGAGAACGGTTTCAAGAGATACTCACCGGCACCCAGCTTCATGGCCTCGACGGCTGTCTCTATGGCCCCATAAGCCGTCATCAGAACGATCGTGGCGTGAGGAGCACGCGCCCTGACCTCCTTGATCAATTCGAGCCCGTTCAGACGCGGCATCCGGAGGTCGGTCAGCACCATCCAGGGACGAAAATGGGCAAGCCGTTCGATGGCGTCCATTCCATCGACCGCTCCTTGCACCGAATAGCCGAGCCGCTTGACTGTCTCCATGAGCGCAGTTCGCATCGATGGGTCGTCATCGACGATGAGAATGCGCTCGTTCTCGTCACCAGTTTCAGAAAGAGGGTTACTCTTCTCCCGGTCATTCATGAGACCATTCCTCCGCTCACATTACCTCATGCGCGTTTGAGAGAGCGTCACCGGATTCAGGCTCGCTTCCCATTCGGACTTGCACCTCGTGTGGATCTCCGCCCATTGAAGGATGAGGGAGAATGATCGAGCATGCGGTGCCTTGCCCGACCCTGCTCTCGACATCGATCCGTCCTTGGTGTCCTTCGACGATCGAATGAACAATCGCCAGGCCGAGACCGGTTCCCTCCTCTTTCGTCGTAAAGAATGGATCGAATATGCGCGAGCGATGGGCCGGGTCGATACCCATACCTGAATCGCGTACGGTCAGCCGAACAGCGGACGTGCCAAGCGTCTCCGGCGGTTCTTGGGAAAGATTGATCTCCAAGACACCTCCATTCGGCATCGCCTGAACCGCATTGACGATCAAGTTTACGAGGACTTGCTTCAGCTGTCCGTCGTGACACCAGATCGAATGGACCTTCCGGCCCATCTCCACTCGGATGTCAACCGGCACTCGGGTGAGCGCATGGGCGGCCAACTTGATCGATTCGCCGATCAATGGCTCAGCCGAGTGCCAATCACGAACCATGCGAACCGGTCTGGTGTACAGCAAGAGATTGCCCAGCAAACGATCCATCGACTGGACGGCCTCCGAGATCTGTAGGGCATAACGTTTGGCGGACGACTGCTCGGCCAGATCGCGCTGCAGCATGGACGCGAAAAGCTCCACACTGCCCAAGGGATTCCTGATCTCGTGGGCGATCCGACCGATCAGCTCCCCCATGGCCGCAAGCCGTTCTTTGCGCTGTAGCTGCTCCTCAAGCTGATAGATGCGGGTGATGTCCTGAAACAGAATGAGGTGACCGGAGCCCTCTGCGGAATCGTTGTGGAGCGGAACCCGGCTAATGGAGACGATGGTCTGTCCGATGCGTTGCGGCCGATCGTACAGGCCAAGCCCCGCCTCGGCCAATACATCCGTCGCACGACGGTTCTGAAGTTCGATATCCCTGGCTCCCAGTAACCTCTCGGCGGCGCGATTGCTGCGACTGATCGTCGCGCCATCGTCCACCACCAACACCCCTGTCGACAAGGACTCAAGAACCCCATCCAGATGCAGGCGCATGGCCTCGTTGTCTCCGAGCTGCCGACGAAGCGCCTCGTTGCTCCGTGCCAACTCCAGATCCATCTGTTCCACGCGTGCCGTGAGCGCACTGTACGACTGCTGCAACGTGTGAGAAGCCTCATCAAAACTTCTGAATGCGGCGCGCAGCAGTTCACGTTCCTCCGGATGTCCGGCCACCGCATTCGTCATAGTCCCTCTGATCTCCCCGAACGACCGGCCGTTCGCAAACTCGCTTGAAGAAACGACGACAGTCGGTTCAGCATCGGATCGTCCGTGACATCGAGCTCGGCCAGCGCGACGGTGGCGCGATCGTATTGTTTTAACGCCGTCCAATGTTGGGCGGTTTGCAGACGCGCCCAATCGGCTTGAGACACGTTCGGTTTCTTTTCCAACACTACTTGATAGGCGGCGATCGCCCGCTCATGCTGATTCACTCGCGACAAGGTATCCGCATAGGATATGAGCACATCGGACGATGGCGCTGCGCCGGCTCTGAACGCCTCTTCGTAGGCCAGTGCGGACTCATCGAGCTTTTCCAGTTCTCCCAGCGTCTTGGCCAACTGTATGTACATGGCCGGTCGTTCAGGATGGATGGGATGGCGCAAGAGCCATGTCCGGCACAGATGGAGCAGCCCCTGCAGATCCCGCTGTTGCCGCATGGTATCGACCAGGAGATACACCACTTCCCCTTCGTACTTGCCGAGAGGGAACTGAAACCGGTACCGCTCCAGCACTTTTCTGGCGGCTTGAGGATCCCGCTGATCCAGATAGCTCTTTCCAAGGCCGATCAAGGCAGATTCGACCAATGCCGAATCGCTGTGTGATCTAATGACTGACTGGTACAGCCGTACGGCCTCCGGGGAGAATCCCAAGCGCCGATGAGATTCCGCTATGTCAAGCAACAGAGGAGAACGCGCATAGCGTTGCTCGGCCATTGCCCCGTGCCTATGAAACAGACTGACGACCGTCAGATCGTCTCGCGATGCGATCGCAGCCTCGACCCACGGTGTCAGCAGGGCGGACAGGCGCTCTGAGGCTTTCAAGGTCCATGGCTCGTTCTTGTCGGCGACTCGAAGCGTGATCTCCTTGTAGGTATGAAGCGCTCGATTCATGTCGCTTGCATGTTCGTATTCTTTGCCGAGGTAATACAGGGCCTCAGTTCCTATCGCATTACCGACTTCTCGAGTCGCAATCTCTTCGAGCAGTGATCGATAGGAGACGTCGGTCTGGTCCGGACTCGGTACATCATGGATCATGGCGCTGACCGTGAGCCCGAGCAAATTGCTGCCGGCCGTCAACATGTTCTCCGCGCGAAGCGCCGCGAGCCGGAGTTTGGCCGTGGTCTCCAACGCGCTGGTCGGATAGAGCGAGGGAATCAGGGCATAGACGAACTCGGCAAGCGGCAGTTTGCCGCTCGCTCTCAATCCCTCGGCTACGTGCAGCAGAGCCGTAGGTGCATAGTCATGGCGGGGATAGAGATTGTAGAAGAACAACATGAGATCTCGAGCGGAAGCCACGTGATGCAGGTTCGCCTGCGTGAGGGCATACCGCTGAAGAGACAAAGGATCGCCTTTCAGCAGATGCGGCCAGCGTCGATAGCCGCTATCGAAGATCGGCTGCGCCTCGGAAAATCGTTGCTCTCTGAACAGCGCATGGGCCAAGCCCAACGTCGCTCCTTGGAGCAACAGCTCGTCTTCACTTCCTTTTCGAACGTCGACAAACGCGTGCTCGGCATCGCTCCATTTCCCCATGGCCATGAACGTGTACCCAAGACCCAACAGAGCTCGATTCCTATCGAAGGGAACGCTGACGGAATGGGCCATCGCTTGTTCGTAAAGCGCTTGGGCTTCTTGGAACGCGCCTTGCTCAAAATGCAAATCCGCGATCCGCCATCCCGCCCTCCTGGCATTTAACGATTGCGGATGGTCCCGGAGAAGCTTTTTGTACTCCACAATCGCTTCGAACCGGGATTGTCTCGACCCACCCTCACGCAACAAGAGCTCCACCAGAAAAGCTTTCGCCGATGGGACTAGCGGACTTTCAGGATGGTCCTTTACAATCTTCCCAAAGAATCGTTGCGCCTCCGGCCATGCGTTCTTCTTGTACGCAGACCAGCCTTCTTGCCATGCCAGACCGTCGATGCCAGAAGATCGGCCCTCCTGACGAGGCCCGTCATCCGGCAGAGGTTGGGCGAGCCGTTCACCAGATACTGGATTCCGTATGGATGTCGTTCGTTCGGTGGCTGCCGCGATCGAGGTGTTGAGAGAAGAACACCAGGGGACCTTCTCGACGATCGGAGAGGAGAACGACATCCAGGCGGCCATTGAGCACAGGAATGGACGACATCGTAAACAGCATCGATACACGGCGATAGGGCATCAGCAAAGCTCATGCCCTGTACCGGTCCGGAAAACTCGCAGGAATTCACGCGAGTTATCGAGTGGAATCGCGAGCCTATATGGATCCTGTCAGGATTGGCGTCGGTTAGGTCGCGAGGTCGTCAATCTTTTGACCGGCAGGCCGCGGCCATAACGGGAGGGCTTCTAGGTTGGACCGTGGATCCACACCCTTACGCTTAAGTTTTTCAACCAATGTCGTCCTGTTCAGGTGGAGCAGCTGCGCTGCACGAGAGGTGACACCGTTGGCTTTGCGCAAGGCTTCCATGATGAGATGTTTTTCGTACTGCTCAACTTCTCTGGAAAGATTAATGCCGTCCTCACCGAACCGGATGAACTGCTCCGTGAGTTCTGGGCTCGGCGGCCTCCGGCTGATTTTCTCGGGGAGATCTCCGAGGGAAAGGAGTCCGTCCTTTTTGAGTACGACCAACCGCTCAACCATGTTCTCTAACTCCCGAATGTTGCCGGGCCAGTCGTATTCGGTCAATCGCCGGAGAGCGTCCGGTGCAGGGCCGGAAACCTCGGTATGCTTGGTTTGATTGAAGCGAGTCAGAAAGTGGTCGATCAGGAGCGGAATATCGCTCCGGCGTTCTCGAAGCGGAGGGATGACGATGGGAATCACATTGAGCCGATAGAAGAGGTCTTTACGAAATCGCTTTTCCTCGATCAGCATTTCCAAATCCTGATTGGTCGCGGCAACGATCCGCACATCCACATGAATCGTCCGATTTCCCCCTACTCGTTCGAATTCCCGTTCTTGTAACACCCGAAGCAGCTTGACCTGCAACGGTAGGCTCATTTCACCGATTTCATCGAGAAAGATGGTACCTCCATTTGCCAGTTCAAAACGGCCCATCCGCGCATGAATGGCTCCCGTGAACGCGCCTTTTTCGTGCCCGAAGAGTTCCGATTCCAGCAGATTTTCTGGAATGGCGCCGCAATTCACCGGGACCAGCGGACGATCCTTGCGCAGACTATTGAAGTGGAGCATGCGAGCCACTAACTCTTTGCCGGTGCCGCTCTCTCCTTGAATCATGACCGTGCTGTCGCTGTCGGCAACTTTTCGGACGAACTCCATCACTTGTTGGATGGGCTCGCTGGCTCCCACCAGCTGTTCCAACCGATATTGATCACGCACGGCCTTCCGCAGAAGGTGGTTTTCCTGCCGAAGCCGAAGGAATTCCGTCGCCTTCCGAACCACAACCGCCACAGCCTCAAGGTCAAACGGCTTGGTAATGAAATCGAACGCGCCGGACTTCATGGCACGGACCGCTGTTTCAATAGTGCCGAATCCGGTCATCATGATAGGAATGATCTTCGCATCGAGTTTCGCAAGGCGATCGATGATCTCGATTCCATCGATATCGGGCAACTGAAAATCCGTGATCACGACGTGAACCACTGAATCCTTGACCGCCTGAATGGCCGTCGCACCGTCCTCGGCAGTGGAGACGTGATACTCTTCCTGGACCAGCGCTTCCCGCAGCACATCCCGCACGGCAGGATCGTCATCGACAACCAGGACGTGGACTTGATTCATGTCCGATACCATTTGGAATACGAAAGAAGAAAACGAACCTAGAATAATGACACGCGGCACGCAATGCAAGCCGTATCAATAAACCCAGCAATCGATCCTCCTTGGAAGGGGGTACCTTTCTTGACAGGTTCTTTGACCTATTGGTACTGTGCGAGACGAAGTTCGAACGCGACTCGCAGAGGGGCTGGCGTAGCTCAATCGGCAGAGCAGCGGTTTTGTAAGCCTTTCCGGAACTTCCACACAAGTCCTTGTCAGAGCAGTGGAACGGCTCTCCAGCAGCGACGTTTGGCTATTTTTCGGACTCAGTTATGGTCAGTGCACTTCAGGGGAATTGGGGCCAATTTTGCTGTCAAGAGAACACGCCGGGAACACGTAGGGTTAGTCTCTAGAGACGTTGGAGGCTCACGACGCCTCCTGACCAGTCGTGGGACGCGCTCGTCTCGCCGTTCCGTGTGGTGATTGCGCTTTTTGCCTGCCTGATAGGCTCCCCGCCACAGTACGGTGTGGCTCTCCTGAACAGGTCGGTGATCTCCTCGCCGCACCCTTTACGGTCTTGCGCCTCCTGACGCCGCTCAAGATGCCTTATGAAGCGGCGAAAAAACGAGCGGAACCGTACACGAAAATTGTGGAAGAGCTTCCAGAGTTGCGGCGAGACACCGTGGATTTGGTGAAGAAAGCGGTGGGAGAAAAGCGACAGAGGTATGTCCCAATCAATAACCGCAGCGAAGGGAATGTGCCCCTGACGATTCAAGCCCTGCGGGATGCGCTCCAATACTTGGAGAGGTGAGCGTTGCCTATTTCCATATGGGCTTGTCCTGAAAAAAGAAATCGGCCTCCCCACCCGGCGAAGCGATCCTTACCCACGCACGATAAAGGACCACTTCCTGACAGCCGGGTCTCGGGGATGAGGGTTGAAACCAAAACAGCAGTACGGCCGGCAGCGTGACCGAGTACCGTACCGGTCTTGATGACTGTTCAAGTGTCACGCGCCCAGGTTTTTTAGAGTTTCAGAGGCCGCAGCGGGCAAAGCTCTTTATTTTGTCCAGATAGCGGCGATGCGATCCTGGTCGCCGACGGTGTAACCGGTGACCTGCTCCAGCCTATAGTCCTGGCCGACTAGCTGGCTGAATGTCGTCTGATATTCCTCCTGAGTCATGCCATGACGCGCCTGCCAGGTGGGCGCGTTAGCGATCTTGCGGAAGATCGCTGCGTAACGATCCATCGAGCCGTCGCTATAGCCGCTCACGAGGACAGGCTTGTAGCCTCGACTGACAACATCGTTGAAGAACGCCTGATACTGAGCCGACGTGAGACCATGACGCGCTTCCCAGGCTGCTGCGTTCGGTAGCTTCCGCCAGACAGCGGCATAGAGATCCTGGCCGCCGTCGAAATAGCCGCTCACCCAGTCGAGTGTATAGCCCTGACCTAAGAAGTCGTTGAAGGCCGCCTGATATTGCGCGGCCGTCAAATTGTGGCGCGCAACCCATAACTCCGTTGTGCTCTTGTGGAAGATGCACGCGAAACGCGGGCCGCCAGGCGTTGCGTAGCCGTTCAGGAGCACTGGATTATAACTTTCGGCAGTCAACTGGTCGAAGGTCGACTGATACTCCGCCGCTGTCAGTCCATGGTGTGCCTGCGATGGCGGCGGAGCTGCCGTTTTCACCCATAACCCCGCGTAGAGGCTGGTGTTCGAACCATAGCCGCTCACATCCATGAGCTGCATGCCGTGATTCCCGACATATTCGTTGAACGCCATCTGATACCGCGCGGATGTAAGGCCATGGCGCGCAATCCAGTCGCCGACCGGAATTTCAGGGACAATGTTTTTGACGTAGGTGTCGGTCACCACACCGGTGAAATTCACTCCATCCGGGCCGAACGGGGAATTAGCAAGAACGACCAGCTCCATGTCGCGTGGTAGAAAGTAAACGGTGCTCTGCTCGACCTGCTTGCCTGGAGCTGGGCCCTGCCACCAGCCACTCTTGTTGTAGAGAGTACCCAAATTGGTTGGTTGAATCTGATCAATGCCGTAACTGGCGTCGAGCATGATCTGTGCTTCAGCCGGCGATACGATCGAGCCCTGACGACGAAAGCAGCCCATTACATCTAGCAGATCGTCCACCGACATGTGCCAGCTGGTGCCGCCGCAATCCGAGGTGAGATCGCCTGAGTTCCAGGCGGCTGTGGGCGGGAAATTATAGGCAAGCGCATCTATGTCGGGATGCGTCAGCGTCGGGCCGGATACACCGGCTGGCTGGAATAGATTCGTCTCAACATAGCTTTTATACGCGGCAATCATGACGTAATCCCAAATTTGGTCGTTGAGATCAGGGGGGAAATGGCGGTGAAGGAAAGGTCGTACTGGCCGCAATCGTCCCGTTCATGACCGGTAGCAATATTCGGCAGAGGCTGAAATTCATGTTCTGATAGTAGGGCTGTCCGAGATCCGCGGACATAACCCCTTCTGCAACCTTCTGTTTCATGATCGTATAAAAAGTATCCGATGTTTCGGGAACACGGAAACCAGACCTGTGTGTCATCAATTGGTCGAAGGTGATTTTGTCGATGTTCGGCCCCTTCTGCCAATAGGTCGGCAGGTAGTCGATGATTTTCATCGACGCCGTCAGATCGTGCACATGCAGCGCGCGCGTCATTGCCATCGCTGTGATCAGCTTGCTGCAGCTCGCGATATGCATTCGCACGGTCTGTCCCCAACGCTCTGATCCATCTACCGGCCATTTGGCCCAGTTGAGCTGAATTGCTGCGATAGGTTGCCCACGTTGCCGCAACTGCATCACATAGCCTGCGGTCTTGTCGGCGAGCGCGGCATTGAGGTCGACGACAAAGCCATCCGTGTTGAACGCGAGTTGGACGCCTTCAGGTAGCTGTGGCGGGAAAAGATTCGCAACTTCTTCATTTCCGCGGAAGCTGGCTACGCCACGGGTATGGACGGGCTCCATAACATGTGCGGTGGCGGCGGCCTTGTCGAATGAGAAGCCACTTGGCAGTGTGAAAAGTTCAGCATTTTTACTCACCCAGACACCCCTTGCTTAAGCTTCGTGTGCAACGACATCGGAAGTGGACGGTCTGAGGTCTACGACCTGTCTATGCTTTTACCTCTCGGCGGTCCAGCGCGTTGACAGTGTCCGCTTGATCTAGGCCGCCGAGATAAAGTTTTGTACCCACTCACTAAAATAGTGGTTTAAGGTCACTAAAAACGTGACTTACACCAGTAAAATGGCCACCAGGGCCAAGATGGCAAGAAAAACAGTTCTGGGTACCCGATGCTTGTGTGCTTGTTCCTTGCGAGAATGTTTCCATCGTAGTGTTGTTTAATTTGCTCGTTCCCACTTGCGTAGAATTAAATGAGTTAAACGGAAAGGCACCGGCAATCATCCAAGTTGAGCCCGTCATGATGTAATTGCCCCGCACATCACCGTTGGCAAGAACGCCGCGTATGCTATTGTTGACCGAGATAATTTCGCTATTGGAAGCTGAGGAGTTCTTTAACGGGTTGGGCGAAACATCGGAAGCAGCCCCCCAGGCCTTCCTGCGGATAATGTTGTTCGGCCCAACGGGTATCGATGGCGATACAGCAACAATATTGTCGCCGCTTGTTGTCTGGCGCATCACGTTAAATGGCCCTGTCGAATTGGACGCGGTGAAGAGCCAGTTTCCAGCGGTATCGACAGGCACCGAGGTCGTTCCTCCCCCGGAATTACGATACGAATAGGCGTCGTTTGCTGTATTGCCAATGTGCTCGAATGTGGCCCAAATCATTTCGGGGTGGCCGGCGGTACTTCCGACAACGTGCATTCCAACTAGCGCCACTTGAGCGTTTTTCGTGCCGGATTTCTTCCAATTGAGTGGATCAGATTTGTCGTAGGTAGGAACCTCTGCTGTCATGGTGATGTAGTCGCCGACATTGGCAAGCCCCGTGGTTTCAATCCATGAGGTCTTGATTTCGAACGCGAGCGCCTCGGGGTCAACAAAGGTCCTGCTATGCGCGGAGGCAAAAGTTGTGATGTTGTCTAGCTCGCCCTGCGTAGTTGGGAACAGCAAATTGTCAGGCACGGTCGAGCCTTGCATCGTTCGAAAATATGCCAGCACCTCGTTTACAGCGATGCCATAGTAGATGGGTGATCCATTTTGAGCTATAAGCACCGAGGTATCGGCTTGGCCTTGCTCCACTTCGATCACATTGCCAAAGCGATCGACAAAAATCGGGATACGGTCAACGACAAATACTCGGGCTTTATCAATTTGCCCTGAGCGCACATCCACGGGACCAGCCACAACAGGACTACGGAGCGGGTGCTCGAGGAGTTTGGGTTCGATATGTTTGCCAGCTTGGTCTAACAGGATTAACTTGCCAGCATCGCCACGTTTTGCGCTGAAGGCCTCAGTGAGCTTGCCTGCTCCCGTGTGAATTTGAGGACGTAGGACGCCGTCCGGCACTCGCTCAACTTCGAACAGTCTGCCCTCTTTGTCAGTAATCAGCGGTAAACGATGCGGACCGACCTGCCTGGAAATGGGGCCTAGCTTGATGAGTCCTCTTCTATGCGCTGACATGGTGCGGCTCCCATTTGAGTCCGGTGGAGAAACGTCGAAAAAGGCCGAGGACTCAAAGATGCGTCCACCTCCACCTCCATAAATCGCCGGCGCGGGTGAGGTGAGCCATAGAAACATGTGATGGGACCATTCGTAGAAGCTGCAGTTGGGAGTGTTGGGAAAGGCAACGCTATTAGCTGGATTGACAACACCGTTAAGGCTGACTGTCCCGCTCTTGAACCAGCCATTAATGGTTGATGCGGAGATCGAACACGCCACGTCAGGATCGCTTGGAACGGTCTGCGCATAACTAGGGCAAATGGCTGCAACAGTGATCAGCGCGACCATCCGCTTCAAACCTTTCAGACCGAATATGATCTTCATTTTATTCTCCCCTTCTTCCCAGACTAAGACTGGAAGTTATGAATGCCGTCGGTCGAACCATGACTCCCTCACGACGGCTCTTTCGACCCACTGAATTGACTCGTAGAGCAAAAGCTGATCCATTAAGTTACCTGACAGGGAATATACCCCAAGAGAAGGAAGAAAAACATAGATGGTGGGCCCACTTGCAATTTCCGCGATGAGTAGGATTGTTCAATACGCGTTCGAAGGAAAGTGAGGGTGGTGAATCAAAAAAGATTCGCAGTGTATCGAAACTGATTCAGGTTTAATGTAAAGAGATCCAGTTTCGCCGCCGGATGGGTCGTGAACTGAATGAGGGCGAGGCATCCCATGCGTTCTCGCGGTTTCTCTGCTTTGAAAAAGAAGGACATCTGCGGGGCCGCGAATTCGGCGATCAGCTCCATACCTTCAGCTGCTTATCCGTGCTCCATAATGCTGTCGTTGCGTGGAATACGTTGCAAAATCGGGCGAGCGGTCGAGGAACTCCGTGCCGAAGGGCATGTGCTTGACGAGGCGACGCTCTCGCTCACCACCCCGCTGTTCCACAAACACATCCCGTATGGACGCTACCATTTTGATGTGGATCGCATGCGGCAAACGCTCGACCCCGTGGTTCCGGACGCTTAATGTGGTTTTTCGGTTTGATGTGGCTAATAGGCGAGAAAGCGTTCCCCCGCCGCGAATGCAAACTCCGACAATGACGGGCTTGCCGTGGCAGTGTTGTCTGAGAAGGATCCACCACAGATCAGAAAGCGATATGGATGATCGGCGCTCCAGCCGAAGCTGCAGCGGATCGTGTCGTGCAATTCACTCAATGCAGGATGAGCGGACGAGAACCCGGCACCATACATGAGGGCCGGTGCGCAGCAACGCGACGCGGAGACGGTAGATGTAAACGGGTTGGTTCGCTTGGCACATCGTCGCTCAACGGTAGCAACAGCGACCCATGCCGATCCAGAGCAATCTGTACTCCGCCCGTTCTTTCAGAGTTTCCTCACTGACCTTCCTTTGTGAGCAGCGCATTCAACATCCGTACCAAAAGTGGATTGGTTTTTTGAGCACCCATTCCATCAGTGTGGTGTTACTCAGTGCCTGAAGTTCACTAGAGCCACGGCCCGTCTGAATCCCGACTTCGACGATAACGGTGTTGCGCATGTCATCAGCGGTCATTGCCTTGATTTGCTGGTCAGTCCGACTGCCGGTTTCTCGCAGGTACACTAATAATGCCCCAGCGCCAGCTAAGGCGGCGTCGTTGAGCGCCTGGTACTGGACCACGGTGTCTTTGGTCCGGGCAGCTAGTTCAGTGATCAACGTGTTGCGTTGGTCCTCGGAAGACATCCCGTTCAGATGTTGCTGTGATCGGAACTTGCCCACCAGCAGTATGCCGCGAATATAGGAATGTGGCTCCAATACTAGGTGGATCAACTCCATGTTACTCAGTGCCTGAAGTTCACTAGAGCCATGGCCCGTCTGAATCCCGACTTCGACGATAACGGTGTTGCGCATGTCATCAGCGGTCATTGCCTTGATTTGCTGGTCAGTCCGACTGCCGGTTTCTCGCAGGTACACTAATAATGCCCCAGCGCTAGCTAAGGCGGCGTCGTTGAGTGCCTGGTACTGGGCCACGGTGTCTTTGGTCCGGGCAGCTAGTTCAGTGATCAACGTGTTGCGTTGGTCCTCGGAAGACATCCCGTTTAGATGTTGCTGTGATCGGAACTTGCCCACCAGCAGTACACCACGGACCTCGGTCGGATACTTCTTGACGAGCACTCGCAAGCCGCAGACGGGGTGAGAGCCATCATCGTGCGCACAAGGATCCGAGGCTGGTGGAACTGCTACCAACAACGGCAAGTCTGAGGCGACGAACTGCTCATTGCTCACGGCGTCGCAAAACACATCGCCGGCGTGTAGCACGCTGCTCTGCTTAAGCCCAATCAATGCGGCACCCTCGTCCTCCACATTCACAACTGTGATCACGTCATGTTGCCCTCCTGAATAGCCGTAGGCAACGATGTGGCGTGCACCCTCAACGCCTGCCTCAGTTGTTGGCTGGTCGATCTGGGTGCCTGAAACCAGCGCGTCCGCAAACGTCCTTCGGGCGGTGACCAGACGCTTGATGTAGTTCGCACTGTTCCGCATGAAGTTCTTGAAGTTGGACGGAATGGCTGGAAGCCAGTTTCCCGCGAGTGCGAGACTTTGGCCCGAGGCGAACATCTGATTCATCTGCGAGAGATTCTGGCCATTGCTGAAGAAATTGATCTGCGGTACACCGAATCGCACGGGCGACGCGATCAGTCGACCGCCCAGGGTTTCGGCGCCCGTAAACGTGTCAGTTGCATCATGGAAGTCTGCACTGACACCGCCATCGACATGGCGACCAATCGGCCCCGCCGCTGTCTCTGTCAGCACTACTGCTTCTGCGTTAAACTTGCGGATCTCACGGCGCACGCGATCGGCCAACTCGAGAAACCCCTCTGCATGCTCGAGCGCGGAGTGGCCGACGACTTCCTGCCACGTATTGAGCCGTAAGTTCATGCGCCAACCACCCGAATCAAGAAAGATGCCATCCGCGCCAGTGTCTTTCACCAATCGTGTAGCGATTTCGACGACGCGATCCTGCCAATAGCGTGCCTGCGACATTGGCAAGGTGTTGCCATCCTTAAACGCATCCCATTCGTCGTTACCCCCCTCCTCTTGGCGCGCGCCCCATAGGTAACGATATTGATTAAAGACGTCCGAGCCCGTGCCGATGACGAAGGGCTCGACATAGAGGATTACTCTCCCGTGGCTTGCATGCACCGCTTCGATTCCAGCGCGCAGCGAACCAACGCCACCAAGATCGCAGCGGACGCGATAGTCGCCTTTACAAAAGTACGGCGCGTGGTCATGTAGGTCTTCTGCGCAGGTGCCGGTGAAGTCCCAGTAGTCCCAGAGGTATACGACATCGGTGCCGAGACCACGTGCTTCGGCGAGCATATAGGGGAGGAGATATTGAAACGTATTCTGCGGTCCAAACCAGGTTGCGTAGTCACCAAGATTGCCCACCAAAATGTTGCTGGGGCCCGGGCAAGACGGATGCACATGCCGTGGCTGCTCGCTATTAGACGGCGCGCCGATATTTAGCTTAGGCTCCAAATAGATGCCGCCTGCACCACCGCCCGCGAACGTGTAGATCGCTCCGGCCTCACGCAACCATGCTGGCGTATCGGGAAAGCGCCACTCGCTGCGATGATGGTTCACATAGTAGTTGACCGCCTCCCTCCAGCTATCGTCGGGTGCCACGCCGATCGCAAACTCGGGCAGATTGATTTTGTGGCCGCCGTGAATTCTAGCCTCCCAGAATCCGGCGAGTTCGATCGACGAGAGCGTCATCTGAATCGGCGCGCGTCCGGCTTCAAGGTTCCCGGAAAGATCGACGAAGAACAGCGTCGAGCGGCCACGAGTGACACTTGCGACTTCCAGCGAGTTCATCCCTTGGGGCAGTCCTGTGAGTTGCGCAGTGCGGTCCGACACATATGGCATGCCAAGTGTACGACACGGAGGGCATGCCTCAAGAGGTGTGACGGCGCCGACCTCCTGTGCGACCATACCCAGTGCGCCAGCTAATTCGGAAGGACCTGTGAAAGAGATCTTGGGAAAGACCGTGCGCAGGACGAGATCGCCAATACCAGCGGCGGTGGTCCAAAGTCGCCGATCGCTGGTCGACACATAGAATAGATCGAGCTGACCTGGATTGCGCAATGTCGCAGTAAGATTCGCATTAGCGCCAATCTTTTCCGCCGGCACCAGTTCAGAAGGCGTGCTCCAACTTAGCGCATCATGCGTTTTACTCACGACCGCAATCGCGCCGTTGCGTTGCGGCACCGCGACAGCGATCTCGCGAGCGGTCCGATGCACGGCCGTAATGCCAGCCCCAGGAACTGCATCGAGTGGTTCTGTGATCGCTTGCAGCGGCCCCCATGCGCCGTCTTTTTCTTCGTGGGTCCAATAGAGACGATGATCGTTCCCCATGGCAAATACGTGTTCGTCATTGCCCTTGCCATTGACTGCAGCCAAGCGTCCTGAAGGTGGAAGCAAGCCAGGCTTGTTCGCACTGAGATTCATAAAGGGTGACCAAGCACCTCCTTGCACGCAAAACGTGGTGAGGAGGTTTCCGCTTGCATCAATGAGGAACAGGTCGCGTTGCCGTGTATTGCGCTGGAGTGCCGCGATATGCACCTGTCTACCAAGGCGCGGTGTCGCCATAGTGACCAGCTGCGGCGCCGACCACTGCCCGTCATTGTCCTCCCCAATGACGAAGAGCTGCCCGGTGGAATCCTGAACGGCATAGACCTCGAGCCTGTTCACTGCGGGATCGGTCTCCTCGTGCACGTTCAATGCGGCAAGCGGCGCACCAGGCTCGAGGAACCTTTCGGCGGTCAACGAGATCGGTGAACTAAAATAGTTGCTGGCTCGTTGAAACACGGTCCTGATGTCGCCTCGCACAGCAACGCTGAACACGTCGAGCTGGCGGTCGTTACGTCGCACTGCGGTAATAGGCGCACCGGCTGGAAACAGGTTATTAGGATCGGTGGTCGTATATAGCGGCCATGGAGTCCCCCAGGCACCGTTATGCTGTTCGCCCGCGCCGTAGACGACGCCATCGAACCCGACGACGAAGACCGCTTCACTTTGTTCATTCACACGGACCGATGCAAGATTGGCGTCGGGTGCGAATACCGGAATCGGTAGCTTTCCATGGTCGCCCAGTAAAAAGGGCCCGAACCAGTCGTCATTGTTGTTTTTGAATGCGCCGCTAACCCGTGCTACAGACTCACCCGGGTGGAGGATAACCTCGATCTCGTATGCATGCCCTCGACTTGGATTCGGTAATCCGAACAGTTCTCCTTTCACGTTGAGGCTCATGCCAGTTGCCTTCACTAAGGCGACAGGCAAGTTGTCACTTCGAAAAATAGTTCCCCCGAAAGATAGTTCGAACAGCGGTGATGCATGCGATAAGGATGAAAGCCATTCTTGTCCGGCCACCTTGTCCCGGATGCCTGTCAGAACCACACGGCCATGAGGACCCGTTTCGACAATGAGCGTTAACTCGATTGCATCGTTCTCGAGCGTGATTGGAACGGCGGCATGCCCGAGGCCAGTGCCGAATAGAACCTCAACAAATGCAACCAGCAAAATCCATCTGATCCGTAATTCTGGTTGGCGCAGTCCGAAAATATCCATGCGGTTATCCTTGCCTCCCTTAGTGATCCTGATGGAAAGCACTCCACTGTACCTGAAGCCTACGAAAATTGGCCCAAACGCGCTCTTTCATCTTCCAATTGCTCAATGAGAACATGCAATCGAACTAGCCGTCGGTATAAACGAAAAACTCATCTCAACCGGCGCCACTATTGAATTGCCTGCATAACGTTTCTCCCCACGTTGATAATAATTTAAGGCGTCTCGTTTGGCGCAACTCACCTTTTTTATAAGAGCCTTTGAGCAAAGACGTCCGCCCGTTAACCACCGCTATAATAGGATACGTGGCCCCGCGTATCGCCCGGATTCCAATCAATTCTCCCGTGCTGGAAGTATGAGACGCGACCACCTTCGTCATTCGGCGCTTCGTCGCTTACAGGAAGGCCAAGACTGCTTGCGTCACCACCTTCCTCGCGGTATGTTCTTGCGATGAGCCCGTGCAACTCGTGCGCTCCCGTCGTGCCGCTCCAGTAAATCGCTTTACCATCGGTGAAGTGCTGCACCCTACCATGCACGCTAGGCAGTTCCTCGCTGACGGGGGCACCGAAGCCACGATCCGCACCAAGCTGCACCCACTTTTCGCAGATTGCACCATACACACGATGCGTCCTGGCACCATTCAAGTAATGCATGTGACTGCAATCCCATGGGTCTGGCTCCAATAGATCCCTCAACCATTCGTAGACGGTGAACCCATGTTCGAATGAGGGCACTGCAGCATAGCCCTCGGTATAGCCATTCCAGGTATTGAACGTAATTCCTCTTACACCGGACCCTTTCAGCTGGCTCATCCAATTACGCCATCGGTCGTCGGTGTAGTTCAGATTGTCTCCCCAGTAGCCTGTACCGTCTTTCTTCCAGACAATACGACCATCGAACCCATTGGACACATCGAGGATCACTGGCACGCCCGTGGCCATCCAATCTCGCACAGCGGTGCGCTTCCAATCAGCAAGGCGCCCAAGATTGTCTGCATTGTTATCGTAAGGCTGGCATAGGCGCCAATCTTCCGTCGAGCAGGGTGGCCCTGACATGACCAACCCGCTAAACACTTCGGAGGCAAAGCCCTGCACGGCTAGTACGGACGGCGTTTGCTCCAGCGCCTTACCTGCCTCGCGAGGATAGGCGGAGTAACGTCGGCCGCCAATTGTATCTAGGGTAAAGCCGACGAGAACCTTGTACCGTGAGTATACTTGGGCAGCCACATCGTCAAACGCTTGGGCGAAAGCCTTATCATCGGTGTCCTTATTTAGCTCTTGACTAATCACATCGGAGCTTACGTGCAGCACATGCACGGCGTAGCGCGGCTTACCGTCGCGATCGTATACTTGTGCCCACAGATTCATACGCCCCTTGAAAAGTTCGACCAGTTGGCCAATGCGCTCAACAAGGCCGGGCGCAACTCGCCTATCGCTTGGATTATAGGGAAATTCCTTCGAAAACTCCCACTGTGCTATCTCGGGATGACCCGGATCATTACCACCTTCGATCCCGGGCATTACGACTAGAGGCCGTCCCTGTACTGCATCAAGCACGCCGGACAACGTGGTCTGACCGATATCCATAGGTGACCATTGCGGCATGTTGCTCCAGTAGCTCATTACGACCGTATTTATGTGTGCCCGCACCATACGATCCATGACCCAGCCGCGCGTCGACGGATCACTGTTCCAATGTTCGTTTCGTGGGTCGAGCGGGTGCGTCGTATACATCCAGACATTCCCGCCGGGCTCGCCAGGGAAGAAGTATGTCCCTTTTATGGGCTGGCCCTCAAAACCAGGGGATGCAAGTAGCCCGCGTCGCTCGGAAAGTATCGGACTGGCTTGTAAGTCCGAGGAGCCACCTTCCGTCCAAACCCAGCCGATGCCAATTAGTATCAATATTGGGATGTGGGCCAACGCGGGCCAAACGGATGCTAAGCCTTTCGATTCCATGGCGTTGGGAGAACACTTCGGACCAGCGATTCGCAGCGCTCTAGTCGGGTGCGTGAGTTGCGAACAGATAATTCCCGCCTCTACGTCTGTAGGACATTATCAAGGCTTTGGTCAGTGTAGAGACAGATCCACTTCTTTATGGCCCAATGCAAACGACGCCTCTAAAACCGGAGACTTGATGACCGGTGAAGAAACCACCCGGGAAACCCTTCTCCAGGCAGATGTTGGTTGCTGCTCGTGCTGCTTTCGCCCATGATACGGTATTGATATCCTCAAACCCTTCTCTACTATTGAACAGATCCTGCTCGGTTGCATCCGACCAGTGTCCTGTATTGCTGCCCAGACAAACGATGCCATGCCGGCCGTTCAACTGGTGGCCAGTGAAGAAACCGCCCGAAAAGCTTCGGACGTTGCAAAAACCCGTGGCAGCTCTTGCAACTTGAGCCCAATCAGCCAGGTTGATGTCGTCGAAATCCCATCCAGTCGTTCGAACCTGCTCATTTGTCGCGTCGAAAAAGCGCGCTGTCGTGGGGACACACAGCACTCCCAGCCGTTCTCCGATGTGGTGACCAGTGAAACGACCTCCGATATAGCCCTTTGCGATACAGAATTCATGAGCCGCGCGAGCCGCCTGCGCCGCCTGCGTATAATTCGGGTCATCGAACTCCCAGCCTGTCCCAACCCGATCAACATGGGTTGTGTCAAAAAAAGTGAGTGCCTGGATGTCGTAGGGATTTATGCGATCCAGTGTGTCTTGAGTGAGCCAGTCTTCGAAAAGCACAGCTGCTTTTAAGAACAACCCATCACCCAGGATGAACGTTTCTCCACTCAGCCAACCGGGCTCTCCGTTGTTCCAGTAGTCCCACTGCTTGTCCCAGAGGACATGGCCATTGACCGTGGTTAGAAAGGAGCGCATCGGAGGATCGTTGAAGCGATTCTGGGGATCAATGCGCCACGCTTCGCGACGTGGCGAGTCTGCGCTATCCTCCCAAGAATCTAGCCAGCCCTTAGCAGCGTATTGCTCACGGCGGAAACCTTCGTGGGCGCGGGCAAAGGGAGTCGTCAGTCCACGGATGAAGGATGAAGCCTGCCACACGGTTCCATCACCATTGGAACCCACGATTTTTGCTGTAGGAATGCCAGGGTTGAGGCCGAGCATCCAGTAGAGATTGCCGGTCGCGATGGGCTCAAGGTTAGCATTTCCTGTAAGCCGAGCGAGCAGGACCGTGTCGATTAGGGTAGCCTGAAAATGCCCTTGCACATTGTACCAATGCACAAACGGAAGCGCCGCAGTTCGATTTGCATGGGGAATACCATCCATATGAACCCAATTGTGTTTCGCAATAGTAGCATCACCACTCCCCTGCGGGAGCACATAAAATCCGTTTGCTGGACACCACCGCCCAGAAATGACCGTTTCGTCACACTTGTGCTCTTTGGTCAGATGCTCCACCAAGATCGTGGCAATCTGATTGAGCCTTTCTATGTAAGACTTGCGCATTTCAGGATGCGACTCTAAGACCTCATAGACGCCTTCAAGCCACGGAGTGATACGGCCCGTATCCCGAACCTCATTCCCGATTCCTCCTGGAACTGAGAGACGATTCAAAACATGCTCAGCAGCATGCAGCGCAAGCTGCGAAAAGATGGAACTCCGAGCTGATAAGGGGCTATCTCGCGCTGCACACCTGGCCAGCCTGGGATACACCACTGAAGCGAGAAACGGATTATCAGCCATATCCGTCGTCGGCCACCGCCACTTCGCAGCCATGATTGCGTTGAAACATGCCTGTCGTGCGAGCCCCCGATCGATGAGGACGCCTTTGTCCGCAAAATCGCTCAATCCATACAATGCTGCCTCCGTGTTCCACAAGCCGTTCTTCCAGACCTCCACTCGGCCCATTTCGGAATGGGCAAATTGTCCCTCCCTGCCACCTTCTTGGAAGAGCATATTGAGATAGAGAACATTCGTGATGATCGCGCGACGAAGTTGCTCTTTTTCTTCGTGATTGAAGCCGCTCGCGCGGGTTCTCCAAATAGTCATCAAGCCGGATAGAAACGCTCCATGAGACGTCGCCTCCGCGACCTGACTGCTCGAGTCGTGGAACCCGTGCAATTGTGAGAAAATTGGGTTGCAGGCCGCAGCCTCCAAAGGGCTATGGCCTGCCTTGGGATCTGGATAATCTTTGAGGGAGTCCACCGGATGTCGACACCGATCGTCCGCGCAATCCCGAGGTGCGTATTGGCAAGGCACCCACTCGGGGGGCTTTTCTGGGTACCTGAGATCACGATTCCTGAAGGTCGGTATCCTCACGCTTCCTGCTGATAGCGGCGTAAACTGGACCGTAGCGTTCCATGCCTGTACCTCCTCAAATCTTACTGTGGCTGCCCAACCTTTGAGTCCAAATCGTCCAGACCGATGGGGTACCGGACCAAATTGCAGCACCGGATTGGCAGAAGACCCCTGTATTTGGTCGACGAAGACCTGTACCTGATCTCCCATGACCAGGATCTCCAGATCATATGCGTGCCCTGCTTGGAATGGCTTATCGACAGGGAAGAGATTCGAGGCAAGCGCCTCGAAGCCACCCGTACCTTCGCGGCTCAATCTAACGGACCCAGGTCCAGAGCCGAAGGCACAGGCCCCGGCCGCCCCCGCCTGCAGTGTGACGGCCCACCAGTTGCCCGACACATCTTCAAAACGCATCTGCGCATCACAGCCGGAAACGATAGTTACCCGACCGACAAAGCGGAAATCATTCACTCCCTCTGCTTCAAGTGAATTATTGTCTATCCCAAATACACGCGTGAGCACAGATCCATTTTGCGCGTCGGCACGATCGGCAATGAATGCTCCATCGACGCCTACATGCCAGGATCCAGAATTGCGGATCCAGTTCCTCCAAAAGTCTTCATCCGCGCCTCTTCGAATTTCGCCGTTGTCGAGACTCATGGGTTTAAGGATGGTTGATGTGACAAGCTTACGACGAATTTCAAATGGCATCGACTGAAGCCTACGAACGCCATCTGAGGTTCCAAATTCGATATGGAGCACGTATGATCCTTCAGCAGTGAGAGATGAAAAGTCGGCTTCCCAAAGCTGCATCCCGAACGTTTTGGCAATCCCCGGGGGGCTTCCAATTGGCCTTAGCAGCGCACGCAATGGGCCATCCTTCATACACGCCCCGTCACTACGAGTAACAAAGAAACGCGAACGCGCGGAGTCAAAAAGGTGGGATGGGAGGTCGTTGAGCGTCCGCACCAGAGCTCGCTTCGTACCTCCAGCTTCATAGCCAACGGTACTATATAGTAAAGACAAATTTGAGAGACGTGTTGGATCTGTCGTGACGCGCACATCGCTGAAGGTTATATCCGCGAGATCAGCCGAACGTCCCCATACGTAGAGACCAAAACGTCCTACGGCGAATGACTCATCCTCGACTGGTCGACCAAACATAGGTTGGCCGTCAAGCAGCACATGAAAGACGGAAGCGTATGCCCGAACTTCAACATGATGAATTGACCCGGACGGCAATGTGAGTGGAGCGCTTCGAAGTTCCAGCCATCGTGGATCATCGTAAGAATCGCCCCAGTCTGGACAATGGGAAATGATCGACGGGTCAGAGGTGTGACACCGTTTGTCTTCGCGTCGGAAGCGATAGAAGGTAATGCTATCGGCCTTCAGGCGAATACCATAACGACCTTGATCTGAAATGCGAAACTGTAGATGCGCATCAGCCCTCGAACTGACCGTGACATATGCAGAGTATATAAAATCGGCACCTAGAATACCGATACGCTGAGCTTCAGCGTGCGCTATTTCAGAATTCGGCTCGATGGGAATCCACTTCTCGGGAACGATAGTATTGGCACTTTCACCGTTCTTGAAGGCTCCGAACCGCTCTCCCCATAATCGTTGGTTCCCGGCATCGGTGAGCCCCTCAGAGAAAAGCACGATCTCCGCTGCTGGTACACCGATGGGAAGGCTGAGTATCGTGCCAATTAGGACTATGCGAACACACGTTCGGATCAACACCATGAAACCTCACTTTGTATCGTACAAGATCTTGCGCTCTGAAGATCGTCTGGGAGTCGCGCGTAATGGAAAGCCGCCCATTGCAATTGAAACAGTCGCGGCATATCAGAGGCATCAGCTCCTCTGGACTCTCATTGGTTTAAGGTTGTGGAAAGATGTCACTCAAACGGCAATTATAGTTTTCATAAGCTGGACCTGATAGGGCCGGCCAGTCGACATCAGATAGAAGATCGTCAGTAAATGGTGATCATTGTCCCATTGCATATATTTGTGAAGGAGATAAGCACCATACGCAAAGGCAGGATGTCCAATATGCGGCATGTTTCGATCTGAATCCGGATCTTGTGGCCCAAACATGAAACGGCCCCACGCTGCGTCTCGCTGTGGATCGAAAACTGCTATGTCCGGGGCTGTTCCGATTTCCCAGGGTGTGTCCGCTATGCGCGCTACGATGGGCAGATGATGCGAGGTCATCACTTCCCGCGGACCGGAGAGCTGATAGAGCAGGATCCATTTGCCAGTGCCGGGAATGCGGCCCGCCGACAGGGACGTCCAATAGTAGCACGTCGTGAAGAGCGACCTTCCCGCGCTCTCATCCGTTACCCAAGATTGATTACCAGCGTAGTAACGTAAACCTGTTTTGCTTGGACCCGAGCCGGGGACAAGCGGCACGAAAGCCAGATTGACACCAGACGGACCCTTGGGATCGATGCACCCAAGGCGCAATTCTGCGCCAGGGGACATCGCGCCATGGCCAAAGAGCAGTACCCCCTCTTCGGTTGTTGCATTCAGGCCGGGAATTTCCTCCGACCTCATCACGACTGGGGCAACTTGCAGGAACCCGTCGCCAAGGCGCGACAGGACGAATTCAAATGTGAACGGCTTAGGGCCGTCGGGCCAATCCGAGCTCGTGAGACTACTCAGCCCGTCAGAATAGACGAAGACATAGACTTTCCCGCCATGACTGAACACGCCGGTCGGCGTTCCATCTCCGAGAGGTTGCCATATCAGATTGGGATCCGTTTCACTGCCTCGCACTGTGAAGGGGTGAAAATAAGGTCCGTCAGTCACGAACCTCACCGTGGTCATCGTAGGATTGATGCAGACCGGCCCTTGCCATGGCCCAAGTCCCTTGACCCAGTTGACATTCAGTTCGCCTGTCCGGCCGCTGGAAATCACCGTCATTTGATCATCGAGCTGCTGAACGACGGCGACAGTCCCGTCATCGAAACTGCTGCCAGGCGGTGCGATTTGGAATGGACCCTCCCAAGGATCACTGTCAATAGCCCAGTAGACATCGATGCCGCCGTTCTCGTTGACGAGGAACGTATCCCATTGGTTCGGGCTCTGACGTGCCACAGTGATCGGCGTTCCCGGTTTTGCAGGGTACAGACCTGGAACCGCTGGAGCAGGCCCCTGCCAGACACCGCCACCGACTACCCACATCGAACATAGCCGCCCCTCATTGCTTACGAACTGAACTGTGAGTTGATCGGGCCCCTGATTGAAAGCGGCCAAATTAGCGCCCGTCACCGTTATGTTCGGAGGACTAACTCCAATTGGTCCTTGCCATACTCCACCGGCGGTAGACCAAGCTACGTAGAAGGCGCCATCATCTCCGATGAAAAACACGTCGAGCTGATCGGTTCCTTGCTTGCATGCAGCAATCCCGGCACCTGGTTCGGGATAAGGGATATGGGCCTCACCTACAACCTGTGGCCCCTGCCACATGCTACCTCCAATTACCCATGCCACGTGAAGACGACGGTTCTGACCAATGAAGAAGACGTCGAGCTGATTGTCATTCTGTTTGATGGCAACCAATTTACCGCCCGGCTTGGCAATGTTGGAGTCGCTGATTTGCTGAGGTCCCTGCCAGATACCTCCTTCCTCTACCCAGGCAACATGAAGCCCACCATTGTTTCCGATAAAGAACACATCAAGTTGCTCATCGGATTGGTGAGCGACGGCAATACACGCGCCGGGGGGCGCCAGATTAGGCGGGCTGATCTGAAACGGCTGGAACCAGTTGCCCCCGCCTACCACCCAGGCAACGAACAATGCACCATTTTCGCCGATGAAAAATGCATCCGACTGGTTAGCGAGCTGCTTACCTGCGCCGATGCATGCATGTGGCGGAACGCGAATGTCATCAATGACACCGATCGCATCCGCATTGTGGGCCGGTCCCCCGTCACGCCCCAGCTTCGGCACATCTCCAAAAAAAATGTAAGTTTTATCAAAATGTACAGTGCTAGCGCCGAGATCGACGCCCTCAATTCCCCACTGACTCGTATCCTGATAGTGAAAGAGCCAATCGGGACCAGACCTCCCGCTTACTTGGCCAAGTCGTATTGTCGCAATGTGCTGCATATGATTCGCTTTGGTAATTAGGGCGAAACGCAACCACAGAATGTTTGCAGGAACAGTTTGAAAAGGTTGTCCCTGCAGTGATTAAAGCAGTACTCGATTTCCTTCAGATACATCGGGAAGTGATATTGGGAAACGCCTCTGTAGTTATAGCGGATATGTTTGCCGAATGACCAGAAGCCTTCGATGCCGTTGATATAGTTCTTCGTGCGTCTATCAACGAGGCTCGTGGTATGGTTGACGGTGTGGTGCTTGCCGTAACGTTTGAGCGACTGATAGCTCTTGAACGCATCGGTGTACTCAACTGATCCCGTTCGGGTCGTGGCGCGGATATGCGTCATGAGCGTCTCGGCCGAGACGTTCGCCACAACTTTGGTGTAAACCCGTCCGTCGCGTTCTAACAAGCCAAACACAACGCTTTTCTCGGCAGCGCCTCGCCCGCGCGCTTGCCCTTCCGTCGCCCGCCGAAATAGGCTTCGTCCAGTTCGATCTCGCCGGAGAGCTTGCTTGCCATCGCTTCCAGTTCGGCCACATGGAAGATGGCGGCACGCAGCTTCTGATAAACCCTGCTGATGACCTTGGCGTCAACAGCCAGGTCATGTGCCAACCGGTAGACTGGTACTTGCTGATAGAACCCCCTGGATGATGGCGATCTCACGTCGCAGCTTGGCGAGGCTCTTCTGCTTGCTGCACTTCCGGCACTTCACATAGCCACGCCGCGTCCGGCTGACTTTGAACGATCCGCAGAAAACACACTTCTTGCCACGCAAAAAGTTGGCCGCGCTCCCGAATATCCTGTTTTGTCCAGCAACCATACGGTCTCCAGCTTACCTCATGGTTACGAAACACCCTAATACCTTAGTTTCCTCATTCTATCTGTCTGGTTGACCTGGGATGCGCGGTACCCGTTCGCGCTCAATCGGCTTCATGCGTGACGAAGTTACATCGCTCACTGTTCCATGATGCCGGTGCATTTCGAGGACTACAGGGGCATTTTCTTTGGATGCGGTAATTTCTAGCGTGGATGCATCTTTCTTTTTGACCTGCACGTTGGTATAGCCCTGCATCTCAAGCCGTTGCTTCGCCACCTCTTCTGAGATGAGTCCGACCGTATCTCGCACCTGTCCCTCCGCATGGGAGTGGAGTGGCGCATCTTGCGCAGCAACGAGTCCTACGTTTGCACATATATAGATGGTGAACACAGCAGTTAGTCTCTTCATAAATAACCTCATTCGAGTAAGTTGCTCAACATTTGAGTGATCATGCACTTCGTCACTGCATAACCACCCGATTGGACGCTTCTCGGTTATCAGCCGCCGCTTGTGTCCGTGTCGGTGGCGCCACGCAGACATGATCTCCCCGGAACGCCTCACGCCAGACAAACCCTTGCAAGCACGTGTCGGGACCAAACGGGCCACCTGCAGGATTGCGGCGAGCCGCCGCTTGTGCGTTATCCTGTCGGGTCTGTTCGCGAACGCCACCCGTGACACACACGTAGTCACGTGAGTCTGCTTCACGCCACACAAACCCTTGCCCGCAGGTATTGGGACCATAGGCAATACGCGCGGGATTGATCCGCGACGCAGCGGTCGCATTCTCCTCACGTGTTCGGGTTCTGACATCTCCTGTCACACACACATGATCCTGGGGATTCGCTTCGCGCCAGACAAATCCCTGTCGGCAGGTGTCGGGACCAAATGGGCCACCTCCTGGGTTTCGCCGTGCGGCAGCTTGCGCATTGTCCTGCCGAGTTGCATCACGAACCTGCCCTGAAACACACACATGATCCTGGGGATTCGCTTCGCGCCAGACATACCCCTGAAGACACCGACCGACCATCTCGCTTGAAACCGAGACAATCGCTTGCCCATTTGGAGACTCCATCCGATCGACGTGGATAGACACGCCGTTGGCTTGCAAGGCCGTGATAGGATTCCTCACCCCCGTTCGTTCGCGAAGCAGAAAGCTGGTGTATGAGCCATCGCCGAGTCGACGAGATTCATGGATGAGCACGATGTCACCAGCAAACCCATTGTCCCATCCCTGCTTCCGTCGAAACTCGACGGTGTAATACCTGAAGAGATCCCCAGGATCGAAGGGGATGCGAATTAACTGTGTGCCATTCGAGACTGAAGGATCAAGCGCTTTGAGTGTGACGGTTTTCGTGCCAATGCCATCTGCTCCGAACATCATGATACTTTCACGGCTCAGCCATCCCATTCTATCCACGTTAAACCCGTTGAAGCCTGGACCGCCAAAGCCAAATTCCGCTGTGGGGCGCCCAAACACATTCGCATAGCTCATCACATCCCATTGGTCATCGTATTCACCAATGGCCGACCACGGAGCGTTTCGATACGTTGGATCATCAGAATACGAATGGTTTGGGCCAAGCACCCCATGTCCTCCTTCGTGAAGCAGAGCTCCGAGATCACCCTCAACTCCCATCACGGCTCCCACACCTGACATCCCATAGAGATCCACGCCTGGATTTGTCACGACGGCAACCAAGTGGTCTGGCGGTGGTGTGTAGGGATTCGTGGTGGACGTCCTCGCGGCATTGATGCAGTCGGTGAAAATTTCTCCGCGACGAGGATTGGGTCCTCCGGCTTTGGCCATGGCTTGCGCGGTGGTCAGTGATTCGGTATACCATCCCATGACCACGGAACCGTCGACATCGACCGCGCCCCCTGATACAGCCCGCCAATAATCCGCAAGACCATCCGTTCCCAGATTCACTGCCATGCGCCGATAGAAATTCACATCACGCGCCGGTGGCGGACTATCACTAAAATTGCACAGCAGAACGCTCCATTTCACCGACCCTCGAAAAGGATGACCCGCCCAGACAGCAGCTGCCATAAACACAACCACAAAACACGCGACCATCGTCACACTTGTCATGCGCTTCATATACCGCCCCCCCTCCATACTCATTATAGGTACAACTGATCTTGGCGAGAGGCAAATCCTGCGCCAGATCTATAAGCCCACAAGTTGATGGACGCTGCTGATTTTTTATCATGGGGAATGTGAAATAATTTAGAACCCTGAATCGAATTGGATACAGGACTGAATCGGAAAAGATACCGTCAATGCGAAAGAGAACCTGTCGCAAAGTGAGACACGCCGATCAATTAGGTACGGCATCGGCAGCACGGACGGTGTGAGGCGAAGAACTGGGAAAAGGTGGGGGCGGTGACCACGTTCCCGTCGCGATTGTAGCAGGCCATGGTCGCAAAGAGCGGATTACTCCCATTCAACGGCCCCGGCCGCAGCGCGAGATAACTTTGAATCCGCTCGTACACTTCTCACAACACCTGCACCGACTCATCGGCGGATCCCCGCCTCTTCCCATGTACCCACAATTTCCACTTTTCGCTCAGGACATGTTCTTGAAGATGCTCGATCCGCGCCCGACTCACTTCGATCGTGCGCAGCCCGGTCTGGAGCATCAGAGAGGCCACCGCGTCATTCCGCAAATGGTACAGCGGCGCATGCCACGCATCGGTCGCGAGCTGCGAGAGGAGTCTTCTGGTATCCACCACCGGGAGCTGACGTCGCTACGGGGATCGGATGGTCTTTCATCCTTTTACAAATTCCGCCGGCCCCATCGGCGGCTGATACGACTATTGAACACATCCAACCGAAAATCCCTTATAAATAAATGTAGAGTCCGGACACAGAAACTCCTTCGACATAGCCATCCAGCTGCCCGCCGCGAACACCGACCAGCCACCGCCCTCACAAAGGAATACAGCAGGATAAGAGCAGTGCCGTGAAGGTCCCGCCTTTCGTCCCCATCTTTTGGGGATAACCTTGTGCACAAGTCGCATTGGGCGCACGGGTGCCAGCGCATCATGACCCCTTCAGCATGTTGCCTAGTTTTTGGGCGTCCGCTGTGTCAGAAGCAGACCACCACTTGTGGTAGGGACCTGGAATCTTCCGAATGTGTCGACAGGCGTCGTGTGCTCAGAAGGACAATTGACGGGATGTGCGACAGGACTTTCTCTGCCGCCTCATAGCGGCCAGCCCTGATCTGCAAAACTATAGAGACGATCATCACCGAGAATAAGATGGTCGAGCAGCCTGATACCCAGTAAGTCTCCAGCTTCACGCAGTCGTGTGGTAAGCGTCCGATCCTCAGGGCTCGGCGTGGGATCTCCGGACGGATGATTGTGGACCGCCAAAATCGCACAGGCATTGAGGAGGATGGCCGATTTGAAGACCTCACGAGGGTGCACGATGCTGAGGGTGAGCGACCCGATCGAGACGATGTTCACGCCAATGCTTACGTTCTTGGCATCGAGACAACAGACGAGGAACTGCTCGCGATCGAGCCCGTCAAAGCATGGGCGCAGTGCGGCAGCTGCGGCAGCGGAATCACGAAGAAGACCGGATGGAGCGGTGTGACCACCCTCAGGTACGAGCGTAATACGGTATCGCGGAATGAATTGTGGAACGGCAAGTCGGTTGACGGATTGTTTGGCCATGGTGGCACCTCCTGAAGGTTGAACGAACTGGCGCTTTCGCAGAAACCGAAGCGCCAGGCAGGACAACGGAGGTGACAGGGCGAGGACTGCCGAAGCAGCACGGGCGGATGAGCACTCAGCGGCGTCCGTGACAGAACTGTGGTGGCGCGGACGCTGCCTCAGGCGATCAGTGCGCGGCAGGACATCGGCCTTCCATGGCAGAACAATTCCGATCGACCGACGATGACCGATGAACGCGCCTGTTTCAGAGCGACGAGACATGGACGGAGTGCCGCAATCGGCAGCGCGAAGTGAATCAGAAAGAGAAGCCACGTTGATGTGGAACCGAGCATGAATCGAGTGATGGATAATAGTCCGGGGATTGCTCCCCACGCACGAGAGTCGCTGAGCGGCTCAGTGCACCATCACGTGCCCATGCGCATCTCATCCTTTCCTTCAGGCAACAAGGGTGCTGCCCTGTACGCCGTGATTAACTATTCTTTGCTCTCTGGAACCCTGATACGCAGCGTCCGCTGCCTCGTTCATCCTCCGAAGAAAGTGTGAGCTGACCGTTCGATGGCAGAGAACGCTCTCTGCCATAACGGCACACGCATGCTCCTTTATTCTCGCGGTCACACTTCAATCATGTGATCGCCGTAGCTACGTAGTGCCCACAGGCTTGCACTAAAAACTGAACCTCACTACATGTCACCCCCGTTTGGCGATGAGTGCGAGCACAGAGGTCACTTCACAGAAAGGAAGGGAAGATGGAAGAGGTGATGTCGAGGGCAGATGTGACACAGGAGCGTACGTCAGGGACAGGGACCTTGCGAAGGGTCAGCCGAGGGAATGGGTGTCTGATCGCTGCCGCCTCTTGGCTCCTCGGAGTGGTCATCCTGTTGGAATCGGACCCGGCCTGGGCCCAGATCACCAAGGTCAATACGGTGATGCAGAACGTCCAAACGGTCCTGACGAGTGTGGCGGTGACACTCTTTACCGTCGCCATCATGTGGGCGGGGTTCAAGATGGCCTTCAGCCATGCCCAATGGTCCGACGTGAGTAACGTCGTGATTGGTGGCATCTTGGTGGGCGGCGCGGCGGGCATCGCGGCCTGGTTGATCAACTAGCATGGACGGATTTCGCGATCCCATCTTCACCGGTTGCACGAGGCCCGCGATGTTGGGCGGCGTGCCGATCGTGCCGCTGATTCTGATCGGCGGCCTGACTCTGTTGATGTCGGTCTGGCTGTACTACCTCGTGAGCGGCTACCTCTCCCTGGGACTCGTGCTGATCGCGATTCCCATCGTGCTCTGGATGCGCCAGACGACGAAGACGGACGATCAGCGCTTGCGCCAAGTGATGATGCGGGCGCGGATGCGACTCCGGCACGGACCGAGTCGCGCGACGTGGGGCGCCATTTCCTATGGCCCTCTTTCATGGAAGACCAGACGATCACAGTGGAAGGGTTGAACGGCTGAGTATTCCAATAGTCCTATGATCATGAGAACCAGGGCCGCCCTCACAAAAGCCGCGTCCGCGCAGATTCCTGCGAGTGATTATATCCCGCTGGGCACGACGATCACGCCCACCGTCATCACATTGAGCGGTGGCGAATACCTGGCCTGTTGGAAACTGGAGGGAATCACGTTCGAAACAGCCGACCGCTCAGAAGTCCTGCTCCGTAAAGAAGCGCTGCACCAGTTTCTGCGATCCTTGGGCGGCGGGTCCTTCGCCGTCTGGTCCCATAAAATTCGACGGGTCGTCACCGAGCGGTTGCACGGCACTTCGCCCAATCCCTTCTGCCAAACCTTGACCGACCGCTACTATCAGTCCTTCACCCAACATCGACAAATGGCGACGGAGTTGTACCTGTCCCTGCTCTACCGACCGTTTCCGTCCAAGATCGCGAGCTTCTTCACGCGGATGTCCACGCGCACCCTGGCCCAACGACGAGAGCACGAAACCGGACAGCTGACCATCCTGGAAGACATGGGCAAACAGCTCGAAGCGAGTCTGAGTCGTTATGGGCCCACCCGCCTGGGCACCTATACGAAACAGGACATCCTGTACTCCGACCAGCTGGCCTTTCTGAGTTACCTCATCAACGGAGTCTGGGAGGAAATCCCCCTACGCCTGGCGCCGCTGGCCTCATACCTCCCCTCTTCTCGCCTGCACTTCGGCGACCGGACTGGCATGATGGAAATCTGGCACCCGCGCGAGAAGAAATTCGCGGGATTTCTGGATATGCAGGAGTACCCGCCCTTCTCCGAGCCTGGCATGAACAACGGCTTGCTCTATAGCGATGCCGAGTACATCGAAACCCAGAGCTTCTCGTGCCTCAACAAACGCGCGGCCCTCAAGTCGCTCGCCACTCAGAAAGGACATTTGATCGCATCGGAAGACGCGGCGACGCGCGAAATCGAACAGATGGACCAGGCCGCGGACGATCTGCAGAGTGGGCTCATCGATCTGGGCCAGTACCACTACAGTCTGGCCATCTTCGGCCACCGGATGGAATCGGTGAGCACCGCGCTCGCCGATGCCCGGGCCGTCTTTCAGGACGGGCCGGGATTCAAGATGGCGCGGGTCGACGTGATCCCCGAATGTGCCTGGTTCGCGCAGATTCCTGGCAACTGGAGTCTGCGGCCGCGCGAAGCCGTCATCACCAGCCGAAACTTTGTCTGCCTCAGCCCCTTTCACAACTTCGCCCGTGGCAAACGAGCGGGCAATCCCTGGGGCGAAGCCCTGGCCCTGTTCAAGACTCCAAGCGGGCAACCCTACTATTTTAACTTCCACGTGTCCCCCGAGGACCGCGATTCACGCGACGAGAAGTACCCCGGCAACACCTTCATCTGTGGCAGCACTGGTGTGGGCAAGACCGCGTTGGAACTGAGCCTCTTGGCCTTCGCCACCAAGTACCAGGGCCTCCGTTGCGTGGTCTTCGACAAAGATCGCGGCGCTGAAATTGGAATCCGAGCGATGGGCGGGACGTATCAGTCCCTGAAACGAGGACTGCCGACCGGGTTCAATCCCCTACAGCTCGAACCCAACCCCAACAACTGGCAATTCTGCGAACAGCTCGTGGCCCAACTCGTCAAGCAGCCTGGCGACGAGATTCCCCGGCTCACCGCGAAGGAGCAGAGCGAGATCAGCCAGGCCGTGCGGACGGTGATGAGTGAGGCCGTCTCACCGGACCTGCGTTCTCTGTCCCTCCTTCGCCAGAACCTACCGGCCACCGGCGACCAGAGTGTGAGGGCCAGGTTGAAGCGATGGACCCGCGGTCACGCGCTGGGATGGGCCTTCGACAACCCACACGATACCCACGAGATCAGCGGCACACGACTCTTTGGATACGACTATACGGACTTTCTGGATGATCCCGAAGTTCGCACCCCGATCATGGCCTATCTGCTCCATCTGACCGAACGGCTGATCACGGGCGAGCCCTTCATCTATGTCATGGAGGAATTTTGGAAGCCGCTGCAAGACCCGCTGTTCGCGGACTTTGCCTTCAACAAGCAAAAGACCATCAGGAAACAATCAGGCCTCGGCGTCTTTGTGACGCAATCGCCCTCGGACGTGCTGAGGCATCCCATCGGCAAAACGATGGTGGAACAGAGCGTGACCCAGATCTTCTTGCCCAATCCTCGCGCCGATCATGACGACTATGTGCAGGGGTTCAAAGTCACGGAGGCGGAATTTCACATCATCAAGAATCTCGGGGAAGCGAGCCGTCTGTTTCTGGTGAAGCAGGGCCACAGCTCGGCGATCGTGCAATTCGACCTGGGCGGTATGACGGATCTGTTGAACGTGCTTTCTGGAACCACCGACAACGTGACGTTGTTGGACGAGATTAGAGCCGACGTGGGCGACGATCCCACAGCCTGGCTGCCGCTGTTTCATGAGCGCATCGCGGCGCGGAAACGTCTCCGGCAGGAGAATGGAAGAGGAGTCGCATAGAGCAACCTATGGGCATGGCGACCTACATCGAGCAGTCGGTCAACAACGCGTTGGACCACTATGTCGTGACCTCCAGCGATGCCGTGATCGGAGTCCTCACGCCGGTCGCCGTGACGGCGGTGACGCTCTATGTGCTATGGACCGGCTTTCACGTCATGCGCGGCGACGTGCAGGAACCGGTCACCGCGCTCGTGTGGCGCTGGTTTCGCGTGGCGCTCATCACCGGCCTGACGTTGAACGGCCCGCAGTATCGGAGTCTCGTGAAGGAAGGATTGGACGGGATTCAAGAGACCTTCGCTGCTGCTTTCGGCGGAGTCCTCTCGATGGGCGGGACGATCGACCAGATGGCGGACCCCTTCACGACGCTGATGGAAACCCTGTTCACCGAAGCGAGTTCTGGATTGGTCCCGCAATTCTCACTCTTCATCGCAGGCGGGATCTGCGCCACGGCGTCGATCGTGATGGCCTTCGTCGCGATGGGGCTCTTTCTCGTCGCGAAAGTGAGTCTCGCCCTGTTGCTTGCGGTCGGGCCGGCCTTTATCTTCTGCGCGATGTTTCCCGTGACGCAGCGCTATGCGGAAAATTGGTTGTCCAGTGCCCTGGTCGCCGTGCTCACCAATGTCCTCATCATGGCGGTCATCACCTTTCTCGCGAGCCTGCTGCGGAATGCCTGTCTGCACATACTAAGTGCCTACTCCGCAGCTTCGATCCTGGCGGATGTCGTCGGCCTGCTGTTTCTCTCCATCACCGCCGCCTATGTCTTGCTCCATGTCGCGTCCCTGGGAGCAAGTTTGGCCGGAGGCCTCTCGTTGGGAAACCCCGGCGGGGATGCCACCAGAAATGGAATGCTGCTCCTGCACAGCGTCACGTCCGGTCTGAGTCGGTTGGTCCCGCTGGCCTTGGCCTCAACCGGCGGGTCCTTGAGTGGGCCGCGAACCAGTGCGGCCCGCGCCCTGCTGAGTGTGCTTCCCACCGGGAAGAACCAGCCAGGAAGCGACCTCTATCAACGGACCTCATTCGAGCGGTTACGCAACAGCGTCACACGAAAGGAGTAAGGCATGTCACACCTAAAACGCGCGTTGATCGCGATGGCAATCGTTGTGATGATCCTCGTGAGTCCAATGTCGAAACTCCATGCCGGAGGGATTCCTGTCATCGACACGGCCAATCTCGTGCAATCCATCGTGCAGGCCCTGGCCTGGATCCAACAGTTCCAGCAGATGCAGCAACAGATCCTCCAAGCGGAGCAACAAATCAATGCGATCGTGGGCTCGCGCAACATGGGGAGTCTCTTGAACAACCTCACCCTCGCCGGGGTCGTCCCATCCGATGTCAACGCCGTCTACCACGCCATTCGGTCCGGCGGGGTCCATGGCTTGACGGCAGCGGCACAGATCATCCGTCACAACCGCATGATCTACAACTGCGAGGGCAAAACCGGCGATGCCTTGCGGATCTGCCAGAACATGCTGAATCAGACACCGCAAAGTCAGGCCTACTACGCGAACACCTATCAGATGTTGCTCGGACGGATGCAACAAATCCGGGCCTTGACGACCCGCATTAATCAGACCGAGGACGAAAAAGGGATTCTGGAACTGAATGGTCGAATCGCCGCTGAGCAAGCGCAGGTGAGCAACGACACCAACCGAATCCTGACGATGAAATCCATGATCGAGGCGGAAGAAAAGGCCGCGCAACAGGAACAGCAGGAACGCGTCCTGAAGATGTTGGCCCCCGGCACCTCACGGACGTTCGACCACATGACTCCCTGGACGCCGTAGTCCTGCTCATCAGGCAAAGGATAGGAACATGGGAACGATGACGGAGAAGAACACCGAGCTCGCACTCGTGAGCGCAGCCGACGAACCGCAATTCTACGATCAGGGCCGCGACTGGGATAGCGACTGGCGGCTGAGGTTGGAGGCGTCGGAACGAAAGGCCTGGTGGGTCGCGGGCACCTCCTGCGCCCTGGCCGTGATCTTGGGAATCGGGCTCGCCTGTCTGGCTCCGTTCAAGACCACCGTGCCCTATGTCTTCGCGATCGATCGCGCCACGGGGAACGTGGAGCTGGTGAGCGCAGCGGATGATCGGACCGTGCTGGGCTACCAGGAATTGCTCGATAAACATTGGACGCAAAAATATGTGATCGCGCGAGAGTCCTACTCGTACCGGCTGCTCCAAGCCGACTACGACCAAGTCTTGGCGATGAGTACGGATGAGATCGGGCGCGACTACGCGAGCCTCTTTGACGGCGTACACGCCCGCGATAAGCAGTTGGGGACCGGCATCGAATGGCGCGTGAACGTCTTGAGTGTCACGGTCCACAGCGATGCGATCGGACCGAAGGCCACGGTGCGGTTCGAGAAGCAGGTGAAGCGGACCGACGCGCACAGCCTGGAGCCACCGCAGTATTTCATCGCGACGGTCTCCTACGAGTACCGCCACACGATGAAGGGGCAGGAAAAGGATCTGATCCAGAACCCGCTCGGCTACAAAGTGACGGGCTATCGAGTGGACGCGGAGATCGGGACGATCACCCCGCCGACGTCGGTCCTGTCGATGGTCGAGAAGAAATAAGGAGGGTCTGGTCATGCGTGGCACAAAGAAACTCACAGGAGCGATCGCGGCATGGCTCACCGTCGCCCTCCTTTATTCCGGAGCGTCATCGCAGGCGGCAGAAGTCCCGGCACCGAGCGGCGGAGATCAACGAGTCCGGTACGTGACCTATCAGAAGGACGAAGTGACCAAAGTGACGGTCCGCCGTGGTGTCGTCACGCGCATTGTGCTGGGAGACGACGAACGCATCGTCATCGCCGGCAGCGGCTTTCTCGCGGACTGTGCGAAGCAAGAAGCGGAATGGTGTGTCAGGGCCGATGTCGGCACGAATCAGGTCTGGGTGAAGCCCAAGGACCAAGCGACACACAACAATCTGGAGATCCGCACGGACAGGCGGGACTACAGTCTAGAATTCACCGTCGTGGGAGACGGTCGAGTCGGACGGAAGCAGCACGCCGGGCAGGGACAACGCGGAAAGGATGAGCCGATGTACCGTGTGATCTTCCGGCATCCACTGGTCCCACCAAACCCTGCCGCCATGACGGCGATCCAAGCCTCGGCCCATCGCGCAAAACACGCTCGCGAGAAGACAGATCTCCTCCACGAGCGGTTGGACTCTTTTACGCCCGAACCGCGCAATTGGTCCTATTCAATGGAAGTGCTTCCGGGCGGCGAAGACATTTCTCCAACCCTCGTGTTCGATGACGGCCGCTTCACCTATTTTCTGTTCCCGCCCAATCGCGAGATCCCCGCCATCTTCTTCTACTCGCCGCTGGGTGAAGAAACCCGTATTAATTTCCACATGGAGAAGGACCTCGCCGTCGTGCAGCGGATGGGGCGTCGGTTTGTGTTGCGCTTGGGCGAGGCCGTGGTCGGCATCTGGAATGACGCTTACGACAAGACCGGGGTGCCCGCCATCGAGGGGACCACCGTCTCGGGTATCACCAGGTCGCTGCGCTGAGAAACGAACATGGAACAATCACACAAATCAAGCAATCGAACTGAGCAGAAACCTCCCATCGTCGATGGGATTGTATCGGTCAACCACCAGGCCAGTGGCAGGAACGAGACCGCGGCGCGTGTGGCGTTTCTTGTCGTGATGGCCATTGTGCTCGTCGTGGGACTCGTCTTCGCAGCTAATACGTTGCACGCGAAGCGAAAGGCGGAAGCCACCAACGAGGAACGGGCGGCAAAGGTGGAGAACAAACCGGCCCAGGTCGGACTGAAGCGGGTCTTCGAAACCGATCCCAATCCCAATCCCCTGCCACCTCAACACACAGCTGCATTCGGGCGGTCGACCAGCCAGTCGCCTGTCGCGTCCGCTGACCATGCGATGCGGTCGCTCCGCGACAGAGGAATCGATGACGGAAGCCGACCAGTGGCACTTGGTCCCGACGAGACACAAGGCAACCCACCACTCAGCAGACGGTCTTCCAGTCGGTTCGGTGGAGAGGTCATTGTGACGAACTCCCCTGCTTCTGACATCCCCCGAACTCAACAAGCGGGAACCGGACCAGACGCGGCCATCTCCTTGGTCCGCGAGCTCCTCAACGGCGCGAGACAGCCGGACACGATGGGATCCGGGAGCATGCTGGGCGGACCAGCGATGCCGGTCAGCACGGCAGACACAGGAAGCTCAACGCCACAGTCGATTGGGTACATGGGCGGACCCAGCGGCCCTTCGATTGGCGTGACGAGCGTCGGTCTCGCGGCGCCACCCGGTCCTCCGGCCAGCGGAGCCGGTCCCATCGGTGGGCTCCTGACGCCGTCGGACACCCCGAAAGTCCAAGCCGGTCTCTTGGGTGATCGCAATCTCATCTTGCCGAAAGGCAGAACGATCGACTGCGCCTTGACCGTGCGAGTGATCAATGAAGTCGCCGGTATGGCGACCTGTGTGTTGAACAGCGATGTCTACAGCGACAATGGGCGCGTCGTCCTCTTGGAACGAGGATCGGAGGCGGTCGGCGAATATGCGGCGACGATGGCGCAGGGCCAGCGCCGCCTCTTTCTCCTCTGGACGAGGGTCAAGACCCCGACGGGAGTCGTGATCAATCTCAATTCCCCGGCGGCCGATGCGCTGGGTACCTCCGGGTTGGTCGGCTACGTGGATAACCACTGGTGGGACCGCCTCGGCGCGGCCTTTCTCCTCTCACTCGTGCAGGACGGGATCGGCTTGGCCACCGCCACGCAGGCCGGCGGCGGGGGCGGACAGAGTCTGGGGATCTATCAACATTCCGCCACGACGGGGAACCGCATGGCGGAACTCATTCTTCAATCGACCATTAACATCAAACCCACGCTCTACAAGAACCAGGGCGACCGCGGGACCATCTTCGTCGCGCGGGATTTGGATTTCAGCACCGTCTATGAACTGCATCCCCACTGACCTGCTCGCGCACGACACGATGGTGCGCGAGTTGTTGCGGCCCTTGCTGCGGTACCTCGCCCTGCCCGGCGCGACCGAGATCGTCGTCAATCGACTCCAGGAAGTCTATATCGAGGTCGGCGCAGCCTGGCAACATCACCGCTCGCCGGACCTGACTTTGGATCGCCTCACCGCGCTCGCCACGGCCATCGCGACGGCCACCGAGCAGGAAATAGGACCGCACCACCCGATCCTCTCGGCCATGTTGCCCGATGGGGAACGGGTGCAAATCGTGATGCCACCAGCGGTGGAGCTGGGAACCATCTCCATCTCGATCCGACGGCCCAGCGCCTGGATCAAGACACTGGAGGAATATGAAGCCGAGGGAGCCTTCGACCGCTATATCTGGGCCAAGGCGGCGATGCTGGATCGACGTGCCGCCGAGATCGACCCCATCGAGCGACAGCTCGTGCAGTATCTGACCGATCGCCAATTGGACTTGTTCATTCGGGCGGCGGTGTTGGCGAAGAAGAATATCGCCGTCGTGGGGGACACGGGCTCCGGCAAAACCACGCTCATGAAATCGATCTGTCAATCGATTCCGGAACAAGAACGGCTCATTACGATCGAAGATGTGCGCGAATTGTTGCTCCCCCAGCACGGCAACCGGGTACATCTCTTGTACGCCAAAGGAGGACAGGGAGCTGTAACCATCACACCGTCTGAGTTGATCGCCTCCACGCTCCGCATGAAGCCGGACCGGGTGCTCCTCGCCGAATTGCGCGGCGGGGAAGCGTTCGACTTCCTCAAGCTCCTCACCACCGGCCACAGTGGCTCGATTACCTCCTACCATGCGGAATCCTGTGCTCTCGCGGCCGAACGCTATGTCTTTATGTGCAAAGAGCATGAGCAGGCCGCGACCTACGATGTGCCGACTCTGAAGCGGCTGGTGGCCTTGACCATCGACGTGATCCTCCATGTGGTCGCGCAGAATCAATACGACAAGGAAGGACGGCCCGTCAGAAAAGAGCGCTACGTGGCGGAAGTCCATTATGACCCGATCGCGAAACTCGTGGCGCGATTCGGAGAAGCCACCCTAGTGAGGGCGTAGAGGAACCCATGTCACGCAAGAGCATGCGAATTGCGATCGCCCTGGTGCTGTATCTCCCACTCGGGCTGTGCGGAGCGGATGCCCTCGCCGGCGCCGTCTTCACGTTCGCCAACAAACAAATGCCGGAAGACCTCTCCCTGAGCAACTGGCCCGACTCCTGGCGAATCTATCGAGAGGATCCGGTGCAACGGAAGCGGCTGCAACTCTCCGCCGCCGTCGGTGGATTCGTCGGATTCGGTCTCCCGGCACTGCTGCTGGTGTCCCTGACCAACCAGAAGAAACCGCTCCATGGAGAGGCACGGTTTGCCTCTCATGATGAAATACACCAGGCCGGGCTCTATGGAGAACGTGGCGTCATCATTGGGAAGGTAGGACGGCGGTACTTAGTCTATGGGGGCCAGGAGTTCGTGTTGCTGGCAGCGCCGACCAGATCGGGCAAAGGCGTGAGCATCGTGCTCCCCAACCTCCTCCATTACGATGAATCGGTGGTCGTACTGGACATTAAGATGGAGAACTTCGCCTACACGTCGAAGTTCCGACAGGCGCACGGCCATCAGGTCTACCTGTTCAATCCCTTTACCACGGAGGGCCAGACCCATCGTTGGAACCCATTGGATGGGGTCGATCGAGACCTGAATCGCCGCGTGGGCGAGATCCAAGCCATCGGTCAGGTGCTCTATCCAACAGAGCAGATCAAAGATACGTTCTGGAACGAGTCTGCCCGCAACCTCTTTCTCGGACTGACCCTCTCTATAATGGAGACTCCGTCATTACCCTGCAGTCTCGGGGAAGTGCTCCGCCAGGCCTCCGGCAAGGGGCAGCCCATCAAAGACTATCTACAGGATCTCATCACCACCAGGGCCAAGAGTGACGCCCCGCTGAGCGACGACTGCACGGCGGCCCTGCACCGGTTCTGTGCCACCAGCGAGAATACGATGGCGAGCATTCTCGCGACCCTGACGGCTCCCCTTACCATCTTCAGCAATCCCATCGTCGATGCGGCGACGAGTGCGACGGACTTCGACCTGACACAGGTACGCGCGCAGCGGATGTCGATCTATGTCGGCATTCCTGCCAATCGGCTCAGCGATGCGGCGCTGCTGGTCAACCTGTTCTTCTCCCAACTGATTCATTACAACACCGTCGACTTGCCTGCCACGAATCACCGCTTGAAACATCAGTGCCTCGTGATTCTGGATGAGTTCCCTGCCCTTGGGCGGGTGAACATTTTGGCCAGGGCCGTCGGCTTTATGGCTGGCTACAATCTGCGTCTGCTCCCGATCATTCAGAGCCTCTCGCAGCTCGAATCGGTCTATGGTGAAAAGGACGCGCGCACCTTCGTCACGAACCATGCCTGCCAGATCCTCTTTGCGCCTCGCGAACAACGAGATGCGCAGCACTATTCGCAGATGCTCGGCACCTATACGGCCGACGCGATCTCGACCGGCACGAGCCGACCACTGGCGTGGGGAAACGGCACACAGGCGTCGTCCAGTTCCACCCGCTCAGAACAGGCGCGGCCTCTTCTGTTGCCACAAGAAGTGAAGGAACTGGGAGACCAACGGGCGATCATCAACCTGATGCATACGAAGCCGATCCTCTGCGACAAGGCCCGGTTCTATGCCGAGCCGGTCTTCATCGATCGATTGAAGCGCGTCAGTCCGTTCCTCGCGTCGGTTGGGAAACGGATGCCTACCCAGGCTGAACTGGAGGAGGCAGCGTTCGTGCGCCGGGAGCTGTTCGTGGAGATTCCCCGGCTCGACCTGGAACTCCATCGCGCGAAGGTCGAACGACGGGTGCGTCCAGTCCAACCAGATGAGCCGATCAACCTCTCGAAGCTGGCGATGGATCTGACCACCCTGCCGCCGGTGGTGCCGCGCGACTCACCGACGCCTGAAGAAGTGAATAATCTGGTCGATGCCTTTGTGGCCCAGCTGCAATGGACCGACAAGGTCGATGACGACATCTCAGGGAAGATGAGTGCTGTGGGTGAAGAAGGAAGAGCCCAAAGAACAGAAAACAAAGAGAGAAACGTTCATCGATCCTTGGTGGATCGAGACAGAGAAGAGAGGGACGTATGACGACATTCATGAAAGGACAGGCAGGACTTCAGGTGCTTGTGATTCTGATCGCCTCCGCCGCGACGCTGGCTTGCGCGCAGAAACCAGTGGTGCCATCCGGTGCCGCTCGCGTGCCCATCAACAGCGACGAGATGATCCAGCAGTACCGCGAACGGGTGAAGAGCGACCAGCGTGAGAAGCAGGAGCGGAGTCTCCTCACCAGGCAGATGGACAGCCTCACCCAACAAGTCCAGGAGTTAAGTACCGCGCTGACCCTCGTGCAAATCCAACAGCAAGAATTGGCGAAAGGTAAGTCTCGGTCTGGCCCCACGATCACAAAGACAGCCCTCACAATCCCACCTGTTTCACCAGAACCAAAAGCTCCGCTGACGAGCGCTCCATTATCATCCGATGGCGATACGTCTCCGGCTGCGTCTGATCAGAGCCTATCACGGACCGAAACAGCACAGAGTGAAGAAGAACAATCGACAAGGGTGGGCCCTGCTTGCAGCGCTGGACCAGCAGCACCATCCCCCTCCCCTCCACCTTCGATACTCGAAGGGCAGACCAATTCATGGAGACCGCGGGTCATCGAGTTGAGTGAACGGGAACAGGTCGAACTGCATCGACACAGTATCATCTTCCGTGTGTCGGAACGGACAGGTCGGTCTGAGTTTCATCCCAGCAAGCCTCTGCAATCCCACCTACAACAGATCCTGAAACATGCGCCTTGCCTGCACGTGCGTGGGTACACGGACGGAGACAAGGATCTCTGGATCGAACGTGAGACAGCCAAGCAGCGGGCGTACAAGGCCCGCGCCTATCTCATCGCGCAGGGCTATGACCCAAACCACATCGAGATCACCATCGTCCCGATCGGGCAACATGTGGCCGACAATGCGACGAAGAAAGGTCGGGCAAAGAACCGACGGGTGGAGATTGAAGTGAAGGAGCAGAACCCGGCGTCCGTCTGGCCACAGTGGTACGGATAGGAGAGAGGAAGGGACACGATGAATGAAATAGGTGTGGACGAAGCGCAAACAAGCAAACCGACCGACGAGCCGAAGCCTGCGGAAGGAACTCAGGGCGAGGGCGCTGATCACCCACGACTCAATCAGCGTCGTGACGCCGCCGAATCCTTGCGGAAGCGGTTTATCGAAGCCGGCGAGCAATTTTACTACCGCACGGCGCCCGGTGAGCCGGCCAAGATCGCGTTTACTGACCACGGGAAGCGCCTCGTCACGGAACATGACGACCCGATCGTCATTCAGGGAATGGTCCTCCGGGCAAAGGCCAAGGGCTGGACTACCGTGCGGGTGAACGGCACCACTGAGTTCAAAACGGAAGCCTGGGTGCAAGCGAGAATCGCCGGACTCGATGTAGAGGGCTATACGCCTCGAGGGATCGACTTGGCGCGAGCGGAAGACCGCAAGGATCAGCGCCCAGTTCGTGGCAAGACGGCACAACACCTTGTCGATCGGGAAGTATCGCATAATCGGGCGACGGATGAGCATGTCAGAACACCGGATCAGACCATGAGCTCCGGCCAACAGGTCGCAGTGGCCACACTTGAAGCCATTCTGAAGGCACGGGGCGATTCGCCCACCATGATCGCTGCAGCCATCGAAGAAGCGAAATTGCGCCTGCAGGGCGAACGAGTCGTGGTGGGTACCGTCGTGGACCACGGCATCGACCATTACGACCACGATGTCCATAAGAATAAGAGTTATTTCGTGAAGGTGGCGACAGACCGTGGTGAACGAGAGATCTGGGGCATCGACCTGGGCCGCGCATTTGAACAGAGAAAGGTACAGCGGGGTGATGCAGTGGCCCTCGTGCAACAGGCGCATGAGCGCGTAACGGTCAAGGTTCCGGTACGGGATAGTTCAGGCGCCTCGATTGGCCCAGAACCACAACCAGCGACTCGCAATCGGTGGGAGGTCATCAAGCTGGATACGCTGGGGGTCCGCGAGCAGCACCAGTTGGAGGAGGCGGCACATACCAGCACACGGGAACCGGTCGTGCCTCGCTTTGATCATACAGCCGCAAGGACCGATCGCATGCCAAATGTCCCACGGAGCCCTGCCTTGGAGCGGACCAGAGGTGGCCGGTAACTTCTATCATCGAGAATATGTGACTGGATAGCACGGAGGTGAGCCCATGAAGTGGTGCAAGAGACGTGACTGGATCGCGGTTCTTATGGGAGTGGGCCTCCTTATCATGGCCCAGGATGCGGCGGCACAAGTGGCGCCAAAACCGTCCTTCTTGGAAGGCGACACCAGGCTGGCCTGTGAATGTCTGCTATGCTTAGCAGCGGGCCCACAGGCACCGAAAGAATGCCAAGCCGCGCTCACAAAGTACTACATGATCCAGGCAGGGAGCCCCTTCAAAACCATGATCATGCGAAGAAACTTCCTCCAGCTCTGCCCCAAGCAATAGTCCATTTAGTAGGGCTTATAGGCATCACACGGCGCCTCCAGCCACGGTGCCGTGGAGTAGCCCTGATCAAGGCCGAGCTTCTCTCCAAAGCTGCCCACTTTTGTACACCCACGGTACTGATGAATAAACACCTAGTTTTAAATATGGCCTTATTTATACCTCATTAGCACTACACACACTATCTTTCCCCTCTTGCGAATAACTTCTCCTACCTCAAGGGAATAGTCTCAAAACCTGACCTTCCTCATAACATCCACGGCGCCACGCGCCTCTTGCGTCTCTTGTTAGGACAACCAGAGAGCAGAGAGGGGCGCTCGTGTGGCGTGAAGATTTTCGAGTCAACACGTTTCAGAGGAAAGAAAGGACGCACCATTATGCGGAAAGATCGATTGGCGACGCTCACGATGGACATTGTTGTGAATCATCCGACCAAGCGTGTAGCCCTCGACTCGGTCCACTCAAGGCTTAGTCCATGGGCACAGACCGAGTGGCACAACGCAAGCGATGGGGTGTCCATCACCGAACGAGCAGCGCGCCTTGGTCACTCGATCCGGGAACAGCGTCGCTGCGACGAGAGTCTGATCGAACACATCTTCGCTGCCCTTAACGGACGAACGTTCATCGTCCTCGACGCCACCTATTGCTTCATGACGCAACGGATGTTGGACCGGAGGACGGGACGCCGAATTCCTCCGGACGCAGTGCGGCGCTTTGCCTCACAACCCATCGCGAGTCTGCTTCTCAACGCCCGGGCGCACCAGGATCTGAAACGGCGAGGCGTCGACACGATCGGTGATCTCCTGCCCCACGCCTATGAATGGTTATCGCCAAAGCGCTTAGCACCGGGCAAACCGGTGATGAACGTCCGGCTTTCGGTCCGACGTTGTCTACGGATTCTCGGCGTGGAGATTGTCTTTCCTGAGATCAGACGACAGGCGATCTATTGCCCATGCTGTGCGCACACCGAGACGGATGTCATGAAGATCGTGGCCTTGGCGGGAGTGTGAGCAAGAACCCGGAAATGAAAGGGGCCATGATCCGAAACAATCATGGCCCTTGAAGAAATAGAACAATCGAAGAGGCAAATGTGGCGAGAGAATGCTTCCGATACATTCGAATCTCTCTCTGATCATCCTGCCACTCGGCACCGGCTCACGTCCGCAGAAAATCAATTCAACCGGAATCATTTCGTCCATTCAATTGAAATCATAGATCCCGACAGTCCGTTCCGAATGAGCTTTACTCCATTGCTGAATTGATTCAACACGTTTGATAAACCAACATCTTTAAACTCATGTTCTATTACTGTGAGTAAATAAATATTGACTTATGATTATTCAAACGTTATATTTGTTTTTATGGGCGATACGCCCGTGTTCTTTGACATGAGGGCTCTTGAGCACCTCCAATATGTTTCCCTTTCGTGCTGAGCAGGGAGCGGCCTAAAGCCGATTCACTGTTCTTTCCGCTAAGGGGCTGAGACGCAATCACATCATGGTTCGTATCGTATGCGCCCACTCGGTACGGTTGACGAGCGAGGCCATACGTTGCGCAGCTTAGATGTTGAACTGGATCTGACCTGGCTGACGGTGAGCCACCGCAGCGGTTGTTAACGGTCTGGTAGCGTCGGCTCCTCCTCTCTGATGGCGAACGCCTGCGTACGCTGTTGGGTTGGGAGAATTATCACGAGTTCCTTGGACGATCCGTCCAAGGCGTTAGCGGCATTCAACAACTCATGTCGAACGAAAGGGGAAGGGAGGTGTTCCGTATGGACAGATGCTCAAGAGCAGTTCGATTGCTCGAGGAGGTCGTTAGCTCTATTGAAGAGCTGATCGATTCGAGCAATCCGCCGCTATTCTCTCAGAGGAGTGTAGAGAGGATGCTTCGGGAAGTAAAGGCCGTAGTGAGATCGATGGGACGGGTGGAGAGATCCACGCCTCACGCACGGACGAGGTTCTGGTCTAAAGAGCGCAAGGCACTTTCCTTGGCTATGAAGATCACCAGGCTACTCTCTACCTCCTAATTTTTCGGGGTTACATATATGAGCAACAAACAACAAAATACGATCGGTCGGACCATAAAGGTTCTCCGCACAGCTTCAGGGATATCACAAAAGGATCTCGCCGAGCGTGTAGGGATCAAGCCAAACTATCTGTCTCTTGTGGAGAGCGGAAAAAGGGAGCCGAGTGTAAGTGTGCTGCGAACTATTTCTCAAGAGCTTCATGTGCCGATGAGCTTTCTGTTCTGGGAGTCGACCAACGGTTCCAATCACGTTGATGGGAAGCAAAACCAGATAGTCGATAAGATCAAACAACTGCTTCTCGAAGTCGAAAGTCTTCGTCTGGCCGATTTGGGCAAGAAGTCTCGATAATCACGTACAGGATGGTATTCCTTTGGCAGACCTCACGGATCTGAGTGATTTAGCACGTAAGCTATCGGTCACCGAGACCGACCTTCAGGCGATAGCACAGACCCATTCCCTATATTACAGACGTAAAGACAAGGTGAAGCCGGATGGAAGGCGTAGGACTTTCTATATCCCGCATGGCGATTTAAAGAAGATCCAAGGGGCCATCGCCAAGAAGTTACTAGCTCCGCTACCTCTTCATCGAGCCATCCACAGTTATCGAAAGGGAAAAAGTACGCTCACGAATGCGCGCGTCCATCTTGGGAGTCCCTTTATGGTAAAGCTCGACATCGAGGACTACTTTCCAAGCATATCGAGGGATCATGTATTCAAGCTGTTAGGGAGACTGGAATTCTCTGGCCCGATCGCGCGTATGCTTGCAGTTCTCACGACATTCAAGAATCAGTTGCCGCAGGGCGCTCCAACAAGCCAAGCCATTGCAAATCTGGTTTTCGACGAGATCATCAAGAAGAGAATAGCCCCTCTCTGTGAAGCTCATAATCTTGAGGTGACTGTCTATGGAGATGACTTAACCATTTCTGGATCGAAGCGCATCGTAGGGTTAAAGCGCTTACTGGAAACAATCATTAAGGAGGAAGGGTTCAAAGTCAGCACGAAACCGTCAAAGAACCAACTGCTTCGTGAGCATGACCAAAAGATGGTGACGGGGTATGTGCTCAGAGGAGATAAGCTGGATGTGCCAAAGTCCCGCTATCGAGAGGTGAGAGCAATCATTCATAATTGTCTGAAAAATGGTGGGGCATCACAGTTTGACTGTGATGTGAAGACCGCAAAGCTACGACTGAGAGGAAAGATTGAATACATTCGGAAAGTCAACCCGCTACGAGGGGGCAAGCTTATGCGAGATTTTGAACGGATCTCTTGGATGTAATCAAAGGCTCCATGAAGGTTGTCTTAGATATTGAAACGGATGCAGCGCCCATCAACGAATGGGCGGCCTTGGTTGGGCTGGATATAGCCGAGGTAGAATCTGACTTTCCAAACTTTGAGAAGAGCTATCAAAAGTCCTTCTTTGACGGAACTTTCAGCCGGATTGTGTTTATTGGGGTACTGAGCCTAAAGGATGATTCCACTTCGTTAAACCCAATTGCTTGGTATGGAGAAAACGAGAAGGCAATTCTAGAAGCATTTTGGGACTTCATGGGAAAGCACCGGCCTGATCAGGTGATTACGCATAACGGTCTTAACTTCGACCTCCCCTTCATCAAAAAGCGATCGATTATTCATCAAGTGAAGCCAACCGTAGAAATCAATCTTGCCAAATTCCAGACACGATCAGTTTTTGACACAATGGCAGTATGGACAAACTGGGATTTCCGGGGAGCTGTGAAGTTGGATGTGCTTGCCAGAGTATTGGAAGTGGAAGCAAAATCTGGCTCCGGTGAACACGTGAGAAAAATGTGGGCGAGCGGTAAATGGAAGGAAATCGCTGAATACTGCTTACAAGATGTCTACGTCACCTATGCATGCTATTGCCGTATGAACTACGTGGAGCCTCAAAAGTCTATTGAAGCTCTGGCCAAAAGGGCTCTTCATCTTACGGGTCTTGGAAGCTAGAGGTGCCGTTGCTGCATGCACCGGACTAATCCTTGAACGGACGAGAAAACGTCTATGCGAAAAACGGTCCTTTCTCCCCTACATTCTGACAGATCGTCGTCTTGAGGTTTCCACATCGCACCGTGTTCGGTAGACGTTTGAATCAGTGGCCGGTCGCGTTGACCGCTGCAGATCGATGAGAAGATCTTCACTGCCCTTCGATTCGTAGGCCGCGGCCATAGGGATTGGTGGGGCTATCGGAACGATAGGGATTACCTGCGCCGTAAGGATTGTGGATGGAGTCGGGCGAAAACCGCGACCCGTACCGGCCGTAGGGGTTACTGGTCGAATCAGGATCGTAGGGGTTGGCGCTCAACTTGCCGCGGTAATTTCCCTGTTGGTCGTAGAGCCGTGGTGCGTCGGTCGCGAAGGGATCCCGCGCCGATTGATTGCTGAAGGGACTGCCGTAGGGACTGAAGGGATTGTTGACACCATTCGGCGCAAAGGGACTCCCCGCTCCGTACGGATTGGCCGTTGAGTTCTGCTGGTATGGATTCGCGCTCAGTTCTCCGAGGTCTTTGGCTGAGGCAGAAAGAGGGACTAGAAGGAGCCAGAGGAGAAACAGCGGCATCAGACCCTCCTCCAAAGGATCGACCGCCAATATCTTACTGCCCCAGAAGAGCACCGTGCAATCAATGCCGGCAGGATTGGAACCGTTCAGGTTTGTTGCGGCTCAGCTCGCAATGCATATGTAATTCAAACCAACAAGTATGTCCCCGCTTGGCACATGCGGCAAACCGAGTATTGAATGCGCAGTCAGCAAAACATTCCCGACACAATTGTTCACTACGAGAGCGGTAGGCGGCGAGGACATTAGCGAACGGATCGCACTGCTCTTTACAAATCGATCTAACGACTCGCCTGTTCGAAATAATCCTTCACCGCCACCATCGCCAAGCAGTCATCCTCGTTGTAGGTCAAGATCCTTTGCAGGGGAGCTTCATCGGTCGGATTGGCGAGATACTGATTGTACCAAGCGATTGAGTTGGCACCGGATGGATCGGGATCTCGCCACTTGAAACCGATCTGCTTGGCAATCTGTTTGATCCCATAGGAATAGGTCGGCCAGTCGGAGTACTTCACGATGAGATCGCTGTACAAGTCGTACTCCCTACTCTTGTAGATTTCCAGTACGGCCGGATCAAGGTCGTATCGTTCCATAAGTTGTTTGAGTGTACTACGTTCTTTGTGTGAGTAGACGTAGTAAACTTCCTCTCCGGCTGTACGCAGGAACTCCCAAAAGGCCCTTACCGTTGATTCTTCCTCATTGGGGCACTTGGCGAGGAAATACTGAAAGTCTGATACTCTTCCATGCTCCTTGATCAAGAGGCCAAACAGATAGGTCACCCCACGTGTCGGATCATCCTCAATATCGAAATAGACTTCGCGTGCTCGCGCAGGGAAGGTATAGCCTGGTCGAATCTCCGGCTTCCCGGCCAGCCTGACCCGAGCACGCTCCTTCATGCGCAGCAATGAGTCTTTTCCGGTGCGTGGAATCTTCTTCGGCGGTTTCAGATACTGACTCACATCCATCGCGGCAATATCCTGGATCGTCTTGAGTCCAACTTGTTTTAGGTGAAACTTGACCTTCCCCACAAAAAACAACCCGGTAGGATCAGCCTGCTCGGTGACCCAGCGCTCGCAGCGTCGATGCCACTGGCAGAGTTGGCAGTGACTTCCCAGAACCGGTTCGGAGGTCTCCTGACCAGAAACCAACCGCTGCGCTTCGGCGAGCGCCTGCTGAAAGTCTGGCTCGAAATCGGTGATCGGGAACTCTTCAAGCTGTTTCTCGACGTTCACAATGCGCCCGATAGGGAAAGATGCTCCCTGGATATGCTCTAACAGTAGGCGGTAGAAAAGGATCTGAAACGCATAGTGTTCTTTGAAGTGCGTCCGCTTGCCATCCCGCTCTTCCCAGCCTTTCCCGGCTTTGATGTCGATAGGTTCGTAGGCGTAGGAACCAAACCGTGATGAATGATTCGTTCGTTTGAGCAGCAGATCAGGTCGTCCCACGAATGACCCATCCGCGAGGCACCCTTGGTAGATGAGGTCAGCTCCTTCCTTCATGAGTCGCTGTGTTTCTACCCACGCCTCGTCAATCCCATACTGGCTGAGATCTGAGACGGCCAGCTCGCCAAGCGAGCCAAGATACTCCCGCTCAGTTTGAAGGCCCAGTTCCCAGAGTAGCCTCACAAAGGAGCCGACCTTGCTCCGGTCCTTGGGATCGCCGTTGGCATCGAGGTACACCCGATGCGCACACTTGGTGATGTTGTAGAGGGCTTGAGCGGTGATATGCATCGACATTCGGAAATACGTTTACGTCAGGCTCCAGAAAGCCCTTTCTTCTTAGCGCCAGCTCTCCACTTCTTAAATTCCTGAAGGACAAGCCTCTCAACCTCATCCCACGAGTCTGCTCGTGGACCCGGCAATCCCAGGTTCGTTGAATTGGTGAAGACGATTGTCGGGTGACCACCCTCCCGGAGTGCTTCAACATTGCTAGGAGAGTCTTCGATGTAGAGATCAGCGCCTACCGCTGCTTTGTCCTTCATGAAACACAAATCCCAGTACGGGATGCCATGAATGTCCAGCCACTCCGTGGTTTGCCGGACGGTTTCCAAATGGAAGAACTTGATATACAAGCGATGAGTTATGATCCGAATTCGGATATTCTTCGCTGAAAGGCGTCGAAGGACTGCCGGGGCTCCAGGTAATGGGTCCAACTGTTTGAAAAGATCTCGTTGGGTCACCGCAAATCGATGGAGCGCCTCGTAACCACCCGCTTTGCTTAGCTTCCACTCTGGAAGGCCATATCTGATCTTTTCAGGGAGCGTCTCAATGAGAACACCGAGATATTCCGCAGCAATCCCACGCAGTCGACCATAGAAGTCGGCAACCACTCCATCCAGATCAACCCCAAGAACAAACCGAGCTGTCTTCCCTAACCGTTGCTTGCTAGACCTTCGTTTAGTCATTTACACACTTCCTGCCCCTTCGTCGCCGAATAGCCCTGATGACACGGTTTGAGATTTCTTGGACGACCGGCGCTTCTTTGGAGCTTCTTTGGTGCCATCCGCTACAACTTGCTGGGCTTTGGCTCGTTCGTGGTTGAGGGCGAGGAGGCGGCGGAGGACTTCTTTACGGGCAGAGGGACTGATGGTGTAGCGCACTCGATCGTTTTCCGGCAGGGTTTCGACTTCGTAGAAGTCGTGGTTGAGCTTGAGATCCTGCCAACCATAGGCGTCGCGGACAGCATCGTCTAGTTCTTGATGCAGCCGGCGCAGCTTGAGAATACCGCGATACCCGGCATCCGCCTCACCAGATGCCTTCTCGCTAACTTTGGCAACCATCTCGGATGTGAGGTCGCGGGTGTGGAAGAGATTGTAGATGCCAGTCAGACCTAGCCAGAGCTTCGGCATGAGGGCGTGGCGGTGGTCATGGTAGTGCTCACCGATATCTGTCAGTGCTGGATTAGCTGTCTGCCATAAGCCTTCTGGGAACGGAAATGTCTCGAAGCAGTTTGATGGGGAGTAGCGTAGATCCTGTTTTAATGCGCCACTGTATTTGCGCGCCCAGACTTCGTGAAGCGTAGATTGGACGACCGCATAATGATCCCAGCGGTCGGTTACGAAGACGTAGAGAGCATCCGTGAAGACATAATTCGTCGGAAGCGAAGAAAAGTTGAGATGTTTCGTCGTGCGTGCAATACCGAAACATCGATGCAGATGTTGGATATGGCTGTAAAGGCCCGTGGCTCTTTCAGCATATTGCCACCATCGTTCTCGTCGGACCGCTCGGTTTACATTCTCTCGTTCAGGCCTGACCAATCGCTGAACACGATCAAAGGCCTCACCGTATTGCTCTGCCTTTTCCAGGGGCCAATCGAAGAAGTTTATTGCTTGTCGACCCGGAAATTGACTTGGGCTGCTATTAAGCTCTTGGCCATTGATGACCGGAAAGATAACTTCATCCAGGGAAGGATTGTTCGATCTCATAGCTTCGGCTTCTTGGTGCGTTAACCAAAAGCCATCTCCGAGAAAAATAGAGCCCTGATAGATCCGATCTTCATTCTCCAAAAGGGACCTAGCAGGGCCCAAATCGAGGTGGTCCTCAAAATGAGCACTTATGACAGGAACCTCTCTTCCATCGAGGACCCGCTTACCGGGCCATTCCCCCCGATGGATTGCAACAAGAGAGACCACCAGGTTAGCGTGTCCCGGCCACTTAATACCGCGCGTAGCGAAGTTTATAGTGCCTTGCTCTGCAAGTACCCGTTCGAGCCCATCTTTGCGGATGTCACCGTCTTTGATTGAATTGGTAGTGATGAAAGCGGTAAAGGCGCCGTGGCGAAGCAGACTATATATGCGGCGGACAAAATAGACCACCAGGTCGGAGAGGCCCGCCGGGGCAAATTCCCATTTCATGTACCCGCAGAACGGATGACCGTAGGTACTGCTCAAACCTTGTCCACCAAGGTATGGTGGGTTTCCAAGTATGCAATCGAATCCACCACTCTCCATGATCTCAGGAAATTCCAAGAACCAATGAAAGAACCGTTTCTGAATTGCTGTCACCCACGCCGCTGCCGTCGCCTGCCCCTGCGGATGGCGCTGACCTGACCAGTACAGCCGGAACTCTGCGTCGGTGATCAGCTTGGAGTGATTCTCTTCTGTCTTCGGGATATAGAACTGGGCCATCGGAATCGCGGCAATCTGATTGAGCAACCAGGCATCTTGGCTTTTCGTAAAGTTCTGATACCGCTGCTTCTTCGTTAAGATCTGGTTCGGCGTCGACTCAGGCAAGAGGGACAGTTCACGCCAGCGTTCTAGAATTTGGTCGAGCTGTCTCTGAATCTCCGGCGCAAGGTTCAGAGGTGTTTGGTCTTGGGCTTTCCGTTCAGTCTTATTTTGCTTTCTGAATTCGGCCGCAACCTCCCTGTCATCCCCCGGCATAGTGGCGAAAGCTTCATCGGGAACTCCCTTGTCTAGGCCCTCACGCCTGACATACCCGACGATCGCATTACCGCATTTAATATGGTGATCTAGGAAGTTGAGCGGCTGCCCAGGATTATGAGCTTCTAGCCAAAACGCCACCTTGCATAGTTCAACCGCGAGCGGATTATAGTCCACCCCATAGATGCACTCGCGAATGACATCGCGCACTGCAGCCCTGAAGGCAGTCGGAGAAGGCTGCTCCTCGCCAGTTCGAACAAAGGCCAGTTCTGTCGCAATTCGCCTCGCCGCAGCGAGCAAGATATGGCCGGACCCGCAGGCGATATCGGCCACGCGCAGTGAGAGCAGGGCGCTTTCTTTATCCTGTTCCTTGAGCTTCTCTGCAATCAGGTAATCGAGCGAATGCTTTAGGAGCGGCTGGACCAATTCGTCAGGCGTGTAATGAGAGCCTGTCGCAGCTCGCTCATCGCTCCTGCTAAAGGCAAATTCGATTTGGTTTCCGGACGAGTGGAAGACCGGTTCATATTCCAGTAGGCCTTCGTATACAGACCCAAACTCTTCGACATTGAGCGCGGCGTAGTTGACCCGAATGAGCTGTCCCGAGTCCGGATGTTGGTAGAGCCCCAGGGACCGCAAGCAGCCAAGCAACACCTCGTTCGTTAACATGCACCGGCTCAATGCCCCGATGGCATCCGGCCCGAATAGATCCCCGGCCAACGGTGCGAGACCAAGCTTGCTGCCAGGTCCATCCGCTTCAAACAGCCGAAAGGTCGCGAGCAGGTTCAACCAGAGATCGTTGTGTCGATGGTCGGCCAGGTACCGCTTTTCCGAAAGCCGGCGGAGCCGTTGCAGGCTGTAGTACCGGTTGTACACCTCACGTTTCGCGCTTGGGACCGAAGACGGATAGACAAGATCACGCTCCTCGATGACCAAGAGGAACAGGAGACGGTAAATCAGCCGCAATAAGTGGTGATAGTAGTCAGCGGGCTTGAGATCACCAGCGGTGATGGCTTGCCGTAAGGACTCGTTGCTCGGATGCGTCAGAAAACCATTGGCAAACGCCAGGATGGCCTGCTCAACGGCCCTGCTGAGCCCATCCCGAATACGAGCCCCGGATTCGAGTGAGTCTTGATGATAGCGCTCAATCAGGCTTTGACCGGTGGATTCAGGAGCGACCGGCAAACGAGACACATGGAGCAAGCGGTACAGAACGGCGAAATCGGCGAACAGGCCGTCGGTGAAGATTCGATCGAGATCGAATTCCAAATAGGTGAGCTTGACCAGCCGAGAGCTATCGCGGAGTAATCGCAGCAGACGTCCATTGGTCACCAACCCATATACCTGCTCACACAGATTCAGATATTCCTGCACCAACGCGTGGGGCGACATCCGAACCGTTGCACGCTCAGGTTTTTTGTCGAGGCCCGCCGGTTCACGGTATCCAATGATATGAAGGGCCGCCTGCCCTCGATTGGTGACACGGTGCGAGATGGGATAATTCTTGTCGTTCAGCTCGACGCCTCGCGCCTGATACTCAAGCTGGTAGCCGAGTAGTCCAAGGAGCGGGACAATCCAGAGATTCCGAGTTTCGGTGGTAGCGGGTGAATCCGCTTTGAGCGTGTCGAGCTTGCGGTGGAAGATACGCCAATAGTCCTGGGCGTCGGCCCAGGCGCGGGCAATCTCGTCCTTTACCTTGACGGACCCGTCGAACCCAAAGTCCCTGGGGCGCTGGCCGGCGATGTCATCGAGCCGATCAAGAATATCCGGTGAAAGGATCGCTCCTTCGATGCGAATGCTCGGATAGTTCATGGAGCGTGCATATCCCTTTGATCAGGCCCTGGCGCCGTCTGGTAACAAGACATAGATCCCGAGGAGATCCATGGGCAGAACTGGATAGACAACCTGGAACTGCCGGGCATCCATCAGCGAACTGAAACGCTCATGAGCCTCGACCAGTTTTTTCGACTGCTGCTCGGCGACCACAGAAAAGTCTGCCTGCAAAGTCTCCAAGACCTTCACTTCATTCTCAAGAAACCCCGCCCGAGCTTGAACCGTGAGATCTGACGTGGCTCGCGCTGACGCGAGCAACGCTTTGGCTTCTGCATGATCGAGAAATTCCTTTTGCTGCGGTGTCCCCCGCCAGCCCCAGAGCAACATCTCCTCCGCAACAATTTGATGCGCCCCCTTCTGTTGCTCGATGACGTTCCGACAGCGAAACAGCAAGAGCGTCGTTTTGATTTCAACTTGGCGTGTTCGGATGATCGCGGCCCGGGCCGCCCGCTTTTCCATTCGCAACAGGGTGTTCGCCATCACTAGCTGGCATAGCTGCTCGACGAAGCGATTGTTGCGCCCCAGGTAGAGATACCCTTCCGGAGTGGGCGATTCAAAGCTCACCTTGACGGGATCACCAGTCGGGAGCGTTTCGCGAAGCTGCGGCGGCATGTTACCCATCACAATGCGGTAGCCCTTCGCATCTTTGATGACCTGCACACCCAGCAGATTGTTGAGCGCCGCCGTGACAAACTCCTCGACGGCGTTCGGATCCCCGATGGCCTCATCCACCTGCCGCAAATCCGCTTCGATCTCCTCGGCCTTAATGGCATTCTGCGCAAAAATGCTGCGGGAGATCTTTTCGCGCTCGGCGGCTTCGTCGACCTTCTTGGTCACTTTAGACTTCGACTTGGCGGCTTCATCAAACTCGTCGAAGCTGAACTCAATCTGATTCTTGTCGCGATGGCGGGCAATCTTCCTGTCTGGATTAAGCAGCAACGCCTGGGTGATCGTATCGATGATGCTCTGCGAATCCTCCGGGAACGGCACATTGATGCCGGTCGCGCGTTTGATCTCGCGAACCTTGCGCAGCAAGACATCCAACACGATGCCGTCGATCGGATTATCGGCCCCATACAACAGGCAGGCTTTCACTTCCTTGGCGGTCTGGCCGAATCGATCAACCCGTCCCTCCCGCTGTTCTAACCGGTTTGGATTCCACGGCAGGTCGTAGTGCAGAACCCCAGTGAAATGTTGCTGGAGGTTGATGCCCTCGCTCAGACAATCCGTGGCGATGAGAATACGGAGGGTAGATTTCCCCATCTCCTCGATGCGCTGTTTTCGGAGATCATCAGGCAGTTCACTTGTAATGACCTGCAAGTTCAACTTCGGAAATTTCGTTTTCAGGACGGGCGCCAGCGTCTCCCCCACATGATCGGCCGTCTTTATGTAGCGGCAGAAGACGACCGGGTTGATGCCCTTGGATAGCCACTCGCCCAGGATGAGTTCCGCCGAAGCGAGTTTCTGGTCGTCTTTCAGATTCGACAGTCTGACCAGCTGCTCGGAGAAGGATCGTAGCTGTTGCCGCTGGGATGCCGTCCAGGCGTTGTGTTCCAGCACTTGCTGCGGGGTATTGTCCCCCTCAAACCCATAATCCATGTCGCGGACCGGGTTCTCCCCTGATTCGAAATTCAGGCCGACAACCTCGGCAGACTCATCTCCTGCTCCTGGCCCAAGATCATCAAGACGCGTATTGAGCATTTCGATGCCAGCGGCAGGACTGGACATGACGCCTCGCAGCAGAGCGAGTGCCGTCCAATACTGCACTCTACGCTTGCCATCTTTTTCGTCATCGGGCGATACCAACTTCTTGGCAAAGTCGAGGATCTGTTCGAAGAACCGGCTGTATCCCTGCGAAAGATCGTAGGGCCACTCGAATGCCTCACGTTTGGGGAAGGGCGTGTCCTCACCCATCCATTTCTCAACGTCGGCACGTTTGCGCTGTACAAAATATTTAGCCAAGTCACGCCGCTGCGCCTGGGAGGAAGCTGGAAGATCGATGTCTTCGAACTCCGGCTTGAGCAGGCCAAGTAGCGAATGAAACTCTTCGGGCTTGCCACTATGTGGAGTGGCTGTCAGCAACATCAGTTGCTGATGAGGTTTCTGCGCGATCCGACTGACCAAATGATAGCGCTGCTGTTGGCTGGCCGACGCCCCGGCCGGCCTGGCACAGGTATGCGCTTCATCCACGATCACGAGTTCGGGACATTGCTCAATGAACAGATCGCGCCTGGTATCCGACTTGATGAAATCAACACTGATCACCTGGTAGGGGTAGTAGTCGTAGACGCTGGTATCACCTTGGATTTGTCGATCCAATCTCGCTTGGGTATTCGAACGGATGATCACTGCTTCGAGGTCCAGCTTGTCCCGAATCTCCGTTTGCCACTGTTCGCAGAGATGGGGCAAGCAGACGACGGCGAACCGCTTAATCTTCCTTCGTTCCAACAACTCCCTTACCACTAAGAGCGCTTCAACCGTCTTCCCAACGCCCACGTCATCGGCCAGCATCAAACGGACTGAGTCCTGCCGAAGAGCCATAATCAGGGGAACCATTTGGTAGGAACGGGGTCGGAAGGAGAGTTTGGCTAGGGAACGGAAGGGGCCTGCCCCATTACGGAAGGCGAGCCGAGCCGAGTCATACAACAGACGGGCCGTACTGATATCACCCAGGTCGTCTTTCGTCGGTGGAGTGAAGCTGGCATCGGATGGCCGATCGCTCTCCATCCCGAGGGGCAGATAAATGCCCGCCATCTCCTCTTCTGACCCTCCTAGCGGTTTGACCACTAAAAGATCAGGGTCTTCTGATGGCAGCACGATCCATGTGCGGCCGCGCAGCGTGACCAATTTTCCTGGCTGAAGGGCTATGGTCATCGCACTTTCCTGAAGATGTCCGGGCGAGCAGCCACCTTCTCCGCCAAATTGTCTTTGTAGTAATAGGCCCAGACTTCATCACCCCTGGCGATAATGGCCTGGCGCTGCTCTTCGTCCCTTGCCTTTACGGCCGGCTCATCATGTGGCGTCCCATCGCAGAAGACCCAGATGCGTGGCTCATAGTAGAAATCCGGTTGGACATAAATTCCGTCGACTCGCTTCTGCGCCGCGTCAGGCAAGCGAAGGCCGTTTTGATAGAGATGATCCAGAAACCTCCGTTCGGTCGTTGAACTGGGATCGAAGGCGCGGAGAAGGGCCTGATAGTGCTCTTCGTAGCTCTTATAGTTCGAGTTGGCTTGGATCTCGATCTTGCATATCTTCAGCTTTTCAAGTGCATCCTTGATGAGATGCCGATTGATGATCTTATGATCACGCTGATTGTAGTAGCTCAAGAGATCGTCATATGAGGCCGGACCTTTGTACTTCTCATCGTCGTACCGGCAAAGGGCGGTGGCCTGCTCGACAACTTTGCGAAAAACATTCACATCAGACACAAATTGCGAAAGGATTCCCAGGCTTCCCTCCGATGCCTCATACAGCAGGATATTGGGCGCCTCCGGATCACCCACTGCTACGACGCCGACTTCATTCGACTCGACTTGAAACACCCCTTCGATCGCTCGCTTCAGGGCATGTTGGAGCGTGATGACTCCATCCGCTTTGAGCCCAAGTGGTTGGATGGGTTCAATATGCAGCGCATCGGCAAGATTGGAGGTCCAGAGCTTGACCAATCTAAAAGGCTCATTCACATTGTCATCCGCTTCCGGCATGGAGCTCCGCCAGTCACCAGACAACATCCCCATTGGAAAACTATCCGAAGTCTGCGATCGCCATTTGTAATTCACGTGTACAAGGCGGGCCGCCGGAACATAGCGAAGATTGAGCATGGCATTTTCGCTCGTACAGGCGACTGCTTTCCTGACACGCTCAAGATGTCCCGCATCAACTGAGAAATAGGTCTCGATCTCGTAGCCGCGAGACAACCGCTCTTCTTCCTCGCATGAAATTCGGTCGATTTCTTCGGCCCTCGACTCGGCCATTTCCATCAGATCATGCAGGTGAGTCTTGTTGGCATTGTCTCCGAGGTTCAGACCAGAGAATGGACAGATCTCCAGATCCTTCTGGTCCATCGGAAGAAAATAGCCAGCCTTGGTACTGATTTTCGCCTCGGCCAGTGCCGTTTCTGCGTCCTGTACGACCAGCTGACAGACTCTGTACTTTCGTCCGTTATGATAAATGATGTTCCGTGGTCCAAATTCGCGAAGGGCGATGGAGCGTGGGCGCGAAACAAATTCTCCAGATGAATCGCTAGTCGGCAGAAACACTCTCAGCGGTAGTCGAGTAAAATTGTATCCAGGGAGAAACCCCTCGGAGGCTAGATACCGATAGGGATAGAACTCGGATAGCTCAGAGGAGCTGCCAATGAGATTGTTGCGCAACAAGTCCAACTGGCGAGTGGCTTGATCCTGATTCCGTTTATGTTTCCTGTACTCATCACTCGTCAGACTGAGTGTGCCGCATTCTATCTTCTGCGTCGCCCGTGTGAGAATGGTTCTAGCCGACCGATAGAGTCTGCGCCACCGATCTAAGGAAGCATCAAGATGATCCGCGACCTTCGAAAGGTTCTGCTCTACCCACTGGTCTGTGTACCACGTCGCACCTTTGATCTGAAGATCGTCCTCAAAGTCTTTGACCACTCGTTTGAAATTGCTCTTTAGGCTATCGAAGGTGCCCGGTGCGACCGTGAGACCAGCACGCACTCCAAGTGTGAGTGGCATCTTGTCATTGTCGTCCGTTACCAGTCGCATGAGGGTCGGCTTGGCCTCTCCGACATCATCGAGGCCTGGTAGGCCGATCTCGGACACAGCTACAGCGTTCAGATGCGACTCAAGTAATTCTCGATTACAGAGGTCGAGGCGTGGCGCGAGGACCTCGCCAGCCACTAACGACTGCTGCTCATTGAAATAGTGTCGATCATGTGGTGAATAGCCGGAGCAGTACGTAAACACCAATGCCGCCTGGCCGCTTCGACCAGCTCGCCCCGAACGTTGAGCATAGTTGGATGGATTCGGCGGAGCATTTCGCATATGCACCACGCTCAAATTACGGATGTCGATTCCCAGCTCCATCGTGGGCGAGCAAAAGAGCGCACTGATCTTGCCAGCTTTGAATTGTTCTTCACGCTCGATACGGACTTCGGTCCCCAGCTGGCCGGTGTGGTCGTCGCCTCTCAGCCGCTTGGTTTTTGAGAAATCTCGCTGATACAGGTCACGGAAGAATTCATTCGGGTTTGGATTTTGCTCCTTATATGCGCGCTGCTTGATCAGATCAGCCTTTACGGCCTTGCCATCCCCGCACTTCCAAATGATCTTCTCCAGGCGAAGTCGATAGATCGGAACTTCTTCATTCTTTTCAGACCGTGCCATTTGCGACCTTAGATAATCCGCCTCTTCGAGCTTCGCCATGATCTGCAGAATGATGTTGCGATAATGATCGCCCTTCAAGGGAATATCGAGCGCGCGCTGGCGAACGTATAACTTGATATATTTTCCGAGGGAGCTCGCCGGTCCCATGCTTTTTGAAGATAGTTTGGCCGTTCTGTTAAGTGGATCATACCGAATGACAAATGGCTCGCGCAGTTCCTCGGTCCTGTCCAGCGTCCAGGGCGATTTGAGCATTTCCCTGAACTGCTTCTCGCTCTCTTTGAGTTTTGAGTGCGTCAGGTAATTCTCGCTATGAATCGCAAACTCCAGCCGAAAGAAATCAAGAATGGTGGCGATGAATTCCTTCCGATCCTGAGCCTGCAGGCTGCCAAGAATCGTAACGTCTTTCCAAAACGCTTCCGTCCCTGCAATCTCGTCAACGTCTGCGTACTCAACATTCAGCAGGCCGCACTGCTCCAAGTTGGGCAGGACAATTCGCCAGCTTCGTCGAAGGTCTGCAATGGCTCGATAGACAAGATAATCTTGGAAGCATTGTTCGTAGTTGCGCCGGACAGGGGCGAGGACCGGCTCTTCCTTTCTGTTCGCAAAATCTAGAAAGGGAAGCCCTAGCGCCACACGCACCGCCTCCCCGATCGTTGCATAAGTCAGTGAGCCGGACGGGGCCTGCGTTAACGCTTTATAGATACCCGCGCGAAGTCGAACCACTTGGACGAAATCGTTAAAATGGCCGGCCTGAAGTGCAGCATCCTGTCGATTGTCAGTAAAGCTGAGCAGTTTTCGGTCTTCTGGCTTGAATCCTGCGTCATCGAGCTGGTTGAGAATTGAAAACGCCGTGATGGTTGTTGAGGTGCTACGTCCTTCACTGCCCAGCTTGGTCAGCTTCGTTCCTTCGTTGGTCTTGGTATCATAGAAGACACCGCCCGTCGGATCAAAGAGCAAAGGGGCCTTCATGAACCAGCCTTCCCACTTTAAAGGTGTCGTTTCGGAACAATTACCGAACTCGTCGAAGTAGAGCTTTGCAGGGAAGTACGGTTTCTTTTTGGTCTCGGGAACAGCTCCGGCCTTCGTCATCCGAATCCAGGAGTCTGGAAGAAATTCACTATCTTCGGTTAGATCCCAAATGTCCTTTCCAATGATGAGATAGCCATCTGTTGCTTCAGTATCGTCGTCTGAGCTCTCTCGAAACTCGCGTGGCTCTAACCGATCATCAAGACGGGAGACACAGATAAATGGATGTCCGCTGGCACGGCTGAAAACATTCGAGAAGATGGGCTTCTTGTCTTCCTCGTCTGCCTTGTAGACTCCTGGCTCGAGGGTAATGAAACGATTCTCGTCTTGATCGAGTGTCGTATAGACTGAGCCCGTCTGGGAAATGAACTGATGCAGCTTGAACGGCAGCAAGGTGTAGCGGCTACCGGAATCCTGCAGCCGCTTGTTAACGATGGTGATCCATTGCAGGAGCTGTTCAAAAAAGACTCGGCAGATATTTTCCGCGAGACCAGACTCCTTAGAGAGCGCGGTGATAATTTCAGATCGTCGTCGAGGTTTTCCACGAACCAAATCGCCATCCCTCATGTCCAGAGCCAGCCTGTTTTCCAGCCACATTGCGACAGGATGCGCCTTGAGACTATCGACATCCCTTTCAGCCTGGACGCCCGCCTCAATCGCGATCCTTAGCTCTGTCCCAGCTGGAATCGTGCCATTGAACGAACAGGACCTCGTAAGTTTTTCATTTATGACCTGATCGGGAGTAAACGGCTTACCGAAAAGCCTTGTTGCCACATTCGCCACCTCAGCACGCTGGGCAGCGGGTGTTCCGGCCGACACCATGGTGGCTGAAGTCCCGATACACGCAACTGGCATACTGCATCGTGAGCGAATACGACGAATGAGCAGCGCTACATCTGCGCCTTGGCGGCCCCGGTAGGTGTGAAGTTCGTCAAAGACAAGGAATCGAAGGTTCTCATAGATGCCATCACGAATTGACCGCTCTCGCAGCCTCGTCAGAAGAAGCTCCAGCATCATATAGTTGGTGAGGAGAATCTGCGGTGGATTCTCCCGCATTTTGACTCGAGCTTCTTCCTTCTCTTGCCCTGTGTACTGCCCGAACGAGATGGGAAAGTCCCTGCCCGTAGACGATTTAAACTTCGCTTGAAAACGACTGAACTCTTCAAATTGCGAATTGATGAGCGCGTTCATCGGGTAGACCACGATGGCGGTCACCCCTTTTGTGACAGGGTGAGAAAGTATGTGATTAAAAATAGACCCAATGTAGGTGAGCGATTTCCCCGATCCCGTCCCCGATGTAACAACAAAATCTTTGCCTTGTCCGCCCAGCCTCATTGCTTCAATCTGGTGGCGATACAGTTTGTATTGGCTGAAGATGTGATGAAGGTCAGGATGAAAACCCTCGGACTCTGCAAGCAAATCGATGCCCCCTGCAATTTCAAAAGCAGGATTGAATTGCAGGAGCGGTTCTGGCCAGAGCTTGCCTTGGCTTAACTCACCCTCAACAACTTCTTGAATCTTGGGATCAGAAATCTTGATGAAGCTGCTGATATAGCTGGCATAGTCAGAAACGATGCGGGAGTGGGTTTCGAAGATGTTCATACTATGAAAAGAGAGGTATCTATTGACGGCAACACGGTGATGTACCCTGGAACAGGAGCGACGTCAGAAACCTAATGCATACAGATTGTGGCCATCAGAATACCTTCATTCGTAAACTAAGTCACTCTCTATCCTGCTCCCCGAGCTTGTCCTGTTGGGTAAGAAGATACCTTGTGCTGACGTGGATTAGGTTCTGATTAGGTTCTAAGGACTAGAACTTCCAGCCCGATGCGATGGTTCTTCACTTCGGATTGATTAAGCCCGATGAATGAGCGTAGCACCGAACCGTGCATTCCCCTAAGATCGCTCCCGCTCCGGCGAGCGAGACTTCGCGACATCCTGCGTCCGTTCACTTAAATACCGGACCAGGTCTGCGGCCAACTGCCGATCCTCCCCACGATCTGACCGGGCTAACGTCCGCATCACCTGTTCATAATTCCGCATGACTTCCTGGACTCGTCCATGTCGGCGCGTGGTGCGTTTCAGCCGCTCCAGCCGCTCCCCTTTTTTGCTCGGTTCAGTCATGTGCCGCACCGTCCATCGTTCCTGTGTTGTCCGGTGAATCCGACTCGTGGTCGTGGCTTCAATCCCATGCTCCCGGAGGGCCTCTGCAAACCCTTCTCGCCACCGTTGCAGATCAGCCTTTCTGGGATTCAAGCGCATCCCGTCGAGGCCCGCCGCTTTCACGGTCAGGTGGACATGTGGATGCGGAGAGGGATGCGGGTCCGGATCGGTCTCGAAGGTGTGGAGCACCATCGCGTACTGAAACCCCGAGAACTCTCTCTTCGCAAAGTCTCGGGCTGCCCGTTGGACCGACAACGGATCAGTGCGTGTTGGCATGGAGAGGACAAGATGAAAAGCATCACGCATGGTAGAATCTGCCGCAATCGGTATCCCGCCGTCCCGCCATTCGGCTTTCAGATCGGCCACGGCGTCTTTCCCCTGTATCACCTGACCGTCTTGATCTTCGATCTCGAGAAGCCCATCCCGCGAAATGTAGGTGAGGTTGTTCGAAATCCCCTTCATCCCTTTCGGCGCCCTGACGAGTTTCACCACCACTTGCGGGGAGCGGCGGACCATGGCCTGCAGTTTCCGCCGCACATAGGTCGCACGAGCCTGTGCCGTGCTGAGCCGTCCGCCGGTACTCACGAACGTGTTGGAACTCAGACGAACATTCCTGCTGCGACGCGGTCGCGGGAGCGTCTCCGTTGAGACATTGAAGAGCCGACTCCCCCACTCATCCAACTTCTGGTCAATCTGGCTGCCTGTCGAACTCATTGGAGGTGCCAGCGCTCCACGGTCCCACGCAAGACATCGGACACCTTCTTCGTATGGGCCTGGATCACGCGGGAGAGTTCGGTGATGACCTCGACCCGAAAGGCGGCTCGGTTCTGAGGCGCGGTATTCAGGACCTTGGCAATCTGGTTCAAGTTCCTCCCCAAGGCAAGGAGTTGCTGATTCGACCGGGCCAAGGTCTCTAATTCCGCCTGTCCGACCTGCGGCTGCCCGGTCAACTTGGTCCGCACCATCGCCACCAGCCATTTCGTCGGCACATAACCTTCGTGACCAGCCATCTTCTTCAGGGCAGCGAGCTCTGAGGTCGTCAGGTTCAGTTCGATGCGAGCGGTGGCTCGTTCTCGTTTCGGCGTGACGCGCAACCGCGGCACCGAAGCCCGTGTTGCTCTCCGGTCCATGGCCTGCCGAAGGGCGTTCCGCAGGGCATGGCTCGGCGTGATGCCGTAGGCCTGACACCAAGCCTGCCAGGGCGCTTTTAGTTCACCCAGATCCACCGTGATCGTCGTCGTCCGTTTGGCCCGCTGCCCCATCCGCTCACCTACACTAGTCCAAGTCGAGACGCCCAACTGCCCTCACCGACCGGTGCCTGATTCTCGTCCTCGGAGGAGCGTCTGGGGCCGGTGATTGGAGGGTCCACAAACATGGGCACAAGAATACGACACACCCAGCATGTAAGACAACTACGGGCAACAGCCATATCCTGCAACCTCTTAAAAAGCACCTACGTCATGCCCTTAAGCAACATCTCTAAAACCACCTCGATCGCCCCTCCAGCCGTTCCGCTAATCGACCCGGATGCGGGCATTCCTGGTGTCACCTGGAGGACTGGCAAACCCGCCATTTTCGAACGTGCTGCCCTTCGCACATTGGTCAGTCTGGAGAGTACGCGTCCTGACGAAGGAAAAGGCGAAAAGAGGCTCCCTCCTCCCACCCGTGCCCTCAGGCACTCGGCCACCGGCTGGTCTTCCTTCATGAACGGAGTCCTTGGAACAGCGGGAGGGCGCATGCCAGGACAGTCATGGTCAGTAAGCAGCCGGCTCACGCTGGAACTACTGCCCTGTCCACACAACAGGAGGGCTTCAGGATGGAGATGGGTTTGACCCGGGGAGAGGAGCATGACCTGATCACATCATGCCCTATTAATGGATCGACGAGATTACGGCGACAAGACCTCTCGAACCGCGGTAGGGGCAAAGAATCCCTGATCCTTCAGATTCGCAAACCAGCTCTGGGCAAACTCTTTCAAGTCATGTTTCAAAGTAGGAAACACGTGAGTGCGCGTGCCTCCCTCGTCATACCGATAGACGTCCTGAACGATCCCCAGATAGTCGTTCCGAAATGACACCGGTTCGGCAGCGACGCCGTCGGGTAAGTTATGAAACAGGAACACGATGTCGGGATCTCGCATGAGGTCGCCGTTCTGTTGCCCGTAATGATGAGGTGGACGGCCCCTTCCCAAGGGCAGCACAATGCTGTAGGGGGTATCTAGTATTCACCACTAGAAGGAGGGAGCCATCCATGGAGAGCATCAGCATCATCGGGCTTGACCTGGCGAAACGAGTGTTCCAAGTACACGGGATCAATGCCCAGCAGGAAGTCGTGGTGCAAAAACGGCTGCGGCGACATGAAGTGGTGGCCTGGTTCGCGACCATCGCGCCATGCCTTGTGGGCGTCGAAGCGTGTGCGACGGCTCATTACTGGGGGAGAGAATTGAGCAAACTCGGGCATCAGGTGAAACTGATCCCTCCCGCCTATGTGAAGCCCTACGTCAGACGGCAGAAGAATGACCGTGCTGATGCCGCGGCTATCTGTGAGGCGGTGAGTCGTCCCACCATGCGCGTGGTCGCCGTCAAGACCGTGGATCAACAGGCCGTGCAGGTGCTGCACCGGTCACGAGAACTGCTGATCCGACAGCGGACGCAGGTAGGGAATGCGCTGCGAGCTCACCTCGCCGAGTTTGGGTTGGTGTTTCCACAGGGGAATGCAGGGTTGGCGCTGGCGATTCGGGCGATACACGATAGGTCGGATGGAACGATTCCCACGTTGGCCTACGACACGCTGCGAGCGCTGGTTGATCAGATCGACGCGTTGAAGAAGGCGGTCACCAGGTTAGACCACCAGATGCTGGCCTGGCATCGCGCTACCGCGGACAGTCAACGGTTGGCCACCATTCCGGGGATCGGGGTGGTGACCGCGTCTGCCGTCTTGGCGGCAATCGGCACTGGGAAGCAATTCCGATCAGGCCGGGAGTTTGCCGCATGGATCGGGTTGGTCCCACGCCAGCATTCCAGTGGAGGCAAAGACCGGCTGGGGCATATTTCCAAGCAAGGCAATCAGTATTTGCGGCAGCTGCTCGTTCTGGGAGCCACGGCACAACTCCATGGTCAGCGCCGGGAACGAGCACCGGGCGGCGCGTGGTTCGATGCGCTGTTGAGGCGCAAGCCAGGACGAGTGGCTACCGTGGCGCTGGCCAACAAGATGGCGCGTGTGGCCTGGGCCGTGTTGACCAAGGGTGGGAGCTATCGACCGTTGGGAGAAACGATGCCTGAAGGCAATGGAATGGTGGCAGCATGAGATCACGGGCATAAAAACGGCGTGTCGCGGAGTGGAACTCCCCGCACGACGGACAGCAGAAGTGTCAACGGAGATGATGACGAAGACAAACGGAGTGTTACCGCATATCGGATAAGACCGTCCTGTGCCAGGCGACCATGATCGCGGCGTAATGATTGGTGTTCGATAAGCGGATCTCATCAGGGCCAGTCGCCGCTCTGCCGCACTGCTGCAGATGGTCAGGCGACATCAACAGGCCGAACACATGACTGCAACACCTGCGTTGATCTTTCCGTCCCATTTCCTCTTGACACATCGGGGGCCGTCCACACATGGCACAATGACACCAACCGGTGTCCGTCTTCGCTGAATCCAATTTCCTCGACCGATAGCGGCATGTAGCCAGGCACCGTGATGCGGACGGCATGGACGCCGCCAAGCAGGTGATCGAGATGCTTCGCAAATTCCTGATAGCTCTTCATCGTCTTATTTCCTTTCTTCGGCTGCAGGAAGCCCCCGGCGCGAGGGCCGGAGGCTTCCAGTCGCGATCAGCGATCCGCCCGCTCCGCGATCCAGAGTTTCGCCTGTTGGGCGACCACGACGAGCGCGTCAAGGTCCGCTAGTCCGAAAGACTCCGAATCCTTCACCATCCCATCGGACGCCTTGTACGAGCGAGCCACGGTCACATTGTAGAACGGGCCTTTCATGCCCTCGTTCTTCCAGATGCTCGCCTTGATGCTGCTGCATCGAAGCGTGGTGACCGGCTTGGGTTTCTTGTCTTGAGGTGCCATGGTGTGTCTCCTTTGGTTAGAGTTGATGTGTTGGCCTCTCACGAGGAGGGGAGGCCACACAGCGACGACAAAGGAGACAGAGAGGCCGCCGCCACCTGGCGGGCCGGCGGGCGCAATGCGGAGGAATGACTGCGTAACGGAGCCGCCTTAGAAGGCGGCGTGCGGGCATGATCGACGCAGCCCACCGGTGGAAAGCCAGGGCGGCAGCCGGATGCGCACAGGCACCGGACCGGAAACCACAAGCTGGCATCGGAACAAGCAGTGTGGATCAGATGGAAGACACGAGGCGAGAAGGTCCCATGCTCATAGGACAAGGAGCATGTGTACGCTCGTCAATGTGAAAGATGGTCACATGGTCGCTTCGAGGCGGTCTTGAAGTTGACGCGGTCGCCGGCCACCAGGCGACAATACACCCGGCTAGATGGTCGCTGAACGGTTCTCGCGAGGCTGCCGGGGGAAGCCCCACCATGGTGGTGAAAGAAGGGGTCAGAATCAGAGATGAGCAGCGTAGGGACGAAGCGCCGCGACGAATTGTGTTAAGGACTGGCGTTCAAGCGTTTCGAGGTATTCGACCGTGGTCTTGGGAGGAAGTTTTAGCCTGGTCCGATGCGTGCTGGCAGCGGTACAAACGATGCTCGGTGCCAGATTGAAAAGGTGCAGCAGGAACTCATCGGGGTGTTGGGAGGTGATGCCGTATTTCTGGAGTTCCTTATCGGGGAAATCCGTGAGATTGTACGTGACAATGACATCGGCCCTCCCCCGAATGGCGGCCGCCAAGACATGCCGATCATTCGGGTCCGGCAGAGTGAGGGAGGGAATCAGCTCCTCAAAATCCTCAACGAGGCAGTCGCGAGCATGCAGATCCATGAGGTCTCTCGTGCGACGAAGCTGCACAGCAGTGAGATCCGGTCGATCCTGAAGAACGGCCTGTATCCACTCCTCATGAATGTGTGAGGACCATTTGGCGCGAAACAGATCCGTGAGAGCCAGTTCGAGGAGCAAATCACGGAGAGGTGCGGGATAGAGGACGCAGGCATCGTAGAGCGCGGTGAAGGTGGCCACCTTCAATAGCCCATCTTCAATGCTTGCGCGTCTTGGGTCAGTTGATCGAGGGTCGCCCGGCGGTCCGCGTCAATCTGATGTTTATAGCGCATGAGATCCGCGAAGAGAATGCGCCGATGGGTGCCCACCTTGCGGTAGGGGATTTTCTGCTCGTCTAACAGATTCACGAGGAACGGACGGGACACATTCAGCACGTCCGCGGCCTCTTGTGTCGTGAGTTCGGCATGGACCGGAATCAGTGTGACGGCATTGCCTGCAGACATTTCGTCAAGGATATCTAACAGGAGTCGAAGAGCCGACGTGGGTAAAAAAAGGCGCTCAGAGCTTTTTCGATTGTGAATAATCTGTAACTGGAGGTTCCTGAGGTGGTCAAGATGCGATGCCAGGGTTTCTCTCGCTTCCTTCGCGAGCGCGGCGTCCTCAGCGGTCGGCACAATGGGTTCTCTGGTCGAAGTGGTCATGGGGGGCTCTCCTATTACTTACCGTTAACTAATATAGCAGCCAATCGCAATAATCGCAATAACCGAAACAAGTGAAATAGTATGCGGGGTTCTGTGGTTGCTCAGTTTGTTCAGACCGCACGACGTAGCGCTGGCAGTTCCTCGCCCCCATGATGGGATCCCTCACTCTGCTCCTCGATCACCATCGAAAGCCGAGCCGACCATGAACGGACTCAGACACCGGATTCGCACAACGACCTCTTCTCACCATCGTGTTGCGCCCCTCACCCACGCGGGGGCGCAACAGAATCTCCCAGTGTGTGGCAACGCGCGGCTGCAAGCGTGACATCGTTGGCGATGGCGCGGTTGCCACTGGCGTGCCACACCTCTTGACATGCGTCGGATGTGCTCTCGGCACGGTCGAGTCGCGTGGCGCGACACGACGGTGCCTGCAACACGTGGCACGGCGTCTCCCGACGCGGTGCCTCAGAGGTGTGGCTGCCGAAACCCTTCGGCCAGCAAAGACCAGGGACATCTCAGTGGACACTCGTTCGACACTCCGCCTTTGTCCGCCTCCCCTACTTTTTCGGTATGGTGAAAAATTCTGGACCCTCTCATAAGTGCCATTCTCGAGAGTTGTGCCAAGTGTCGGTCGGCGCACTGGACGCCATTGGTAGAACATGAAGAAAAGGCCTGTCTGAAATGCCATGAATAATCTTTTGACAATGGATGAGGCCGCGAAGTATTTAGGCATATCCAAATTGACCCTCTACGGGTGGGTCTCCGCAAGAAAACTGGGGTACGTCAAAATCGGGCGGCTGGTGAAGTTCAAGCAGACTCAGCTGGACGCCTGGATCGATCAGCACACGATCACACCACGGAGAAACAGCCATGGGACTAACCAAGCGGCGCGATAGTTACTATGTGGAGTTCCGTGTGATTGAGAGTGCGGATGGCAAATCCTGGAGCCTCGCGAGTGGCGTACCTGGCGCAAAAAAGAAGCGATGGAAAGTGGGGTGCACGAACAAGACGATCGCCCGCGAGATGGAAGCCGCGATCAAAACCCGCTTGCTGTTGGGCCACGAGAAAACCGAACAGGCCAAGCCGATTCTCTTCAAGGAATGGGCAACGGTTTACCTGGATCTCGAATCAGTCAAGACGCTCCGCAGCTATCAAGATCGACTCGAAATCATGGAGCGGCAGCTAATCCCCTTCTTCGGTGGCAAGGTCTTAACGGAGATCAGGCCTTCTGATGTCGAAGCCTTCCGAGCACAACGAAAGAAGAAAGACGGCAGCAAACCAAGTATTCAGACCGTGAACAATGACCATATTGTGCTCAAGCACTGCCTCAATGTTGCTATTCGAAGAGGGCTCTTACAGGTCAACCCTGCTACCAGGGTTCCCCTGCCCGATCCGCAGAACGCACGAGACAGAGTACTGACCGAGGAAGAATGGAACAGACTCTATCATGTGGCAAAGCCTCACCTTCGACCAGTGCTGTTGACGGCTTACCAACTTGGACAACGTCTCAGTGAAATTGTCGGTTTAACTTGGGACCGCATAGACCTCAAGAGAGGTTTTATCACCCTGCGGAGTCAAGACACCAAGACAAAGAAGCCGCGACAAGTCCCCATGACGCCAGATGTGAAAGCCACGTTGCAGCGGTTAGCCAAAATACGGAGTCTCTCAACGAGGCACGTGTTTCTGTACAACCGGGAACCCTTGAGGGATTTTCGCACGGCCTTTAGAACCGCCCTGACAGAGGCAGGCTTAAGTGATTTTCGCTTCCATGACCTTCGGCATTGTGCTGCAACCAACCTACGGAGAGCTGGAATTGATACAACAACAGCCATGCAGATTGTAGGCCATACGTCCCCGCAGATGTGGAAACGATATAATCAGATCAGAGAAGAGGACCTTACTCAGGCCGCAAGTAAGCTTGGGAAATATCTCCAAGAGAACACGCCCGGAACACTTGACCCCAAGGCCGAGAGCCTGTAAAACTGTAACTCATTCAAATCATTGGGATGCTGGCGTAGCTCAATCGGCAGAGCAGCGGTTTTGTAAACCGCAGGTTGGAGGTTCGATTCCTCTCGCCAGCTCCACACCAAGCTTCGGTTCAGCCGGTAGCTATTCATCGCAGTATCGTAATTGCACTGCCGGATAAACTCCGCCAAGATCCCCTTTTCTATTAGCTACACTTCGTGCGCATCGGCGGCTCTTCAAACGAAGCCTCTCCCTGTTGTCGCCGTCAGATAAACACCGTCACTTCTTCTCGTGCGCACCTCGGCTCGTAATTCACTCACATTCTTTCAATGAACTCGTGTATATTTCGCGCCGTGGATGGCGATCATGAAGAACTGCGACGTCGACGGGTGTGGATTCAGCTCTATGCCGCGAGCCGGGAAGCGGGCTGGGTCTGTTCCGAGTCAAATAGGAGCGAGCCAGGCTCCTTGAGTTCTCAGCCGATCAGCCGCTCGTAGAATTGAAAGGATGTCTGTGACCTTCACGATGGATACGATGATTCGCCTGCTCCGCATTGCCAACATCGCGATGCTGTTGCTGTACGTACTAGGAACTATTATCCGAGTTTCATCAGAAATCAGCAGACTATCGAAGGGAGGTTTCGCACCGCTGACTGCTTTCCTCATCGTCGCGTTGCTGGTGTTTGCGCTTCACGTTCTTTCGCTGTCTTACGCCTGGCGTGGGTTAGGTTCAACGGCTACGCTCAGGGTTGTGCAGACCGCATGGCGTCTGAACATAATCTTGATCCTGTTCAGTTTGTACCAGATCGTCACTTCTTTGTTGGACAAGACGGAAGATGTTCTTTCAAACCCTCCCTTCACCATCTTGGTCATACTCAATGTCGTTGCGCTCGCAAAGCGCAAATCCATGTTGAAAGCAACGCCGGCCGCCCCGGGAGGAGGCATTTCATCAGCCGAGTGAAGATGGCTACATCCCGTTCCTGTGTGACAAGCCGAATAGGGAACCTCATCCAACCCTACTGTAACGGATAGCTATCGATCGGAATCATTAAGTGGGCATAGGGCGTTCCGGCCCACATGACCCATGGTCCGCCGTTTTTAGAATCGGTCGACACATTTTTCAACAGCTGCTGATCCGGCAAGAGAATCATCAGATGCGCGCCGAGTCCTTCCACCCAATCATCTCCGGCCTTGGCCTCACCGGCATAGGGGTCCGTATTGCTCGTCGGCCTGTCGCCTTGCAGCATATAGGCAATGCCGACTTGAGTGATGGCAGGAGTCTTCTTGTTCTTCAACGCATCCATAAAGTTGAGCCAGGGTTCGTTCATGCATATCGAATCCGTGCCTGGCGCCCCAGGATTGTCGGGCATGCATGTCCATCCATTGTCGCCCTTGCGAACCACTTGCCCATCTCGGCTCACGATCGTTGCATGCTTCGACAATGACGCCGGTGCGGCCCGTTCAGCCTCTGTCGATTCGGCTGCCTGACGGACCACGTCACGGCGCGCCCCTCCCTCACCGAAAACCAACGAGGGTGAGAGTGCGGCGGTTACGGCCATGATCAACGCTCCGACCGGCACAATCATGGGTGTTCCCTCGTGCATCATACCTACCTCTCCTTTCTCCATAGGAACGGAACGCCAGCGATCAATCTCCTAAACGCTCCAAGATTGGGAGTACGATGGAATAGTCACGGCGCGACGGACCCGGGCCACAGGCTTGTAGGATAAGAGGGGAGCATGCACAGGGCTACCTGAAACACAAAGGTCCGCGTCATCTGAGACCCGACTCCTTCGTTCTACCTATACCTCGTCCCAGCTCGAAGGGGCCGGGGTCTATCGGTTCGCCTCGGTCACATCCGCTTCGCTTTCGAGCTCCTCCATCTCCGAATCCGGCTTTCCACCTTTCGTGGTCGACGGATGAAGACCATATTTCCTTAGCATCTTGTAGAAGTCGGCTCGGTACCGCCCGGCGAACTGTGCAGCACGAGAGATATTTCCGCTCGTTAATTGTAGGACATTTTTCAGATAGGTCCGCTCGAAATCTTCTTTGGCCTCTGTCAGCGGCTTGAGCGACGAATCGGGGGACACAGTGACCGCCGGCAGCAAATCCGGTGTGAGCATATCTTGTCGCGACATCACCACGGCCTTTTCAACCACGTTTTCCAACTCGCGCACGTTGCCCGGCCAGGAATTGACCATGAGCCGATGGAGTGCGGCGGATGTGAATCCCTTCACCTCCTTGTTGGCCCGCTTCACGCTGAGTTTGAGGAAGTGTTGCGCCAACAGCGGGATATCGTCCCGACGCTCCCGCAGGGGTGGGATGAACAGAGGAACCACTGAGATTCGATAGTAGAGGTCATTGCGGAACGTCCCGTTCTTCACCGCCTCGCCGAGGTCCTTATTGGTCGCCGCAATGATGCGAACGTCCACCTTGACCGAGGCCTCCGAGCCCACTTCTCGAACCTCTCGCTCCTGTACGGCACGCAACAATTTGACCTGCATGGACAACGGCATCTCCCCGATCTCGTCGAGGAACAGCGTGCCGCCGTTGGCCATTTGAAACAATCCGCGCTTCGCGCCAAGGGCGCTCGTGAAGGCACCCTTCACATGTCCGAATAACTCGCTCTCGAACAGCGTTTCGGGTATGGCGGCGCAGTTGACCGCCACAAAAGGCCCCTTTCCGCGCCGGCTGTTCGTATGGATGACGCGCGCCATCACCTCTTTACCGGTTCCGGTTTCGCCAAACAGCAAAATGGTCGCATCCGAATCGGCCACCTGCGCGATTTGCTGGAAGAGCCGTTGCATCGCCGGACTCCGCGCCACGACATTTTCGAGTCCGTACAGCTCCTTGACCAGCGACTTGAGCCGCTGAATCTCTCGGCCCATTCGCTGTTGCGCAAGCGCTTTCTCGATCGTGGCTTTCAGCTCTTTGTCATCAAACGGCTTCGTCAGGTACCCGAACGCTCCTCGTTGCATCGCCTCCACGGCATTGGGAATACTCCCATGGGCCGTCAGGATGATGACCGGAAGCCCCGGATGACTCCTGAGGAGCTCTTCGGTCACGTCCAACCCATCTTCCCCGCGAAGACGCAGGTCGGTGATCGCCAAATCAAACATCGTTTTCTTCGCCTCTCCGACCGCATCCTTCCCAGTGGTACAAGATGTAACACCAAACCCCATCGCGGACAGTCGCATTTTCAACAAGTGCAACAGCCCCTCGTCATCGTCGATTACGAGAATCTTTTCTTGCTCCATAAAGCACCATCCCTTCTGCTAATCGTTACGGTGTCGTTTCATGGCCGGGAACCGGAACGGTGGTCAATGGCGGACGTATCGGGCGCACCTTCTCCCGCATCTCCTGATCGATTCGTTTCAGCGCCTCAAGTTGCGTGGACAGCTCCGCAATCTTTCTATCCCGCTCGGCAAGTTGTTTTTGCAGATTTTGAACCGTCGTGGCTGAATCTTTCGTGGCCGAATCTTTCTTCGACGATAACGTCCCAATCTTTTGATCTCGTTGGGCGAGTTCGCGTTGCAATACTTCAACGGTCTGAGAATCGCCGTCCTTCGAGGAACGAATTTGTTGAATGGCCCTCTGTTGACCAAGCAAATCCCGCACCAGATGATCTGCAACGAGCGCTGAGGATGAACTGGCCTTCGCGAGGGCTGGTGCTGTAAGCACCGCCTCCGCCCAGGATTTAGGTCCAGGAGCAGAAGGTTCTTGCAGCAACTGCAGCCAGGCCTTACTCGACTCCGCCAGTTGGCTCAGTGGAGCGACAGCCACGACTTTTTCGAAATATTTTTCAGCCACTTCACGACTTTCATAGAGCCCGAGTAATGCCCGCGTAAAATACACATGGTCGCAGGAGTTCGAGGTGCCACATTTTGAAGCCACATTTTCTTGCTTCTTTGCAAGTGACTGAAAAACTTCGAGATTTCGAGACTCCACGGAAAAGTAGGGATGAGAACGAGGTGGTGGCGTTGTCCAGGCCGCACAGCCTGTCAACAAGTAGAGAGAACTGATGATGATAATGGAGGCTCTTGTCAGCGATAGAGCTTTTCTGGTCACACTTGTCCTACCTTCTCCGGCCTTGCCAACCGTAGGATAAACCGTACAGTCGTCCCCTTGCCTTTCTCACTCTCAATCCAGATTCTTCCGCCGTGAGCTTCAACCACGTTCTTGACCAATGCCAACCCCAATCCGCTCCCTTCCGTATGCCTCGCCTTCATGCGGCCTTGAACAAAACGCTCGAACACATGGGGGAGGTCCGCCGCAGCGATTCCGGGTCCCGTATCGGAAACAGCCACCTCAAGGACACAGGCTTGTGAGTCCGGCTTCATCTGAACCTTCACTACACCCCCCTCAGGACTGAATTTCAGAGCGTTTGACAGTAAATTGTCGAGCACTTGTTCCAAGCGGGAGGCGTCTGCCTTGACCCACGTCCGCTCCCCGGTACTATCCAGCATAAGTTGCACATGTTTGGAGTCCGCCAACAGACGAACCTTATTCATGGAGATTTCGGCGATTCGGTGGAGTTCCACCGGGACAATACGGTACTCCATCATCCCGGCTTCCATTTTCGATAAATCCAGAATCGTGGAGATCAAATGCATCAGCCGCTTGCTGCTGTCGGCCATAATCCGAAGGATTGTTCGTTGCTCCTGTACCAGCGGACCTGGAATCTCATCGAGCAGGAGGTGCGTGCCTTCCTTAATCGAGGCCATCGGGGTACGTAATTCGTGAGACACGTGCGCGAGGAACTCCGTTTTCATATCGTCTATGTCCTGCAGCTTTTTACCCATCCAATTCACGGTATCAACCAACTCGCGTAACTCCGCAGGAGCTTTGATTTGAAGAGATGCCCCGAGGTTTCCTTGCCCGATCTGTTTGATGTGCCCTTGTAGCTGCCGGAGCGGATGCAAAATCGTATAGCTGGCGATACCGGCAAGCCCCAACCCGAATACCAGCGCCACCAGGACAAGTTGCTCTGTGACGGCCTCTGCTTGGGCGGCGCTTGCCCGGGATTCCGTCACTCCGACATTCACGCGAGTCTCGTGTAAATCGACGTAGCCCTGAATCGAAGCGGACATCCGATCCATCAGGCCATCGCGTCGGTTTTCATACTCTGGAGTAGGCTGATCTATCTTCCCCTTGGCGATCTGCGATTCATCCTGAAACAGCTGCAGCTGCTCCTTCAGCAGTTCGTCCGTCTCTTGGAGCAGCTTCAGCCCCTGTGGAGAGCTTTCCTGATCCCGTAGCGACTGAAGACTGCGCTTAAACTCATCCACCTCTTCAGTCAGATTCGTCAGAAAGGTGTGATCCCTGGTCGCAAGATATTTCTTTTCACTATTCAATTGGGCATAGAGCGAACCCAACAGCCTCTTCGCAGATTCAGCAGCCGGATAATGGTAGGACGCCATCTGGGTACTCATTGCTGTCAACTGCCGAAGCTGAAGGAGGGCGTAAATATTGACTCCTCCCATGACCGTAATAATGACGAGGGAGGTCATCACCAACCGCCAAAAGATCGAAAGTTCCACGGGTCTGCACCTTCTCCGCACCACATAAGTGAAGGAACAAGCTCACGTGTAGGCTAACCCATACATTATTTCAGGTCCGATCGGCAAGCCAAGAACCAGCATCAGCTCAAGAAGTGTCACGAGCCGACACTGGCACGCATGTAATGACATGAGCCTCGGTGACAATTGATTTTGACTTCAACCCTACTGCCTGGCGCCGAACTGGTGAGAAAATAGACGTTGCCGTCTAGAGGACCCATGGAGCGAGGCAAAAAGGTGGCCGCGGAACAGCAGAATCGCCATGGCTACCGGCGGAGTCAGGAGCAGTAGAATAATCCCTTGCCCTTCGGAATCCAAGCCCACGTAGGATAACCACCCCCCGATCGCGGTGAGCGGCAGCATGAGGATTTGGAAAAAATCGAGGCCCGCTCCCCGCCCCACACGGCCGGAAAGCACAAAAAATTCCTGCAACCCGCTCGGCGAAAGCACCACCGGCAAGATGAGAATCGCAAAGGGGAGGAACCACTCGACCCAATGTTCCAACACAAACTCATAGGAGGTCTTGAACACGTTGAGCGTTGAGTCATGGCGGACTTGATAAATCACCTCCGGCGCCGGATTCAACAGGATGAAGACCAGCAGCAGAAACGCCGACAAAAGAAACTGCCCATAGGGATTCGCCTGCATCCCCATGTCGAGCAGCATCGTCGGCAACCACAGCACGAATCCCACCCCGATCACGTCCCAGAAATAATGCCCAAAGCTCTCGGTCACATCCCTGAGTTGAATGGACCTCGCTCCACTGAGAGACTGTTCGATCAGCCGGAGAGTCGCGCCCACCAACAATGCGTTGACGATGCCGAGTATGAACCCGCCTCCTATTCCCAATGGAGCGGCGATCCGTGACGTTCCCAAAAACAGGATGGCGAATACAATGAGAGCCACCACGGTCACCCAGCTTCGAGCGAACGAACGCCCTGTCGCATACAAGACATGCCGATACAGTTGAAGCGTAGCTGAGACGAGGTTGACCATGACGGTGCGTACCCTAATCGGGATTGACCAAGAGGTCAAGGACTAGTCGCGCCCGGAAACGGAAAAATGGATTCTTGGTTGACTTGCCGCGACCTGATGATTATCACATGACTTATCAACGGTATCTTTTCACGACTATCTTTTCACGGGTGAATCATTATGGATATGAACCGGATGACGATCAAGTTGCAAGAGGCACTCCAGTCCGCCTCTGCCCATGCCCAGCGAAGAAGCCATCAAGGCATCGATGTCGAGCACCTGCTGTTGACGCTGCTCGACCAAGAAGGTGGAACGACTCCGGCGCTGCTCGAAGGGGCCGGTCTTGCCCTTTCTGCGGTTCGGCAAGCGGTCGAACAAGCCTTGGCAAAGCTGCCGCAAGTGCAAGGCTCCGGGGCCGCTCCCGGCCAAATGCACATCGCCACGCGACTGACCCAGGTCCTCAATCGTGCGGAGGACGAACAGAAATCGCTCAAGGACGATTTTCTCAGCGTCGAGCATGTGCTGTTGGCCATGGTTCAGGAAGGAGGAGTGCTCAAGAAACTGGGACTCACCAGGGATCGTCTCTTGTCCGGATTGCAACAGGTGCGCGGCAATCAGCGCGTCACCAGTCAGGATCCCGAAAGCACCTACCAGTCGCTGGTGAAATACGGGCGTGATCTGACTCAATTAGCCGGACAAGGCAAGCTCGACCCCGTCATCGGTCGTGACGACGAAATCAGGCGTGTGATTCAGATTCTCTCACGCCGAACGAAGAACAACCCTGTACTCATCGGCGAACCGGGGGTCGGAAAAACCGCGATCGTGGAAGGGCTGGCGATTCGCATCGTCAAAGGGGATGTTCCCGAAGGTCTCAAACAGAAGAAGCTCTTTGCGTTGGACATGGGCTCGCTGGTCGCCGGGGCCAAGTTTCGCGGCGAGTTCGAGGAGCGGCTCAAAGCCGTGCTCAAGGAAATTCAATCCTCCCAAGGTCAGATTCTGTTGTTCATCGACGAATTGCATACGGTCGTCGGTGCCGGGGCGGCCGAAGGTGCGATGGACGCGGCCAATCTGTTGAAGCCGATGCTGGCGAGGGGCGAATTGCACCTCATCGGCGCCACGACGCTCGATGAGTACCGGAAACACATCGAAAAAGATGCCGCTTTGGAACGTCGTTTCCAGACGGTCCTGGTCGACCAGCCCTCCGTGGAGAACACCATTTCCATTTTGCGCGGCCTCAAAGAGCGGTATGAAGTCCACCATGGCGTGCGGATCAAGGATAGCGCCCTGGTCGCGGCGGCGAAATTGTCGCATCGATACATTTCCGATCGGTTTCTTCCGGATAAAGCCATCGACTTGGTCGATGAGGCCGCCGCGCGGCTCAGGACCGAAATCGACAGCCTTCCGGCTGAGCTGGATGAGGTCTCACGCAAGGTGCTCCAACTGGAAATTGAGCGGGAAGCCTTGAAAAAAGAAACGGACCCGGCGAGCATCGCCCGCTTGGCCGCCATCGAGACCGAGCTGAACGAAAAGCAACGCGACTTGCAGACCCTGAAAACCAGGTGGGAATCGGAAAAGACCTCCGTCTCACGCCTTCGCAAGACCCGTGAGGCGATTGAAGACGTCAAACTGAAGATCGATCAAGCCGAACGGGCCTATGACCTCAATCGGGTGGCTGAGCTGCGGTACGGAGAACTGCCCCGGCTCGAGCGGGAATTGGAACTGGAACAACAGCAGTTAGGGAAAAAACAGGACGAGACAAAACTCCTGAAAGAAGAGGTCGATGAAGACGAGATTGCCGCCGTGGTCAGTCGGTGGACCGGTATTCCTGTCTCTCGTTTGCTCGAAGGGGAAACCGACAAACTGTTGAAACTCGAGGAACTGTTGCATCAACGTGTCGTAGGACAAGATGAAGGCGTTCGAGCCGTCGCAGACGCCGTGCTTCGTGCCCGGTCGGGTATCAAAGATCCCAATCGTCCGATCGGTTCATTTCTGTTCCTCGGCCCAACCGGTGTCGGGAAAACGGAATTGGCCCGTGCGTTGGCCACAATTCTGTTCGACGACGAAGGAAACCTGATCAGAATCGACATGTCCGAATATATGGAAAAACACACGGTCGCCCGCCTCATCGGCGCGCCTCCCGGCTACATCGGATACGAAGAAGGCGGTCAACTCACCGAAGCCGTTCGACGGCGCCCATTCTCGGTGATCCTGTTCGATGAGATCGAAAAGGCGCACCACGATGTCTTCAATGTCTTGCTGCAAGTGCTGGACGATGGGCGACTGACCGACTCCCAAGGCCGCACGGTCGATTTCAAGAACACCGTCTTGATCATGACCTCCAACATCGGCAGCCCGCACATTCTCGAAGCGCAACAACGGGGCGCGTCGTATGAACAGGTCAAAACGGTCGTCCTGGGCGAATTGCGTCAACATTTTCGCCCGGAGTTCTTGAACCGGGTCGATGAACTCGTGGTGTTCCACCCACTCGGCACCGAGCACTTGATCAAGATCGTGGAAATTCAGCTGGAGCGCCTCCGCAATCGATTGGCCGAGCGACGGATGACCCTCGCACTGAGCCCTGCCGCGCTCAGGCATCTGGGAGAACGTGGCTATGACCCGGTCTATGGAGCACGACCCCTCAAGCGCCTCATTCAGCAGGAATTGGAAACACCGATCGCAAGGTTGCTGGTGAAGGGAGAGTTGCGGGACGGCGAAACGGCGTCGGTGGAGATGAAAAACGGAGACCTGGTCGTGGTGCCGACAACGACCGAGCAGGCGTCTTCGCCTAACCGATAGACACAGCGCCTCCGTCGGCATCTTGAGTGAGCCCACTCCTCTGCTGCTTCTCAAGCTTCCACTCCGTCGGCGACACATGCAGCAGGCGGCCTTTCATCGTGTGAAACTCTCCTCGCGACAAAGACACGACGTCGGAGGCCTTCACGTCGACATGCAGAAGAATTTTGCCGGACTCAGCTTCTTTCATCGCCACGCTTTGGTTCGTCTTCGTCAATTCATAGGCGCGCCGTTCGTTGAACATCATGGTGCTGTCCACCACCTTCGCCAGCATCCGGCCGTTCGCATCAAACAGCGCAAACGACACCAGGAGGTCCCCGGTTGAAGGATGTCGAGCCAGTTGGATTTGCGGCACACCTTCGACTTCGATGGTGCCGTTAGAATTACGGTAGAGATTGGAGCCGATTTCGATATCCATGTTCCTTGCGCCTCAATGTGGTAGTCGTTCAGCCGTCCTTTGTATCTCTGTAGCCTGCCCATTTTCAATCCTATCCCACAACTATCTTGCTGGACAGGTCCATTGCTTGTGATCAGAGTGGTGGTTTGTTAGACTCAGCTCAGTCGATACGAGGCAATGATGGCTGCTCCTGCCGTGCACACAAAGCGCTGGACCCGCCGGGAATACGACCGTATGGCCGAGGTGGGCCTCCTCAGCCCCGACGAGCGCGTGGAGCTGCTTGAAGGAGAAATCATCGCTGTGACACCTCAGCAGAGCCAGCATGCGGCTTGTATTGGATTGATCGATGGGGCGTTGCGACATGCCTTTGGTCCGTCATACTGGATCCGCATCCAATTGCCTCTCATCGTGGACCCGGATTCAGAACCGGAACCGGACATTGCGGTAGTGGCCGGTTCTCCACGAGATTACGTGCATGACCACCCTCACACAGCTGTACTCGTTGTCGAGGCGGCAGACAGCACACTCGCTAAAGACCGGACGTACAAGACTAGAATTTACGCCAGTGCCGGCATCCAAGAATACTGGATCGTCAACCTCGCCGAGCGTTGTTTGGAAGTATACCGGGATCCAGTGACCAGTCTCGGCCAAGCAAGTTCGTACCGCTCGTCTCAGAAGCTCGTTCCTTCCGACCGCATCGCTCCAGTCGCCGTCGCCACAGCCACAGTCGCCGTCGCGGAGTTGCTCCCGTAAGGTCAAATTGAAGCCTGCCCTCGCGCTCGGCGCCGGTTTTCAAACGATCGACCCCGTTGACTCGGTAACGCCGTGGACGATCTGACTGATACGGCGGCTAACGCATCCCTCATTCCTTCGGGGGCGTGCAGTTGGATCCGCCTCGCTCCTGGCACAGTCGGTACCGGACCTGCTCCGCCCAAAACGCCAAGGTCTGATGCACATCATCCCAGGAGTCGAATGAATGAGCATCCAGATGCCTCTTGCCGACTCGCCGGTCGGCGGAAGCGCCAAGTACTTCACCCGTTTGCGCATCCAAAATCTTCCCCTCGATGCTGGCTTCTCCGACAAAGAGAGGCTTTCCGGTCCCGAGGTCCTTCAGGAACGAGGCAAGGGCGACGTAATTCATCGGAGCGGGGATCGTGGAGACGGCGCGCAGGACGACATACGACTGATTAGCCCGCGTGATGGCCGCTTGAATACGCAAGGTATTCGGCTCCGGCACGGAAACCATCTCGTAATCTTTCGACAAACTCTCGTACATCAGGCTGTACAACATATCGGCCACCGCCTGAAGCTCCTTTTGTGGAGCGGTCTTCTGTTCCACAGCCGGTGGCCCCCACATCGTAACCGGTTCCAAGAGCATCTTCTTGTACGTCCCGCGTGGGATGAGGGCCACGCGCGGGTTCTTGTACACCAGGAGCGCCTCTCCCTCCTTGCCTTTCTGCATCAGTGGGTACAGATCGCCAAGAAAGCCGGATTTTTCCATCGACCTTGCTTGCTTGGTCGAGGCACACCCGACCAGCAGAGCCACCATGATGAGCAATGCGACACGGGACAATGCACCCATCAAACACCTCCTTAACGCGGAAATATTCCGTTTTCTTGCTGACGTCCTCCGCCGAAGCAAAAGCTGCCCTGTACGACTCGGCCGGGCCCAGCGAGCGAGCCCGCGCAAACCGGCTGCGATCGAACGGCGTGTCTTTCCGCACCATCACATCCGCCTTCAGCCCCGACCCGGGATGGATGATATTGAACTGCCCATCCCGCCGAAGGGCGTCGCGAATCGCCTCATCGCTGAGATAGAATTCAGGAGCTGGAAAAGCGGTCACCACGTCCGAAATATCAGCCTCACGAATGCCTGCCACTCCATCGATGTCATTGGTCAATCGCGGCTCACCGTATGCCATGGAGGCGACATCTTTTGAGCCGATCGCCAGACGCTCAGCGGGTGTCTTGCGACGGAGAATCTCCACCATCGCCTCATCCAACATCTCGATCCGGCATGGATCAAGCATCGTGTGATCGTTGCCCTTCCCGACACCCTCCGCTCACCATACGCGCGGTCCCTTTCGCCTCCGAGGCGAATACCAACAACGACCGCACCCGATCGCCGAATTCCTCCCGCAACAAGCGGAGCAATTCCTGAATCAGCGCCTCATACTAATGCCGGCATTGTAGCGGATGTACGGAGGGATTAACAGGATAGGCGTAGGCTCAACGTACACAAAAGTTGATTTGGATTCGCATGACAGTACTGCATCGAATGGTGCTCCCCATACAAAGGTACCCGACCCCTTTGCTTGTGCAGTGCTGGCTGCGGCAAGCACCTTCGTACGTTCTGCAGCCCTTCTCCATCATGGCTAAGCAGCGATTACCTTAGGAATCAGGTCTTTCAATTCGATTACCGGCGTTCCAGGCTTCTCGAATAAGCGGCTGGCGCCCAGCAACTCGATGCCGACCAGCTGTTCCCCGGCAGCAAAGTCTAATGTAATGTCATCCGTCAGACGGACACTCCGACACTGAAAGTCACCTTCTTGCAGGCGAATATACATGGCATCCGCTTCCTTGTCGTACTCGATTTTCACGGTTTGCCTCCTTCTTGAAAGTAGAACGTATAGACGGTGATCACCACAATGCGATCTGGCTCTTCCGCCACAACTGGGGCGACCTGCTGCATGCGATAATACCGCCCATCCCACTCACGATGAAATTCCAAATTCAATCGATAGAGGATCAGCCCTCTTTGCGCTGCTTCACGTTCACCAATCTGGATGGCCTTGACCACATCCTCTTCACGGGCACCTCGCTGATGCATTCGTTTGCGAGCATGCGAAGTGACGGCAATGGGCTTCATGGTCGCGGAACCCTCTGTCACCGCGGCACCGCCAACAGCATCGCGTCAAGCAGCCGCTTCTCTTCACTGTCTTTCGGATACAGAGCCGAAAGGGAGTTCGCGAGACGCAGGAAGTCGGGACCTCGTTCCTGCTCGGCCTTGAGCAGCGCACGCAGGGCATTGGCGCGACCACCAGATTGCAACAACATAGCTGCATGCACGCGATCAGGCGTTGTGGCCTCGCGACGAGCAGTCAGTGCTTCTTCGCTCACGTCTTCGATCGCCTCTGCCTTGCCCTTCTTGCCACGCACGAGAGCCGAAGAGCGTCCAGCGCATGGAAAGACCCGACAATGCTCCATGCACCCGCTGCTGCAGATCGACCAACGTCGCCTCTTCCTGTGCCGATCGTCCTCATGAGACCTCTCTCCGACTCGTCGATGCGTCGATCCGTCGCACGGTCCTGCCAGCCCTAGTCCCGGCCTCGCATCGAAGCCCGCCGATTTCACAATGTCGGCATTGTAACGGAGATGCGGAGGGATTGACAGAACAGAGGCAGGCTCAACGTGGACAGAAGGGAATTTGGATTCGCATGGCAGTACTGTATCGAATGTTGCTTCCCATACAAATGTATCCGACCCCCTTGTTACTTTCGAATACCGTTTGACTTTGTTTCAATCCTCGCCCGCCCTTTCGAGCGGGCGCTACTACCGCCGATGTGGGAATCATGGCATACTTCGAGCTGTTTCAATCCTCGCCCGCCCTTTCGAGCGGGCGCTACCTCGCGCCGCGTCTCGTTCCGCACGCGCCTCATGCGTTTCAATCCTCGCCCGCCCTTTCGAGCGGGCGCTACAAGTATACGCGCTGCATGCAACAGTACGCACGCGGTTTCAATCCTCGCCCGCCCTTTCGAGCGGGCGCTACTGGATGCGTTCGCCTACGACGAAATCCTTGCGAAGTTTCAATCCTCGCCCGCCCTTTCGAGCGGGCGCTACTTGAATGGGGCGCATGGTCACGAGCGTTTCGAGAAGTTTCAATCCTCGCCCGCCCTTTCGAGCGGGCGCTACGCCGCCTTCATTGAGAAAGAGCAGCGCATCGCCAGTTTCAATCCTCGCCCGCCCTTTCGAGCGGGCGCTACCTGTTAGTGAGCGTGACTACTTCGTGACCGTCCGTGTTTCAATCCTCGCCCGCCCTTTCGAGCGGGCGCTACCCTGACACCTGATTTTCAGGTGGTCTTGAATGATGGGTTTCAATCCTCGCCCGCCCTTTCGAGCGGGCGCTACCAATGCCGCCGGGTCTGCAACCTCGATCCGACGGTTTCAATCCTCGCCCGCCCTTTCGAGCGGGCGCTACGTGTATTGCGCGTGCCGTTCGCCGACTGCGAAAAGTTTCAATCCTCGCCCGCCCTTTCGAGCGGGCGCTACCAATCATCATGGCTGTAGCATATGTTGCGTCACGGTTTCAATCCTCGCCCGCCCTTTCGAGCGGGCGCTACCGCGCCGCCGGGGCGCCGGTCCCATGTCTACTGTGTTTCAATCCTCGCCCGCCCTTTCGAGCGGGCGCTACTGTACTACTCGAAAACCCTCTACTACCGCTGACTTGGGGCATTTCCTGCGCGAACCAGGAAAAAGACTCGTGTGTTGGGAAACCACTTTGCCTTCACGCTCACCATCTTTCTTGTTCTGACAATGAGTTAGAGTCATCGCGATCCTCCCAGCTTTTCATCAGCACTCCTGGTCCGCGCTCACAACACCAACGGCTCCTCGAAATCGACCGCCGTATTCACCCCGTAGACCTGCACATATTTCTCCTTTGGCTCGATCAAGCGATACACTCGCAGACTATCTTCTTTTTCCTCAATGATCTCCAGCAATCGCCGCATCACCTCCTCGTACTGCATCTCACTGACCGAACATTCAAAGACGGATTTCTGCACCCGTTGCCCAAAGTCCAGACAAGCCAACGCCACCTTGCGAAGCCGCTTGCGACCAGCCGCCGTCTCCGTCGAGACATCATAGGCGATGAGAATATTCATCTGTCTTCTCTACCGGTGCAGATAGGGCGGATAGGACTCCAGATCGCCGCGCAACACACGCGCCAGCAAGCGAGCCTGGATGTGCGGCACCAGTCCCAACGGCATTTTCTGATCCAGCACCGGGTGGGTGATTTCCTCCTGTTTGCGTTTCTGATACGCGACAATCACATCCTTACGCGCCTCATCCTCCAGATGGACGGCGCCCCCGGGTCGAGCTTGAAAATGTTTGGCGGCGACCTGACGCCGGTTGATCAGCGTGAGCACAAGCCGATCGGCTAACACGCTGCGCAATTCTTCCATGAGATCGAGCGCCAATGCCGCCCGGCCAGGACGCAAGGCATGGAGAAACCCCATCTGTGGATCGAGCCCCACCCCCTCCACAGCGGCCACACAATCATTCATCAACAACGCATACAGAAACGACAACAGCGCATTTACCGGATCCCGGGGCGGGCGACGATTTCGGCCGTCCAGCGTAAACGTGGGCCGATCTTCCCTCACCATGCGATCGAACGTGCCGAAGTACGCACGGGCCGACTCTCCCTCGATCCCTCGCAGAACCTCCAAGTCTTCACATAAGGGCAGCCTGCCCAAGGCGTTGCCCAGCGCCTCGGCGGTCGCCTTCAATGATGTGGCATCGGCGGCGTCATCAGCCTCCCTCGCTCCCCGTAAGACCACCTGCCGCGTATTCTGAATCTTGCCGGCGACGATGTTCCGCGCAATGGCGAGTGTCTGCGCCGAATTACTCATTGCGGCATGCTGCGCGCATCGCAGCAGCACATTGCCGCTGACCGGCCCTTCCACCCGCGCTTTGAACCGCCCGTTCCGATCCAGCAGCACCACGAACCGCCCATCCTCCGCGCAACGGGCCATCGCCGCCGGACTGATCATGACATCTCCAAAACACACCACCCCGCCGATGTGGTGCAACGGCACTTGCAACTTAGTTTCTCTCTCGACCTCAATCTTCAACGTGTCATGATCCACACGGAGATAGGCGCCTTCCGTCGTGATATAGAGCGTATTCAACAATTGCTGCATGGCGGTCTTCAGGACTCCTTCGCCACAAACAGTCCGCGCACAAGGACTCGCGCCCGTTCTTGCTCACCGATCACCGACGGCATGCAGGACTCCTTCAAGGAGCAGTGCTCACAGCGACGATCATTCACCGGAGGCGGCAGCGTGCAGCTCCCGAGCATCTGTCGAATTCCCTTGATCGCTTCTTCGACTCGCTGACGCATTTCCGGAGTAAAACTTACCTCGCGCCGTCGCCGAGAACTGTGATGGTAGATCGCCCCACGCGGCACCTCTTTCCCCGTCATTTCCTCCAAACACATCGCCTGCGCACAGACTTGGAGGTCGTCATTCTCGAATCGGCGATTGCGTCCTGACTTATACTCGACGGGATAGGGTGTGTCTCCGTGAAACTCGACGACATCTGCCTTTCCAATGAGACCGAGGCGTTTGGACCACAAAGGCAACGCCCGCTCTACTCGCATTCCCTCTTCCCACCCACTTTCCGTCGGCTGATCGGTGCGCTCGTGCAGATGGTGGCCGCGCATCGTGTAAATGTTCTCGTCATACGTTTGCTCTATATGAATCAATGCATATCGCCGTGGGCAGTACGAGAAATGGTTTAGAGCCGAAATCGGAATCAGATCGTCTGCATCCTTTCGAGCCTCGGACATCATCACGTCCTCAAATCGGCCGGATATTTCCCATTTTAAACTCATTGAGTTCCAACACACCTTTCATGTAACCGAGGAAGTCATCGTAGCCCATATTCCATAAAAGTAAGCCGGGATACCGTCGAGACTCCACAAGACCCCATTCCTGTGTCCTATAACCCCATATCTGAACGCTGTGCAGCTGGAGTTCCTCCCTAGCCACCGAATTGCCTTCTTCTAACTGCCTTTTCACACTCTCGTCGACCACCACCGTCACGGTTGCCGTGTCGATAACCTTAAATCTCTCCTCCACGATTGGAAACTCTTGATTCTGCTCTGCTCGGATAATTTGAGCGGCTTCTTCTTTCATTCCTTCCTGTCGAATCTCGCGACGTAATGCCTCCCTGCTATAGCTAGCGGCGACTTTACCTTCGTGGAACAATTCCAGGAGGACTTTGGCTGACGTCTTGAATGAAGGGTGATCTGGAAGAAGTTCGCTATGAACCAGCTGAAAGTCCCAGATCTCGATTTGTCCGTACTCTCCGGAACGGTTCCCCCTCCCAGCAGTTTGGATGAGGCTAATAAGTCCGCACCGTTCTCTCAAGCAGGTACGGAAAGAAAAGTCCATGCCTGCCTCCACGCAAGAGGTGGCAACGAGAGTCCAATCTACATCTTGTTTATCCTCCAACCGCGTTTTGATCCTTTCCAGTACGCGCTTTCGGTGAAAAGGGGAGAGCGATGTTGAAAGATGCTCAACACACTGCCGTCCATGCCGATTATGGATAGCGTTGGCGACCATAGCCGTAGACTGTACTGTGTTCAAGATTAATAACCTTGGACCTGGATGCTTGTGAATCCAGGAAATGAGTTCGTCCAAGTTCATCGGTTGATCTTTCGATAGGTAGTGGATACGGCTGGTTTCCGCAGATGCAGCCGTACTCCGCAACGACTCTGGGACTAACTCAGACAGCTTCTCAGGAGGGTCTGCAAAGTCCTCCAATTCCCAAAATCGCGTCAAAGAACCGGATCCCATCACGACATGGCAGCTCCAATCTCGAACCAACTCTTTGAGCCACCTCCAACCTTGGGGCCATAAATAAGAGGGTAATGCTGCATGGGCCTCATCTATGTAGATCGCGCTACCTGCAACCTGATGCAACTTCCGCAAAGCTGAAGTTTGATTACTTGCCAACGTCTCAAAGAATTGAACGGCTGTCGTCACCACAATTGGTGCGTGCCAGAGAAATGAGTGTTGGCGCGATCGCCAGTCTTCAAACTCGACACGATGATGGTGAGCGGCCACAACATCGATTGGATTCTCGCCAGGTAGCGCAATAGATCGACGATATATGTCAACTGACTGATCAATGATATTGGTAAATGGGAGAACAACAAAAATCCGGCGCAGGTGCTTCGCAGCGACGGCCTTGAGAAGATGCGCCATGACCGCCGTTGTCTTTCCAGTCCCAACGGGGCTATCACAGGCGTATATGGATAGAGCGGTGGATGCGTCTCGGCAAGCCTGATAGATTTCACCTCTGAGTTGCGTCCTCGGTTCCGATTTGTCAAAAGAAAGCGCTTTCACATAGCCATCTAAAGCAGCAAGGCGAGCAAGCGCTGTTTCGTACAGGGGAGACATCACAGATGGAAAGGGATATCCATAATGACGCGCCGTATCGGAATGATCAGCATCAACGAGGCATGAGAGTGCCATCCGGGCTACCTGTGGAGAGAGGCCAGACCAATTCGAGGCGCTAGATGGAAAGCTTCGCTGAGACACGATGGCACGGTGTGCTTTTACATAATCAGCCAAACGTTCCTCGGTCAGACGCCAGAGCTTTTCATCCCTGAGAAAGCGTATGCCTTTGGCCCGCTCCGACGGAATCCCAGGCAATCCTCGATGATGAGCATAGACAAGCAAACCTGCGAAGGTATTAAGAGTTGTCTTATCTTGAAGGAGATAGGCCGTACCTGCGTCCACATGATTGATCGGCAGTTTGCCTGCTTCGCAGGCCAAAATTGCTTGGTTGTCCGGATCGAGCTTACCCAGGTCGTGATATTCGGCCGCCAAGCCTGCTCCTTCCTGAAGAGCGACACCATATTGAGCTGAGTACGCACCTGCCGCTTGCGCATGCTTCACCGCATTACGGCGCACATTCTCAATGTGCTCGGAATACGTTTGAGCAGGAATTCCACACTCCAGCTTCGGACTGTGCGCCCAAAAACTCATGGCTCAGTCATCAAGTCTCGGATCGATGCAATTTTGCCCTGAAGTTCGCCAGGAAGGCCTGACGGCACGTCGTAGTCCTGCCATTGTTCCGATGGCTTGTTAGAATCACCTTTCTTTTTGGGCGTGAGCACATCGATCAAAGCGAAGTCGGAGCAGGACCCCAACGGGGACTTATGTTCGACGTACCAGGCGTGCCGAATCTCAACCATCGGCCTGACATAGGAGCGAGTATGCGTGTAAGCGAGAGGAATCAGTTTCAGCAGCAGATCAATGTCTTGTTTGGTGCAGCCCGTCTTGTGCGCCATGCTTGGGTTGACGAAGAAGGGCATGCAATAAACCCCGTGGTGGACAACCCGATACCCCATGGGAGCCATTCCACGATCCTTGCCTTCTTCCACCCCAGCCTTATTGGTATTGGTCAGCCTCCGGATATCAATTGGAGCAAGAGAGAGTCCCAACCCAAATTGCACCACCCCGGTTTTGACCGTGGTTGAAGCGTCTTCTTCTAGGAATGTATTGCCAAATACCCGTCCGTCCCAATACTTGGTCTTAAACGCTTGCCCATCTCCCTGAAGCTCCTTCTTGATTTCATCTCGCTTTCGACCACGCGATTCCAGGATTACAAATTGGTCAGCCTTCAATTCCTTTCCCAGCGTTTGCCACACCTGTCCGGTTTTGTCCTCTACAAGATCCCTGAGCTTCCGCTTGAAGGATACGGGCGAAATCTCTCCTTTGCCGTCTGGCCTTTGGCGGGGATCACTTTCCCGATCGGGATCACCGTTCGGATTGGAATCCCGTACCTCAATAATCAGTAAGCCGGTTGCTCGCATAATAGTGTCGTTGTTCGCCATCTGTACCCCCCTTCACATCACGCCACTTTATTTTGTTGAACTTCTCCGACTTTCTCACTCTTCTCTGTCCACGCCAGATACCCCAGCAGCATCTCAGCCTTTGCCTTGCCATCACATGTTTCGGGCAACGGCTGAGCAACAAGGTCGTGACACAGCCGCCCCATTTCAGCCAAGAAAAACTTAGCCAGTCTGGATTCCTCCCCCTGCGAGGACTTAGCCCAGGCTTGGTAAGGGAGAATCCGTTGGCTCAACATGGCCAATGCCTGAGTCGGCTGCTCTAGTGCAGCAGCCATCAACGCATTGCCGACCAATTGCGGCGGTACAGAACCTTTTCGAACTTTTTGACAATACTGTTCGTGGAGCCGGTCAGCCAGGCTTAGCAACCGACCAACGAGAAAATGAGGCTGATGCATAAAGACTCCTTTCATTGATCCAGCTTTACCTAGTAGCAAGCCGAGAATGCTGGGAATCAACAGTACCTGCTTCTCATACTTCCTAAACTTGTTCGATAGGCAGTGGACAATACTTTGGTGATGAGCCTGCCCCATCGCTAGCAACAACGAAACAGCATTGCGGGACAAAGTTTCCAGCGCCAGACCCGCTAACGCTTGCTGGCGCGGCCCACTATCTAAGAGAAGGTTCAGACCGTCTTCGACTGGAAACCTGCGGGCTTCCTCGGCACGCGTGCCTTGGCACGCCCAGACAGTGTTGAGGCACCAAACCACCTCGATGGGAAAGGGAATTAAAGGTTTTTCCCAGACCGGTGAAGAATCTGTTGTTGCACCAAACCGACGAACACGTATTTCAGGGGCATTCTGACTCACGCTTTGCCACTCTTGTGCAGCTTGAATGAGGCGTCTAGCATGGTACCGGCAGTGGCAGATTACTTTCGTTCTCGCTTTATCAGCTTTCTCCAGGACGAACACTCTGATGTCGGTTTCCGTTTCCTCATTCGCAATGCCTTGGAGAGCAACCGTGAGGCGCTCAGCGCATGCGGCAAACTTCGAACCATCTGGGTCCTTTCCATCGCCAGAGTTTGCAAACAGCCCTGCAATATGGGGCGGGTCCTCTCGTAATGCTGAGGGATACGCAAACAGGATGGTCGGCTTCCCGCGATTCCCTCCGGAAACTTCACACCAGGTTCGTCCTTTCCGTTCAGACCCTGCCAACCATTCGAGTCCTGCCTTCATCGCCTTCCGAGCCTCGCTGCCAACTGGGTAGGATCGTGCATCCACAGATCCGTACCGCTGTTGGCACGGGGATTCACTGGACATCGCGCGCAGAATCACATTGCCTAATACGGAAAGCCTGCAGGCAGGGAAGGTCTCCTCCCATCCCGCGAGAGACTTGCCATAAGCATCCTTGCTACGTTCTCCCGAGTCACTTCCCTGCGGAACTAAAAACTGCTCATTCATCCAGCGTTGCAGGCGCTCATGATTGGCTGGATAGCTGAACGCAGATTGGTCGGCGAGCTCCAGAATCAGATTCATGGATTTCATCTTAGTCTTGTTGTCCTTCGGGCAAAAGAACAGCAGATCGAAGAAGTCCTTTGCAGAACCTGGCTTCTCAAGAAGGGCAGCACGAAGAAATACGGCCAACTTCTCAAATAGTTTTTCTGCGTCAAGTTGGCTCACGCGTTGAATAAGCACGGCAATGGCCTTGTAATCGTCTGGAGGTGCTCCAAGAAGCCCTGCGACTTGCTTAGGAAGCGCCTGCAGACACTTTGAGATCCTGTCTAGCTTGTTCCCCGTCCAGAGCTTTTCCCCTCTGTTGACCAGGTCTTTGAACTTTTCTTGTCTCACGGCTGGGTCGGGCGGCGTTGCGCTGAGAAGTTCCTTTCTGAACTTGAGAATCTCCTCCCGTTCCTCTTTTCGACCGGCAACCTTGTAGAGTGGCACCACATTGAACGAGGGAAAGGAAACCCCATTTTCAACTTCCCACTTCCGAATTGAGCCAACACGGTCTCTATCAAAGACAGTTTGTACGTCTGCGATCTTCCCGTCGCTATCTATTTGGACAATGTATGCAGGGCTTTGCCGACCTGGCTTAGGATTTGGTTTGAAATGGCGGTGCCAAGAGGCTGTCTTGACTCCTGCTGATGTGAGGGCCGTAGAAACCTCGTAAAGTTCATTGAGCATACTGAAGAACCCCTTCACTAACTTGGACATTGGCTTTTGGCGTGAACGTTGTCGTGATCCTTCCTGCCTTGTCTGCCAGAAACACAGTGGATGCCATGCTCGGAATCGCCAGGTTAATATCTCGCTGAACACTCGTGCAATTTCGGAAGAGGCCGACATAGTCAGGCACAAATTCTTTCCAGCCGAGACAGGGAATTGAGTGGCATTGCCCATTCGCAACCCGCCTCTCGAATATTTCTTGATACGCATGTGCGGGATTTGACGTTTTGGCTATCCAGGCTTTTGTCCGGACACTCAATAGCCTCTCCGCCCGCATAACCACTTGGACCTCAGCGTGCAAGCGATAGCATACATTCACCAATACCGTCGCCAATAGCTGATAACTACTGCCCTTTTTCATGATCCTGCTTTTTCGAAGCGGTCCACCATAATTCGTGACGTAGGTATGGAAGACTATGGGAGAACAAATCTCGACCTTGACCGGTACGATTTCGACTGCCTGTATCCAAAGAATGGACTCAAAGATTCCTTTCACCGCTGAATAGGTTGGTGCGGGATAACTCACCGGGGCATCTCCTGTGTCAGGCCTAGTCCACATAGCGGTGGGGCCTGAAATTTCGAGACTAACTTCATAACGTCTTGTCATTCCTGCACCTCTTGTTCTCCGCCACTTCTTAATCAGAACAGTCGCAGTTCGACGCACACTCCCCCACTAAATCCCCCACCGCGCGCAAATGCTCTTCAAGATCATGAATCGCAAACGACCCGTCGTCGCTCCGGCGCACATGGGCCAGAAAGCGATTCGATTGCTTCGCTCGCGGTCTTCTTTTAACGCGCGTTCTCATTTCGCTTACCCAACGTCGCGGCTCTCGCTACCAATTTCCATACGGCTTCTTCTTCGCCAGAGTCACCCAACATGGCCATCACGGTTTTCCCCATCCCCGTCGGCACATGCACCAAGAGCCCCTCGCCACTCCCGTTCCCCTCACCCTTCCCTTTCCCAGGGAGAGAAGGTTGAAATAACCGCGGCTCGTAGGCGAAGCGAGCCTGGAACGGATTGGAGCAGGATCATCTTGCTACCGTGAGCCAAGCCATCAACCGCCGCTCACCCGTCTTGATCGGCGCCGCTCTTCCCAGGTCCTCTCGACGGCTCTGTGACACTGGAACTACGCATGGATTCCCCGTACTCACTGGCAGGCGTCATGCCCAACAGCCGAGCGATATCCTGCATTTCCTCGATGGCCAGTATGATATGTTCCAACGGCAATTGCGCCCAGCGGCGCAGTTGCTCACGGCGCGCGCCTTCGAAGCTGGTCAGGCGCCAGTCGAACTCTGTTGGTTGTGCGTCATGTTGTTGCATCGTCTTCCAGCCTCATGCGCAGGTGTTCGATATCGATCCTGTCTTGTTCTCTGCCCGCCGCTTCTTTCATCTTGATCAGCGTGGGGATACTGACAAACCGAACTTCGATGGTCCCATACAGGGGTTTGATCAGTGCCTTGCGATATTCCTCATCAAACGGGAAGGGCTCTTGCACGAAAATATCGATGGATGTCTCACGGTGGCTGTCGCTCCAAAGTTGAAGTACCTGCATGTTCTTGTCGCGTATCCAGCTTTCGCGCGTGGCCCAATCGGCGAATTGTTCGGCGGTGACCGGCGCCAGGGGTTTATAGCCTAGGGCCTTCAGGGCAGCAAAGGTTCGAGCGATATTGTCCGGTACGAGCTGGATAACGAAGTCGGCGTCCTTGGTGAAGCGCAGATACCCATGAGCGTTCACCGCAAGCCCGCCGGCGATCAGATAACGTACGCCGGCCTCGTTGAGCGCACGGACAATGGCTTCAAAGCTGTCCAATTTCACGATCGGGCTTCTTTCCAATCAGCCCAACAGTCCGATTATGCGCTCAGCCGGTGAGGTCGCCCATCCCTGTCGGCACATCGTGAGATCGGGGACAGGCACCCCTCGGCGTTGCTCGGAGAGCCAGTCCCCATCGGCAAATCGAATCTGAAATGGGTATGGTTCATTGCCGGTCGCTTGCGTGAACCAGCGTGCAAATGCGTCTTCATTGCTCATCGCGGCTTCCTCTTCCTTGATCCGGTCATCGCTCTGCTCCCGCCTTCCCCTCCATCAGACTAAATGACCCGGCGGGGTTCTCGGTTCAATCGGAGCAAACAGTTCATCTCCGCTGCCCCTTCGGTTTGCCGGTTGTGGAGGACTTCATCTCGAATCCGATCCAAGGTGCTGTGTGCTGCTTAGCCGGCTTTCGCAGTCACGCGCAATTTGACGTGCGCCTTCTTCTGCAGCGCGTTCACGATGCCGAAGAAATTCTCCGTACTCGGATTGCCGCGCGGGGCCAGCATGCGGTGCAGGCTTTTGCTCGGCTTCTTGAGCATCGTCGCGAGTGCCTCGAACCCGACCGTGGCGTTGACGAGATCGCGCAGAATCGCCTTGCCTGCCGCCGCCTCGCCGGTCAGATATGCATTGATCGCCTCGGTAAACAGCGCTTCGCGGAACCTTGGGTCCTGTTGAGCTCGCGCGGCCACGGTTTCTTTAAATTCTCGTGTGAGTGCCATGGTGCCTCCGTTCAATGCGAAGAGTCTTTTCGTCGCCGATAGTCAGCTAATCGTTCTCGCGCGGCCTCGATTGCCTTGGCAGCCGCCGATGCATTGAGACCTTCTACCCATCCGGCAAAGGGCGAACGACCCAGCGAATCGAGGTATTCAAGGATTCGGATTTCAGACATCGTACATGGTAACGATTATGTTACTATAATCCTTTGCGAACCGGCAATCTCTTTTTGCCCTGTGGAATCCGCTGCTTTCTGACTCGGCAGCATGACGACCGACGCAGCTTCGGGTCGCCTCGGCAACATCCCCCACCGAGCGCAAGTGCTCTTCAAGCTCATGAATCGCAAACGACCCGTCTTCGTTCCGTCGCACATGAGCAAGCCAGTTTGTCATTTTCAGATCACGAAACAAGATCGGGAATCGAATGAGGATCACGTGGACGTACGGACCAGATCATACAACCGCTCTTTCGTGCCGGAAAGAAGAATGCCGGTATTTGATGAATGAAGAACGTAGAATAAATTTCATCTCGCTTCCATCCGGCGCCCCTGAAATATAGGGCCTCCTACCGAAGGCCTCTACAAAGGGCTCTGCCTTGACAACGGGATTGCCTGCTTTCCCCCGTCCAACGGCTCGACGGAGTGATGTCCATGTTGACAGGCCTTATACAGGGATGTACATTTCCAACGTATTCCATCCGAGGTCGTCATGAAACTCTCCATCAGTGAAGCGCGCAAACGGTTGCCGGCTTTGGTGCGGCGGGTCCAGCGAGACGCGGGGACGAGTGTGAAGATTACCGTGCATGACCAGGTGGTTGCCGAACTTCGCGCCGTCGAGCAAGGGCCGGCGCCTGGAACCGCCGCCAGGGCTCTCTTGAATCTTATGGCCAAGCTGCCCAAGCGGCGAGGGAGGAAGGTCTCGATCTCTTCTCGTGTAAAATCCCATCTGTATGGTCCGCGTGACGCGACTCGCTGATGCCTCTTCCCGCCCTGGTATTCTGGGATACCTCGTTCTTTTATGCCTGTCTCGATCAGAACGATGCCAACCACATGCCGGCTCGTCTCCTCGTGGAAGAATCGGCCTCTTCTGGAACGACGTGGTGCACGACCTGGGATATCGTGAGCGAAACGGTGACGTTGCTGCGGTACCGTCGTCACTTCCGAGCCGCGCTCGCATTCCTCAACGAGGTCAAGCCCGATCTTCAGATTGTTCCCTATGGCGATTCCGTGAGAAACGAAGCGGAACGTATGTTCCGAACGTATGGCCGCGATCATCGGCTGTCTTTCTGCGACGCTATTTCCTTCGTGGTCGTACCCTCGCGACTCGATCACGTTGCCTGCTTCGCCTTCGACGAAGACTTCAGACGCCTCGGCCTAACGGTCCTGCCGTAAAGGGTCATCGACTTCGGTTCCTTTCGCTCCCACCCAACGGCGCGAACAGCACATCGTTCCATTCTTCAGTTTACCCACACCGAGGATCTACGCTATCCTGATTTCACAGTGGAGGACTTTTCCATGTGTGTCTCCCATATTTCTGAAAAGGGCCACATTCTGATTCCTCGGCAACTTCGCCGCACACTCGGGTTCAAACCGGACGGCAAGGTCCAATTGATCGAGGAGGGCGGTCGGCTCGTCGTCGCCCCGGCAGCCGAAGACCCGATCGCCGCGGCTACCGGCTTTCTCACCGGCAAATTTTCCCTGACGGCCGATCTCCAACGAGAGCACCGGGAGGAGGCGCGCCGTGATCGGAAAGCTCGTTCTCGATAGTTTCGCGCCGGTAAGTTTCTTTCATAAAGAACGACCAGCGATCCTGAATTCCACGCGGTCGATCATTTGATCACCGTCCACTGGCTGACCAAATACCCGTCATCATCTCGACGGGCCTCCCCCGCTGAACAGCTCGAACGGCGTGGCCTTTGCCTTTTTCCCTCCTTCCTGTAGAATCACGCCATGGCCTTCGATCCCGCAAACCCGCCGATTTGGCTACGCAAGCTGCATGTGAGCGCCGCGCAGATCAGTCCGAGCGACTACGCGGCCACGCCCGAAGAAGGCATCTTGGAGTGCTGCCGTCTCTCCGATGCCTTGCAACGATGGTCGAAGGCCTGCGCCCAGGCATTGGGATTTTCTCCGCTCCCGCCTCGTCCTCCCTTCGATAACCCGTTCCGCCGCATCTCATCAATCGACCGGATTGCCTCAGTGTCGGGCGATGTCGCCCGCTAGCCCCGACTCGCTCGCCGACTATCTACACACCGTCGTCACGGCACTTCCGGAACCAACCTCGTATTGTCTCGTCGGTGCGCTGGCCGTCAATGCTTGGGGCCGTCTTCGGGCAACAAAAGATATTGACCTGCTCGTGCTCTCTGACTTGCCCTCTCGCACCAAACTGCTCGATGCGCTGCTTGCTCAAGGGTTTCAGATCGACGAGACCTGGACGGAGCAGAATCCGATGGCTAAGGATGTAGTGATGCGTCTGGCTCATCGTTCTTATCCCACGATTCCTCTGGATCTTCTCTTTGCGCACGATCCTCAGTCTCAATCAGCACTTACTCGCAGGCGCTCGCTTCAGCTTTTCGGCATCACCCTGTACGTCTGCGGCCCTGAGGACCTGATCCTCCTTAAGCTCAAGGCAAGCCGCCCTCATGATTTTGAAGATGCACTGGGCGTCGTGAAGAATCCTCATATCCAGCTAGACCTTGACCACCTCTGGGACTGGGCGGAGCGGCTTGGTCTTCAGGGCGAACTGCAATATGTCTTCCATGCGGCCGACGCCGGGCGTTGATTGGAGCCCGCTCTCGCTTGTGCCATCACCATGCTCCGGTCCTCTGACCACTCCTTCCATCCAGTGGCGCGAACGGCACCGCGGGGTCGTATTTATTCACCGGGTTCAGTGGATTGTCAGGATGGTACCGATTGATCGAATTGAACGGATTGTTCGGGTTGTATTGGTTGATCGGGTTGACCGGATTGCCGGGATCATATTTGTTCACCGAATTGAACGGATTGTTCGGGTCATATTGGTTCACGGGATTCAACGGATTGTCCGGGGCATATTTGTTCACGGGGTTGAAGATGTTGTAGTCCCGCTCGTAGCGCGGATCGAAACCCGGTTCGGCATAGCTCGCCGTGGCCGACATCAGTAGCAGAGTTGCAATCATCAGACGCCGCCTCATAGTTGCCCTCCTTGTGTGATGACGCCCAGTTTCATACAACGATGTGACATCCGAGGTCATTCTTCGAAGCAGGTCGGTCTGGTCTGTCTCGTCTACCTGGTATCTCTGGTCTGTTTGGTGGGACCATTCTGGAAGTTACTTGCCGGTCCAGATCCTTTTCGCTTCCTCCCTCACGGCTTTCCGCAGACTCTCAGGCCGGATCACCGTCACACCGCTGCCGAAGCTGAGGATCCATCCAGTCAGTTCCCGTGTCTCCGCGATGGACAGGACCATTCGCAGCCGTCCTCGGCTCAGGTGGGTCAGTCTTTGACTGGGATGCCAGATACGGTTCTTCGCCCAGGCAGCGGTTGACTTGTCAAACAGCAGTTCCACCTCGATCCGCGGGCCGCGCATGACGGTCAACGCATCCTGCACGAACGCATCCAGATCGAAGCCGAGCGGCAATTGGTAGGGATGATCGGTCAGCGTGACGGATCTGATCCGCTCAACCGCGAACATGCGCGGTTCTTTGCGGAGATGGCAATAGCCGATCAGGTAGAGCCCGCCTGACGCGTACCAGAGGCGATAGGGATCAATCTCCCGCCTGGTCATGCGGGTACGAGAGGCCGAGTCATAGCGCACTTGCACGGTGCGGTGCTTGTCGACCGCTTGAGTGAGCCGATCGATGGTCTCTCGATGTTGCTTGTAGGTCTTATGCGGACCCAGGCCGACTGCAAATACATTCTGGACTCGTTGCATATAGTCGAGCGACAGAGAAGGCAGGAGGCTCGACGCTTTCGTCATGGCCGAATCCAGGGCTGCCTGAATGTGCGTCCCTGTCAACGGATTGAGGAGCGTCCGGCTCATCACCAGCGCCATCAGCTCAGTCGGCGACAGCGACAAGGCCGGAGCCTGGCGTACTCCGTCCATGAGGCGCCAGCGTACATGGCCATCGACCTGTTCACTGATGAGAGGAAATCCGGCCGACTCAAGCGCTTCCAGATCGCGCCTGACGGTCCTGGCATGGCGGGTATAGTCGGCGGGCAACCGCTCACGCAGTTCATCCAGCGTCACGCCGCGCGACGATTCCAGCAATCGAAGCACATGCCACTGCCTGGTCACTTGGTCATTGCGCGGCATCGATGACTCTGTCGACCTGCCGGAAGAACACAGCACTCAGAGGGGATCGTCTTTCCTTCGTATCACAAGCAAGCAATAGGCATGAAGGTATTTGTCGATTTGCGAGCGGAGGACAGGAAACGGATCATGGGGAATCTGTACGGAGGTGAGTTGAGGTGAGTTAAGGAGCGCTTATGTCTTAACAGGTGGAAAACTCCGTCCATGCCGAAAATATAGCCGGAAGTGTCCGTTCGGTGCCAACGTCAGAATACCTTCAGGATGCTCAAAAAGGCTGTCCAGCAAGGCTGCAGCGAGCGAAGAGGCGAGGCGTATTCATTCTCACCCACCCGACCCCGAGCTGCACTGGCAGCTCTTGCCCGGGGTACGTTGAGCCTCTGAGCGATACGAGAACGCCGCTGGCGGACTTTTTCAGCATCCTGTTACGACTTTTTAATCCGATCGAGGATCAAGGCGATGCAGCCTCCCAGCAATCCTCCACCCATGATGGTCGTCAGCACCTCGACGAGTTTCAGCTCCCAGACAGATCCTTGAGCCTGCATGACCTCTCTGATGCCGCCTTGCACCATGATGACGGCCAGGGCCATCGTCGCTCCCACGACAAACCACCAGAGAAACACTTTTACCGATGCCACTGATGCCTCACACGTCAGGATTGCGGTCGAATGAACGGTATTGAATAGCCTCCGCGATGTGGATGGCCTCAATGTTGTCAGAGTCAGCTAAGTCGGCGATGGTACGGGCGACGCGCAGGATACGACCATGCGCCCGCGCCGACAGTCGGAGCCTGGCCATCGCTTGTTCGAGCAAGTCTTGGGCCGGTTGACCCAGGCCACAATACCGCTTTACCAGCCGCGGCTTCAACTGGGCATTCGTGTAGATGCCGTCGCTTCTGTACCGCCGTCGTTGGCGCTCCCGGGCCGCCACGACACGTGATCTGATCGAGGTCGATCCTTCGGCAGCAGGCAGTTCGGTGCGAAGCTCGCGAACAGGAACAGGCGGCACATCCAGGTGAATATCCAGCCGATCGAGCAGCGGCCCGGAGAGTTTCGCGCGATACCGGCGGATCTGGGTACCGGTACAAATACAGGGTCTGGTTCGATCCCCATAATATCCGCAAGGACAAGGATTCATCGCGGCAATCAACATGAATCGGGCAGGATATTTCAAGGTTCCGCTCGCTCTGGTCAGGATCACATATCCATCTTCCAACGGTTGCCGCAATCCCTCAAGCACACCCCGTTTGAACTCGGGTGACTCATCCAGAAACAGCACGCCGTTATGTGCGAGTGAGACCTCGCCGGGCTTTGGAACGGTGCCTCCTCCCACCAGCCCGGCATCCGAGATGCTGTGATGAGGAGCTCGGAACGGGCGCACCGCCAGTAACGGCCGATCCGGAGTCAGTTGTCCGGCCACGCTATGCACGCGCGTCGTTTCAATCGCCTCTTCCAATTCCAACAACGGAAGGATCGAGGGAAGCCGCCGTGCCAACATCGTCTTGCCGGAACCAGGAGGACCGACCATCAGCACGTTGTGCCCACCGGCAGCCGCGACTTCGAGTGCGCGCTTCGCATGCTCCTGCCCTCGAACGTCTGAATAGTCGTCGTCCTCCGTCGTCCTGGCTGATTCCAGCAAGTCTTGGTTCGAGCACGTGGGAACAATGAGTTGGCTTCCCTTAAGAAACTCCACGGCTTCCGGAAGACTGTGGATCGGGTAGGCGCTCACTCCTTCTATCAGGGCTGCTTCGGAGCCGTTATCGGCGGGCAGTAACAACTCGTATCCGGACCGGCACGCGAGTGCAAACGACAAGGCTCCGGTGATCGATTTCACCCGACCGTCCAGCGAGAGTTCTCCGATCAAGACACGCTTTTCCAGCATGGCCTGAGGAATCACATCTTCGGCGACGAGAATCCCGACGGCGATGGCGAGATCGAGCCCCGAGCCCTCCTTTTTCACCCCGGCAGGAGCCAGATTGACGGTAATTCGTTTGGCCGGAAAGTGAAACCCGGTATTTTTCAGCGCGGAGCGCACCCGGTCGCGACTTTCCTTGACGGTCGCATCGGGCAACCCCACGACCGAGAATTGCGGCAGGCCGCCGGCGATATCGACTTCGACATCGACGAGGTGGGCGTCGAGCCCGACGAGGGCCGCGCTCGTAACCTTGGCAAGCATGAAAATACTGCCTTTCTATCATGAATGATGTGGGCTGGACGGCGGCCAAACCGGGCGATTATAGGAAGTCTCTCAGGGGGTTTCAATAGAGGGAACGGCTGCAGGATCTTCAACTAGCACCGCTCCCATCGACTCTGTATAATCCGCCCATGTGCCTCTGGTTTCGCCCGAAGGGAGCCACCTCTTCGAATCGGTCACGATCCCACCGGCCCCCTTGTCCGCTCTTTACCGCCGTTCCGCTATCTATACTGATTTTTTCCCTCGTGGCCAGCATTTCTCCATCATCCGCGGCGAGCCTGATCCCCGGGATTCCGGCTCAACACTCAAGTAGCGCATCTCCTTTTGTCGGGGCGGCCATGGCTGTTCTCGCGACGCTCGAGCAAGCACAGGTTCTTCCACCAGAGGGCAGTCGGGAAGCCGATCATGTCATCAGGTCCGTGATCCAGTTCCAATCCGCGTTGAGCAAGAGCACCGATGCATCGGTACAGCGTTTTCTGGGCGATGCCGTTGCCGGCAAGTACGGCGAGGAGGCCACTCCCCTCCTCGAACGATTTCGCGCAAGCGGATGGACCGCTGAAATATTGGAAGCGCTCGCGGACGCGGATCAGCGCACCTCTGCGGAAGAGCTGGAGCGGCTGGCAACCGGTTTTGGACAATTCAACCTATCGGTCGATGATTTCAAGCGATTCATGCAGCTCGTACGAGAGGGCCGGTCGGCGCTCACAGCGCGAGGGCAACGTTTTGAAGAGGTCTTTGATCACCATCGAAAGGCGATGCCGGGGGCAGCTGGACGGTGAATCATGTCTCTCGTGAGGCGCATCTTGCATCTCGCACCCACGACAAAGAGATGGCCGTTCTGGACCTTATTACGCATGACGCTCGCCTCGCACGCCTCGCAGATTCGTCGACGCGGGCGGCGAAGCGGGTTTTACGAACGTCCGAACCTACAAGGAGGGACACGTGGCGACAAGAGCCTACATTCTCATTAAGGTGAAAGCAGGAAGGACCAAGGACGTGGTCGGTACGCTGAAACAAATACCCGGCGTGGAACAGGCTCACTCCTGCTTCGGCCGTCCGGATATTTTTGTCTTTATCAGCGTCCAGGATGAACGGGCGCTTTCCGATGTCGTCATCACGAAGATCCATGCGATCGACGGTGTCGAAGAGACAGATACCCACATCGTCGCAGAACCTTAGTGTGCAAGGGGAAGGGTGGCCGGCTTGCCGCCTGCTTGGGCCGACCGGTAACAGGCTTCGGCGATTTCCACGGCACGACACCCATCCTCCCCCGTGATGGGCATGGAGCAATTATTTGCCACCGCCTGCAAAAAGGCCGTGAGAGCGGCAAGGACCGTCTGGGACGGAGGAGGGTCGGCATGCACCGTCTCGACGCCGGCGGTATCGACACAGCGAATTCGACGCTGCATCCAGTCGGCTTCCACGCGCCCCTCTGAACCGATCCATATCGCTCGACCGGCACGTGCCCCCAAAACTCGGGCGACTTCTATTCGGCAGGTCGTCCCCCCGATCGTAGTGAGATCAACCGAGGCTCTCGTTTCGGGCGCATGCGGGGGATGCCGGTCCATCGTGCAACGCACGTCTTGCACCTCTTCACCGGTCATGAACCGAACCAGATCGAGCATGTGAACTCCGATTTCCAGCAGCGCACCCCGCCCCCCATAACCAGCGACATGGTCGGGAGCTGTTTGTCGTATCTCAATGTGGAACAGTAAGTCCAATTGTTGCGAACGCCCGATACAAGGTTGGAGCATTTTCATGTGCTGGATCGTATTGTCGAATCGGAGGGTCTGCGCCGTCATCAGGGGCACATCAGCTCCACGAGCTAAGGCGACCATCGCATCGGCATCCGACGCAGTGCTCCCCAACGGTTTTTCAACCAGCATCGGTTTGCGGGCCTGGACCGCCAACCGACAGATCTCCAGGGCAAATATGGGAGGAGTGACGACAATGACCACGTCAACCGTGGGGTCGGCGATCAATGACCGGGCCTCCCCATAGATCTTGACCGGTGGGGCTCCAGGTACATCAAACCCCTGCTCAGGATGTCGCCGGCAGACTGCGCTCAGAAACGCAGTCGGGAGGTCGCGCACGATGTGCTGCGCATAACGAAGCCCATGCCTGCCCACCCCGATCAACCCGACACCAATGCGATTCTGATTCACGAGTCCCTCACAACCGATTCAGAGTAAAACGGAAGCATCGATCAGTCAACGCCGCTCATTTGACATTCCCGCAAGCGGCTTCATATAGTAACGCATGTCGAGTGCAATTCCGCTGCGGTAAGACATTCCCGCCATGCCTACAACACACCGCGCCCTTTTTTCGTTAGAACAGATCGGAACAGGAACTGCGCGTTTCTCAAGCGGCGTGCCGATCCCTACGCGAACCGATCAAATGGTCGATCCCTACTTCAAGACCAAGGTGCCGAAGGAGCATCAAATCGATAGTCTCTTGTTCTGGCCGCAAGAACCGGGGACCTATCCAGGGCTCATCCTGCTGCATGATCGGTGGGGATTGACCGGACAGATGAAGGATGTCGGCGCCCGTCTGGCCTGTGAAGGGTATGCGGTGATCATTCCGAACCTCTATGGACGGTTGGGAGGAATGGTAACCGCCGACGATGACGTCGCAGCCGCTCTGTTGGAACGTCAGAACGACGCACATGTCATGACGGATATCAATTCCTGCTGTGAGTATCTCAATACACGCCACTTCGCGAAGGGGAATATGCATGGAGTCGTAGGGTATGGAATGGGGGGCTCCTATGCGCTCCGTTTCGCCTGCCATCGGAAACGGCTGCGCGCGGCCGTCTCGTACTACGGCAAGGCGGTCACACCCAACGCATTGATGAAAGACCTTTTTTCACCGGTGCTGTATCACCAAGCAGGAAAGGACACCTGGGCCACGCAGGATGACGTCGAACAATTGCGCGGCGCAGCCGCCGAATATGGCAAGCGAGTTGAGATTCATCTCTACCCTGATGCAGCTCACGCCTTCTGTAATGACATGAAGCCTCAGGCCTATGATCCCGACAGTTCGGCCCTCGCTTGGGAGCGGACTGCGAGCTTCCTGAAATCTTGCCTTCAAGGAACATGACCCGACGTAGACCGCCGCTTCGTTTTCAGACCCGCACAGATGTCGATGGCACGAAACCCCTCAGCCTTCGGCGAGGTCGCAGCTGGCGTCACCCTACCATGACCGGTTTCTTCCTGGTCATGGGACTATCAATTCTCACGCTGTCGCCAACACTCGCTGAGGAACGAGCGTCACCGGCGTTGCTGGCCCAACAGGTCGGTCAGCGTGCCGACCAGTTCGCTCCGATCGATTCGGACGAGAAGGCCATGACCGTCTTCACCACGGCCATCGGCCCTGCTCTCGGCCTGAGAGATGCGGCAGGAGCGCTGGGTGCCAAACGACTCCCGAGCAAAATGGTCAATGAGCTGAAGCTGGCCGAATTATCCCAGACGGTCTATGAATTGATGGCGGCGCTGGCTGCATGGCAGTTGGCCGATTCAATCCGTCAGGATGTGGGGCCATCCTCTGCCGTGCTTCCACCTCCTGCTGCACGACAAGAGTGGTTGCGTGATCGCAGCCGAAGCGCAGCGCTTTCAGATCTGCTCCGCATCACCCAAGAGGACCAGACCCTTCGAACCTCCCAACCGACAACAGGTCATCAAAACACGGATCTTCTGTTGGCAGCCGAACGCACGGTATTTGAATCCAGCCAGCAGGCCCTCGCCGCTTGGTGGGAAATCTATGGCTGGAAAGAGCGCATCAGGCAGGCGAAAGGCCGGGCTCGGCTCTGCGGGACTTGGCAGTGGACCATTCACAATCACCAGCACCACGAGGATCAGAAAAACACGCTGGTCTTTCCTCCTGACGGACAGGTGCCGGCCACTATTCCAGCACTGTCGGAAATGATCATTCTTGCCGACAGCATTTACTTGCGATGGGAGCAGAACGGGCACATCCAAGAAGACAGTTTACTGTTCATCAAGGACAATACGAAGATCGAAGGGTCATTTGTGAACAACATGGGAGGATGGGGATCAATCAGCGGCAAACGTACAGCAGCCTGCCGGCCTTAACAGAATCGTCAGGATTTCTTTTGGTGCCCATGCTGGCAGGATGTTCAAAAAGGCCATCCAGCGAGGCCGCAGCGAGCGAAAGACCGAGTCGTACGCGGTTGGTACATTGAGGTTTTGAGCAATGCGAGAACAAAGCTGGTGGACTTTTTCAACATCCTGGCCCACGCCAGGCTCGCCAAGCCAGCACACACCAGCCGATAATGAATAATGCGCCGCCGACCGGTGTCACAGCTCCGAGCCAGCGCACTCCCAACAGCGACACTCCATAGAGACTCCCGGAGAACAAGAGCGTCCCGGCCAGAAACATCCACCCGGCCTTGACTGCTCCGGCATCGCGCCAGATGCGAGCAGCAAAGCCACTCAGGACCATGCCGAAGGCGTGATACATCTGGTAACGAGTAGCCGTATCATAGACGGCCAACATCGGCTGATCCAACGTGCCTTTCAGCATATGAGCCCCGAACGCGCCGGCTGCCACTCCAAGTCCAGCGCTGATACAGCCGATACACAGTACCCACCGAGATGATGCATCACCATCCATCCTGTCCGGCTCCCTGAACCTCCGGTTGCGGAACGGTCGGATCATACGCGATCCCAGCCGAATACTCCATCACGAGACACCGTTCGGACGACACACGAGCTCATGATCTATTCTCTGCGATCTCTACCAAGAAACACCTTTCCGCTTTGCCCATGCTGCATTCCAAAAATCTGCCTTTGATTCTTTCTTCCGACTCCTGTATGGTGAGCTTCCATTTCTGTTGAAACCACTCCGAAAGAGGATCATCATGTGGGACAAAAAGAAAGGCGAGATGGAATCGGATAACGGAAACTTTACTGTTTTAGGGAAGGACGTCACCTTTAAAGGCATCGTCCACTTTCACAGTACCGTTCAACTCGATAGTTCCATCGAAGGAGAAATCCACGCCAAAGGAATGTTGGTCATCGGCGAAAATGCGGTCGTCCGTGGTTCGATTATCGCCGAGACGATTGTGAGCAGAGGGAAGATCCATGGCAATGTGAGTGCCACCAGCAAGATTCAACTGCTCAAGTCCGCCGTCCTACTCGGGGATGTCTCCGCTCCGTCGTTTTCAATGGAAGAGGGGGCGTTCTTCAAGGGTTCGATCGACATGGGTTCCCATCCGGTGGTCGACGAATTGCAGCAATCGACCATGGTCCTACCAGATTTTTCACACCGGCTCAGTTCATCTCGGCCTGTGCTGATTGAAAGTGAATGAGGGAGCTGACGCTCCCGCTCGGCGATTCTGCCAGATCACAACCTCGCTTTGCCGATGATTCCGAGGACCTCCCCGACCGGATGACCCTTATCATCAAATTCCCCATGCCGATGGGAATAGGCCGCACGCTTCTCTATGTCGAAAAGGGCGTAATTGGAAGCTTCGGATTAGGCGATCGATCAATGGATTCGCAACGGTAGCCCGACGACAGCCATCGGTAATGGCCATCTCCATCTCACCTCTTTTCACCTCCCCCGCCGTTCTGTAAGATACTCACTCTCGATTGGCCACCAACCGGAAGAGGGTTCGATGGCTCGGAGTGCTGCATTCCATTCATTCGCGCGATTGATGGCTGCGGCCATGCTGGCTGAGAGTCGAGGATGTTCAAATGCTGATGCCATCGGAACGCTCCAAGCATCCACTCAGACCGAGGTTTCTCCCACGATTTCCCGACGCCAATTTTTGCTCGGCGCGGGGGCGACGGGCGCAACGTTCGCCCTCGGGACAATCACGGGTTTTCCTCTCCGCATCACCGATGCCAAGCCACTCCCCTCCTCCCTCTCCGTCGGTATCGTCGGTGCAGGGCTCGCCGGATTGGCTTGCGCCGATACACTCAAGACCCACGGCATCCGGACTTCCATCTATGACGCAGCCACAAGGACCGGCGGTCGCTGTTGGTCGCTACGAGGCTTCTTCCCTGGTCAGGTGGCGGAACGAGGCGGCGAGCTCATCGACAATTCGCACAAGACTATGCTGGACTACGCCAAACGATTCGGCCTGGCTCTGGAGGAGGTGAATAGACAGCCGGGCAATGTCTTCTACCATTTCTTCGGCCAACGGTATTCAGAAGCCGCGATTGTGTCAGAGTTTCGTGATTTCCTGTCGGTGATACGAAGGGACCTCAATCGCCTGTCCCGAGAAGTCACAGCCCGCTCTCACACAGCCAATGATGTGGCGCTGGACCGTACGGATCTGCTGGCCTATCTGGAAGGGCAGAACGGAGGCGGCGTCCCAGCAGGCCTCGTGGCCAAGGCCGCCATTGTGGCAGCCTATGAGGCAGAATATGGACTTACGGCAACAGAACAGAGCTGTCTAAATTTTCTCTTATTCATTCCTACCGACAGCCGTTCAACGTTCAAACCGTTCGGCTCCAGCGACGAACGATACCATCTGGCAGACGGCAACGACGGGATCGTTGAAGGATTAACCAGTGAACTCTCCGGGCAAATCACCTATGAACGCGAGCTGATGCGAGTCCGCCGCCTGAGCGACGGGCGAATCGAACTAACGTTCCACATGGGCAGTCGCACCGTTGCCAAGACGCACGATGTCGCCCTGTTGGCGATCCCCTTTACTCTGCTGCGTAAAGTGGAGCTCGATCCCAGTCTCGCGATCCCTCCAAATCAACTGACGACCATTCAAGGACTCGGTTACGGCACCAATGCCAAGCTGATGATCGGCTTTTCGAGTCGACCGTGGCGCGCGTTGGGAGGAAACGGAACCATCTATGCAGACCTTGCGAATGTACAGACGACATGGGAAACCAATCCGTCAAGGGGCACAGAGACCGGAGGCGTATTGACTGACTATTCCAGCGGCGCGCGAGGTGCGGGTTTGAACCGGAATATGGTCCAGACGGAAGCTCAGCGGTTTTTGAGCGATTTGGATATCGTATACCCAAACACAGCCGGCGCTGCCACAATCATCCAGGGACAGTATCTTGCGCACCTCGAACATTGGCCTTCGAATCCGCTGACGAAAGGCAGCTATACCTGCTACCGTCCCGGTCAATTCACGACCATGGCTGGATTGGAGGGGTTGGCGGCCGGCAATCTCCTCTTCGCCGGGGAGCACACGAACTCGTTCTATGAATGGCAGGGATTCATGGAAGGCGCGGCTCTTTCTGGTATAGCCGCTGCCCAATCCATCCTAGCCACAAGCAAGACTCGTTGATCCCGGTTCCGTGACTCCATGCGGTTGGTGCCCTAGCCCATGCCTCCATCCAATCAGGCAAGAGGTCGAAGTCGAACCTCCAAAGGGATGTTCCGCATCCTGCCGCTTGGCGACTCGGCAATCACGATCGAATTCGGCAACGAGATCGATCCATCGACCAACGCACGAACCATCTCATTTGCAAAGATGGTCGGCGATCAAGGGTGGGCCGGCATCCTGGATATTGTGCCCACTTATCGGTCAGTCACCATTTTTTTCGATCCGTTTCAGTGGAGTTTGTCCGTATTGACTAAGAAACTACGCGGCCTGCCTCGACCTGGGCCACAGGAAAGCGAATCGAACGACCCTCTCCACGAGATTCCCGTCTTGTATGGCGGCGAATGGGGGCCCGACCTGGAGGAGGTTGCAGCATTCGCAGACCTAAGGCCGGCAGATGTGATCGCCTTGCACACATCGATGCCCTATCGCGTTTATATGCTCGGGTTCAGTCCCGGTTTTCCCTATTTGGGTCCGATCCCTGACCGTTTGGCCATGCCTCGTCGCTCGACTCCGCGTACGAAAGTCCCAGCCGGATCCGTCGGCATTGCCGAGCGCCAAACCGGCATCTATCCCAGCGCCACTCCTGGAGGTTGGCAACTGATCGGCCGAACACCGATCGCCATCTATCGCAAAACCGGAGCGACTCCCTTCCTACTCAAACCAGGTGACCTCGTCCGATTCAAACCCATCGACCGGAAAGAGTTCGATCGTCTGACCCGCGAGACACAGCATGACGACCATTGATTTGAACAGCGACATGGGTGAGTACGAGAGCGAAGAGTTTCTGACACTCGAAGCGCAACTTATGCCGCTGATCACCTCAGTGAATATCGCTTGTGGCGTCCATGCCGGCAATCCCACGCTCATGAGCCGAACAGCCAGACTGGCGTCGCACAACAGCACTGCCATCGGCGCACATCCAGGGTTTCCTGATGCCCAAGATTTCGGTCGCGGAGAGCGTCGAGCCTCTTCAGAAGAGATTGAATCACTGGTGACCAGACAACTGAAGACTCTTACCGACGTGTTGGCATTGGATCATCTGACCGTCACCCACGTGAAACTTCATGGCGCACTCTATAACTTAGCAGCAAGGGATCAGACAATCGCAGATGCCGTCGCACGAGCCGTCACATCGTTCAACCGACACCTCCTACTCTACGCCCTTGCTGGATCGGTTTTAGTTGAGTGTGGAAAGAAGGTCGGTTTGACTGTGGTTCAGGAAGCCTTTGCTGATCGAGCATACCGATCGGATGGTTCCCTGGTGTCGCGCTCTGAACCAGGGGCTCTCCTCAAGAACGAGCGGCAAGTTCGTCGGCAATTGCGTGAGATCCTGTCAGGCTATGTCACGGGCATTGAGGGTCACCGCATCACCCTGCACGCCGATAGTCTGTGCATTCACGCCGACACACCACAGGGAGTGGAATTCGTCCGACTCGTCAGAAACGAGATTGAATCAGCCGGCATCAGCATTGCCCCGGTATCCATCGCGAAATGAATCGGCCATCGACCCACATCATCGTGGTCGACGGAAGGTGGCTCACCACCGGCAAAACCCAGGGCGATATGGCGATCAGCAATGCGGGGAGGCCGCCCGCCATACCAAGCTTCGATTGAGCCGCGTTCGATCGCATCGCGGCGGAGAGGTCTGTTGCCTTCGACTCCGCATGTTGGCCTGTCGTAGCGGCGAATCGACAATCGCAACGGAAGTGCTCAGGCATAATGTGGGCTAGCTGAGCAAGATCGGGGTGCGCGTCAAAAAGGCCCTGCTCTCGCCGGCTGGAGTCGGAGCCATCGGCCGAGTGCGCCAGCTCCGGGTAACCCTCTCACAGAAACCTCCGACATTGCTTCTCGGCAGCTTCCTTTCCCGCAACACCGTAGCCCGTCCGAGCTTGCCGTGTTGCACTTGGAGTTAGCCCAACTTCCGCAGTTCGGTCACCTCGGAGTCTTTTTTCGCCCTCTGCGTTCGCGCAACCCCGCGATAGACTTAAGACCACCTACGTGAAACCACGATGTAGTGCCGACCAACCCCATTGACGTGAACGGGGCGCTCAGTCCATATGGAACGCAGGATGTATCTGCGCCATACGACACGCCACAAGGATGGCAAGATTCATACGTATTGGC
>PHGD01000130.1 GCA_011090425.1 Nitrospira sp. LK70 | reverse complement strand
TCAGCCCCGCATGCCGATCCCTATGCCCAAGTCCCTCAGCCAAATGCTCCATGTATTGCCCAAATCGCTGCCTTGCACTCATTGCTCCTCCGAAGCAGGACGAAGAAGCTCGTACAATACACTGTTTTTAATGACACAGTAAGATTAAGGGGTGTGGCACGCCCGTGGCAACCGCGCCATCGCGAACGATGTCACGCCTGCAGCCGCACGTGGCCACAAACAGGGAGATTCAGTTGCGCCCCGGGGTAGGTGAGGGGCGCAACAATGTGTTAGAAAGAGGTCGCCACGCGAGTCCGATGTCTGAGTCCCTTCAGGCTCGCGTTGGCTTTTCACTGAGGATCGAGGAGCAGAACAGAACTGATCGGGAGTACAGACGCGTATCACCGTGCCCTTTCCTGCTCTCTCGCTGCCGTGAGAACGGCGTTCTTGACGTAGCCTGCATTCTTCACGAGGGCCATGATCTCGCTCATCATCTTCTCGTAGACTCCCGCACTTGAATGCCTGACACACATGTGTGGTATATCAAACCCGTATGGAGAACCAACGGCCAGCCAGAACAAGTCATGATATTCATCCACCGACCACTGGGTTTGGTGCGCTCGACCCCGCGCTCCGCCAAGCCCTCATGCGAGTGAACCCGGAATACTTCGCCTGGTCCATTGAGGCGCAGGAACGCTACCGTGTCAGCATGCCGGAACAGGACGCGTTCCGTCTCCGTCAGGAGTTGGTCAAGGCGCTGTTTGGTCTCCACGCAAAAACAGATGAAGACCTTTCACGGATCAGCGACCAGTTCGGCGATCAAGAGCATCTGGTGTTCAATCGAGTACTGTTGCCCGCCACTGGGGTGGGCGAGGATTACTTCTTCCTGAATGAATATCTGGACAAGGGCAAGACCCTGCTCGATTTCGACACGCTCTACGCGTACGACTACGACGACCACTGTTTTCAAGAACAGGCGCGCAAGGAGCAGACCCCGGAGTACGTCGTCAAACCGTACCGTGGCGCACTCTACTATGCCTGGGCCCGCGTGTTTATCGATGGTGTCTTTCACTACGCCTCGCTCTGCATGGCGGCTGGCTACGTCTACAGCCGCATCAAGGAGTTCGGACAGGAGAAGGTGTCCACGCTCATTCCACACCGCTACGTGAATGCCAAGGATCACGGCAAGCGTGAGGGCAAGGGGACGATCTTTAGCCAGCGGATCGATGCGGATGGAAAGGAAGTGCAGGCCGAGGAATTGCTACGGAGGTTCTGGGACTACCTGTCACAACGCTACGATGCCCTCTGCACTGAATTTAACGGTGAGGCTCGGAAGGCTGTCTACATGGAGGATCTCAGCCGTCACAACGACCCACACATGACGTTCATCTTTAGCGACAAGACCGCCTTACAAGCCGTGCGCTTCCGGCAGTTCATGCGCGACTGCCGTCCTCTCGTCGGCGATCGTGTGGAATTGGATGTGGTCATCAACCGTGAACGCCAGGCGCTCGACGGCTACCTGGAGTCGACCTGCCGGGATATTCTCGCCAACTTCGATCCCAAAGTCGCCCCGCTCCGGAAGAAGCACAAGATCATCATTGCCGATGGCGCCCTCAATGATGTGTTGTGATCCTCCACAACGGAAGAGGAGTCATGCTTCGAGTCGCTGTAGACGGTCATAAGCGGATCAATCTCCGAGTGCGGACGGAGCAGAAGGCCATGCTCCTGCGGGCGGCGGCGTTGAGATACACGGAGCTGACGGATTTTGTGCTGCGATCGGCCTTGCGCGAAGCTGAGAGTGTGATCGAAAAAGCTGAACGCATGACGTTGTCGGAGCGGGACAGCCTCACGCTGCTAAAGTTGCTCGAAAAGCCACCTCCTCCAAACGCCCGGCTCAGGAAGGCTCTTGCCTCGTATCGAAAGCGAAATAAGCGTCTCGGCCTGGCACGAGGAGCCGATCGCAAAACGCCACTACCGGAAGGCAGTTGACTGCAGCGATTTTGGGATGAGAAGAGACGAACGAATCCATGACCACTTCGACCAGAGAACCGATTGAACCGACCGCCGAGGACATCGCGCTCGCGAAGAAAGCGCGACAGGTCCTGGCATCGCATCAAGACCAATCCATGGATCTCTACGTTCAGATTATTCAGAAGCGGAACCCCACTGAACGTCTATTGTTGCCTCCTTCCGCTGTGCGACTCCTGTTCACGATCCTTGAGGAAATGTCGGATGGCAATGCCGTCACACTGATTCCGGTCCGTGCGGAACTCACGACCCAAGAAGCTGCTGACGTGCTGAACGTCTCCGGTCCGTTCCTCATAAATCTATTAGACGAACAGAGAATCCCCTACCGCAAGGTTGGCACCCATCGACGCATTTTCTTCACAGATCTCATGCGCTATAAGCATCAGCTCGACGCGGACCGCCGTGCGACCCTCGATCAATTGACCCAAGATGCGCAAGCACTGAAGATGGGCTATTGAATGTGGCCACCTTCACCAAGCTCTACGATGCCTGCGTCCTGTATCCTGCTCGCTCCGTGATTTGCTCCTCGAACTGGCTCTCACGGATCTGTTTCGAGCCAAATGGTCCTCACGCATTCATGACGAGTGGATATGGGCGGTACTCGAGGATCGACCAGTCCTCACTGCTGTGCAGCTCCGTCGCACGAGTGACCTCATGGATGAACGTGCACGCGACGGTTCTACAGTGCTGGTCGAGGAGCAGAACGGAACTGATCGGAAGCCGATACGAGTGTCATCACGTCACAGCTTGATTCGGCACCGGATGGCTGTTGCGCGGATGAGGGCGAGATCCCCCTTCGTTACGCCGCATGAGGGCGCCGACGCGATCGTGTACGACTCTTCGGCGCGCGTAGTCGACGTGGAGCCTGGTGCTCCATGGCTGCCCGAAGGATGCGGTTCAGCCGTGTTTGATAGCCCTTCCCATGCAGTTTGAGCCAGTCGAGCACATCGACGTCCAGGCGCACCGTGACTTGTTGCTTCGCCGGTGGCCAGGCCTGGGTCGCCTTCTTGAAAAACGAAGGATCCAGCGGTGGAATCTCCGAATAGTTGATGTCCCGATCCTTTAGTCGGTCAAGTCTCGCCACGTCGCTTTTGATAGATTTTCTACTCACCTCGGTTCGCCTTTCTCATGGAGATCATGCGCGTCACCTCGTGCCCGCGCGGGGCTGAGCCATCACCACGATCTGCTTATCACGCACGTTCGACTGTAGCGACGTTTGTCGTGCTACGCAAGTCAACCATGTGACCGGTTGCCTGGGGAATCTCGTCGTGAGCGAAGGCTTCGGTGGGGGAGAAGGAGCGGTCTTTCCTGGTGGATAGGGACGGCACGCGACACAAAGGGGTGCTTTCCTCAATATCTCCCGCATCGTTATTCGGTACATTTGCCTTGAAACCCAGACGACCCGTTCGGTCTTCCTCTGCGTTCAGCGACCATCCGGATGAGTGCGTCGTCGCCTGCTAGCCGACAACCGCGCCAAGCTCAAGACCACCTCGAAACCGACTCGTTGACTCGCTTCCCCCGTAGCGAACGGGCGTGGTCTCTTCGGTCTATCTGAACAGGACTTCCTCGCCTCGTCCGTTGAAGCTGCTCTGCGATGCCTTGCTGGTGATGAGCGGGGGCTGGCTTGTGGTTTCAGGGCCGGTGCCTGTGCGCATCCGGCCGTCGCCCTGGCTTTTCACCGACGGGCTGCGTCGATCATGCCCGCGCGCCGCGAGAACCCGCGTCGTCTTTCGCGGTCATTCCTCCGCATCGCGCCCGCCGGCCCGCCAGGGGGCGGCGGCCTCTCTGTCTCCTTTGTCGTCGCTGTGTGGCCTCCACGCCTGGTGAGAGGCCAACACATCAACTCTAACTAAAGGAGACAACACCATGGCACCTCAAGACAAGAAACCCAAGCCGGTCACCACGCTTCGATGCAGCAGCATCAAGGCGAGCATCTGGAAGAACGAGGGCATGAACGGTCCGTTCTACAACGTGACCGTGGCGCGCTCGTACAAGGGCCAGGATGGAGTCTGGAAGAATTCTGACTCCCTCGGCCTGGCGGACCTTGAAGCACTCTTAGTCGTCGCCCAGCAGGCGAAACTCTGGGTCACCGAGCGTTCGGGTCGCTGATCGCAGCGTGGAAGCCTCCGGCTCTCACGCCGGGGGCTTCCTTCAACCGATGAAAGGAAACAAGACGATGAGGCACTATCAGGAATTTGCAACGCATCTCGATCACCTGCTCGGCGGTGCGACTGCCGTCCGCATCACGGTACCTGGCTACATGCCGCTTTCGGTCGAGGAGATCGGCGTCACTAAGGACGGACACCGACTGGTCTCGCTTTGCCAATACGGTGAACAGAACGGCGATCTGATGCGTGATCCCGATCTTGTGTTCATGTTCACCGACTTGCCCGCCGGCATGGCAGCCGAACCGGTCTCATTTCGGAACGACTACCTGGGAATCTCGCAAGAAGTCTATCGGTATGATGAGGCGGGCAGGCGCACCCACCTCATACCAGCGCTGAAACAGGAGTTGAAGGACTTTGCCCAGAGCTGGTTTTCCGTTCTTAGAGATCAAGGCTTCTTTGCCCCCACCGCAGTTCGAGAGATCCTGTCTCCGTAATCTCCTCGATCCATTCACAGGGGGGCATGATCTGATCAGATCATGCCCCCCTTTCCCGGTCAGTGCCAGCTGGAGTCTGAAGCTCTCATGCTATGTCGATAGGTGAGTCGTCTCCTTCCCGGGCATGATTGACTCGGCCTGCGATCTCCCGCTGTCCCAGGTACCCCGTTCCTAAAGGAAGACGAGCCGGTGTCCGAATGCCTGAGGGCAGGGGTGGGGGGAGCGGGCCTGTTTCCATCTCTTCCTTGTTCTCCAGGGCACGTCGTCCTCAGACTGACCAAGGTGCGGGGAGGTAGCACGTTCAAATATGGTGCCCTTGTTGGGTCCTTGAGTCGGCTCCAGGGATGGCGTTATCCAGGTGGATGAGCGGACTGGCTGGAGGGGAATTGGGCTGGTCTTGGAGATGGCGGTAGGGGATGATGTAAGACCGATTGTAAGATGTTGCAGGATATGGCTGTAAGCCCTTCTTGTATTACATAGACGTTTACTTTACACTCACCTCCCGTAGATGTCTGGTCCGTTTCTCGGTCCTGGCTTACGGCAGCCTCATGGCGAAACCACGCACTACAACCATCAGTGCCGACCTCGGCGATCTGAAGGAATCCTGGCTCGCCTGGTGTCAGGCCCATCAGGTCACGCCTAGCGTGGCCCTTCGCCAGGTTCTGGGGCGTGCAATCAGCGGCGCCTCTGCCCAGTCAGTCACGCCTCGCACGGTGCTCAAGAATCGGAGGGAGAAAGCGGCCCAGCGGATGAAGCTTCACCTGACGCTGTCGGAAGTGGCCGGGATCAACACGCTCGCGGCCCAGGAAGGCTACCGACCGACGCAATGGGTCGTGGCGATGATCCGCACCAAATTGACCGGGCAACCGCATGTTGGACAGCCGGAGTTGGAACGATTGACCCGCTCGAACCAACAACTGCTTGCCTTGGGAAGGAACTTGAACCAGATCGCGAAAGTGTTGAATACGTCCCCTGAGAACCGGAAGGCCTTCCGAGTGGACCTCATCACCGAACTCTCCCGTGTGATCCGAACCCATACCGACAAGGTCTCGGATGTATTGCGCGGGACCGTGGAGCGCTGGCAGCTTCGATGAGTGCCGCAGGCGGCAGGATCGATGCAGGTTTGGACGAGTGGGGGAGTCGGCTCTTCAATGTTTCAACGGAGACCCTCCCGCGACCGCGGTCCAGCAAGCATGTTCGTCTGAGTTCCGCCAAGTTCGTGAGCACCGGCGGACGGCTCAGTACGTCACAGACTCGGGCAACCTATGTGCGGCAGACGCTCCAAGCGATGGTCCGCCGCACGCCGCAAGTCGTAGTGAAACTCGTCAGGGCGCCGAAAGGGATGAAGGGCATCTCCAACAACCTCACCTACATTTCGCGTGATGGCCTCCTCGAGATTGAAGACCAAGATGGACAGGTGATTCAGGGGAAAGAAGCGGTGGCCGATCTGAAAGCCGAATGGCGGGATGGCGGCATGCCGATCGCCGCCGACTCGACGATGCGCGATGCCTTTCATCTCGTCCTCTCCATGCCGACACGCACCGATCCATTGTCGGTTCAACGGGCGGCCCGTGACTTCGCCAAGCAAGAGTTCTCAGGGTTTCAGTACGCCATGGTCCTCCACACGTTCGAGACCGATCCAGACCCGCACCCCTCTCCACATCCGCATGTCCACCTGACGGTCAAAGCGGCAGGCCTCGATGGGGTCCGCTTGAATCCAAGAAAGGTCGATCTGCAACGTTGGCGGGAGGGATTTGCGGAAGCCTTGAGAGAGCACGGCATTGAGGCCACTACGACCAGTCGCCTCCATCGTACGAGCCAGGAACGCTGGACGGTGCGGCATCTGCATGAGGTAAGCAGGAAAGGTGAGACGTTGGAGCGGCTGAAGCGCACCACACGCCGGCATGGACAAGCCCAAGAAGTTATGCGGAATTATGAGCAGGTGATGCGGACGTTAGCTCGGTCAGATCGCGGAGAGGACCGGCAACTGGCGGCTGATTTGATACGGTATCTTCGAGAATCGGGCCGTACGCTGGCGCGGGAACGAGAGCGGGGGAGCGATCGCGAGCGATGAAATGACGCGCTCATCGGAGCCAACAATTGTTTTGAATTGCGGTGGCTGCTGTTAAGGCGCGTTTTGGTGGACGACGAGGTGGCCGTAATGACACATGCGGATCGGAGTCTCTTTCCTCGTGAAGGTACCTTTTTTCCGAGGAACAAGCCTGTCAACACTCCGCTGGCACGAGTATCGTGAAATATGATATAGTATGATTTATGAGTCACGTAAGGAGGACAACATGTCGAGTATCGAACGCATGACCATTACCATGCCGGCTGATATGGCGGCGATTGTCAAATCTGCGGTGGACGGGGGTGACTACGCCTCGACCAGTGAGGTGGTGCGCGAAGCCCTGCGCGAATGGAAGCTCCGACGGGGGGTACAAGAGCGGGAACTCGCCGCGCTGAAAGCGGATATCGACAAGGGGCTGGCGGATCTTGCCGCTGGGCGCGTCACCGACTTTAATCCAAGACGAATCATAGCGCGCGGGAGGAAGTTATTAGCCAAACCCTGAACCTTCGGCTTACGGACACGGCGGAAGCCGACTTTGCAGAAATCTGGGCGTACCTTGCGACGGAGGCCGGTGAACCCGTGGCGAGTCGTTTTCTGGAGCGGGTGGGCGCGACGCTGGACGTGGTGCGGCAGTCCCCCTTGATGGGACCCAGCCGCGAGCAGTTGAGTGAGGGGCTGCGCGTGACGTTTCATCATCCCTACGCCATCTACTACCACGTGACCGACCGTGAACTGATCATCGTGCGCGTGTTGCATGGTGCACGCGATACCGCTGCGATCTGGGAACAGGGCGGGTTTCTCCACTGACGCATACACCAGATAGCATGCCCGATCATGGAGAGATATTCACCTGCTTCTGGTGAATTTGCAGGGCCTCTCAACGCATGATCCAGTTCGACGGAGGAAGCGCGGGCCGCTTGCGTTTCCTCCGTGGCGAGGCTACACAGGCAATACTGCCTGATACTCAAATAGTCAGATGATCGGGCTTATGGTGGAGGCGTCATGTCCAGGGAAACGAGTAAAGTTGGTAAACGGGGGGCCGTAGTGATTCCGGCCTCGCTGCGGCGCCGTTTCGGTATCACGGAGGGCTCGCTCGTGATTGTTGAAGAACGGGCCGAAGGCGTCCTGATTCGACCGGCTACCGACTTTCCCCTTGAGATGTATACCCCGGAACGGCAGGCTGAGTTCCTCCTTTCCAATGCTGTCGGCCCGAAGGACTACGCGCGAGCCAAACAGGCCGTGCGGAAGATGGGCCTCAATGTCCGAAAGATCCCTCACTACAAGCCGGTTCGTTCCTAATCCGTGGACCGGGTCTTTCTTGATGCCGACGTGCTGTTCTCTGCAGCCTACCGCCTCGAGACCCCGCGTCGTTCGTTGATTACAATGCCGCGCACGCAGCTGGTGACCTCTGCGTATACCCTGGAGGAAGCGAGGCGGAATCTCTCCTCTGGGCAGCAACAGGCAGAGTAAGAACGGTTGTGCCGCTCCGTCGAAGTGGTGTCGGTGTTGCCGCCCCAGGGAGGGCTGTCGATCCTATCCAAACTTCCAGAAAATGACCGTCCCATTCTGTGGGCGGCGATCAGTATCCCCGACGCTTCCTAACCATCTGATCTAAAACGCCTCCTTGAAAGCCTCTTGACCGCATGAACCTTTAAAGATACACTGAACCTTGTAAGGTACATCGCTGGATGACTCAGAAACAGAAAATCCCTATGAGCTTCTACCGGACACCTTCGGGAGCAGAGCCCGTGAGGGAATTTATAAAACGACTGCCCACGGAGGATAGAAAAGTGCTTGGCGGCGATCTCCTCGCCGCTCGATGGAAGTGGCCAGTCGGGATGCCCTTTGTCGGCCAATGGGAGGCGGATTGTATGAAATCCGCACGACCTTACCGAGCCGCCGCATAGCCAGGACCCTTCTTATCTACTGGCAGAAGCAGCTTATCGCATTGCACGCCTTTATAAAAAAGACCAAGGCGACACCGGACGCAGATTTACAGATTGCACGTAAACACCAAAAGGAGACGGAACATGAAAAAGAATAAACACATCGGCTCGTCCATTGACGACCTTATGAAAGAGGAAGGCTGGTACGAAGAAGCAGCAGAAAAAGCGATCAAGGAAGTCATCGCTTGGCAGCTTTCACAGGCCATGGAGAAGAAGCGTATCTCCAAATCCACAATGGCGACACGCCTCAAGACCAGCAGGACACAGGTGAATCGCATCCTCAATGCGAAGTCGGATGTGACCTTGTCCAGCTTGCAACGTGCCGCCGCCCTGGTTGGCAGACGCTTGAGGATCGAGCTTGTTTAAATGCAAAAGTGGAAATCTTTCACAACAGCCCCCAAAGACGGAACACCAGTCATCTTCTGGCTTTCCAGCGACACGTTTGATGACACCACGGCAAACTTCTATTACGGCGATGGGCAATGGTATTGGGAATGTGACGACAGCCCCTTGCAACGCCACGAATCCGATACGGGCACAGAAGATGATGCGGCATCACCGCGATGCGACGACGGAAAGTTCTGTGGAGGAAGTGCAGCGGCTGCTATAAGGAGACAAAGACACGGTGACGCAGATCTGAGACGGGAGGATTTGACCCGACCTTGAGCAAGTTGGAAGTGCTTCTTACCGCTCACCCGGTCTTGTATTCCATTGGTCCCTAACTCCTTGTATCTACAGCCAACCTATAGTGGCGGGTAGGAAGTGGCTAGGGTCAACATGGAATGTACAGAGGTCCTGTGATCGGATTGACCCCGCTCTTGTGCGCCATCGCTGCTTCCCTCCCGTTACCTCTATTAGGCGATTATGCTTATTACTTTGACTCCGGTGACAGTAATTCGATGAGAGAAATGGGGCTTTTCTGTGCCGAGATTCCCAGCAAAGTTTGAAAAGCGGCCATCGGGGTCTTACGCCGGTTGAAACGAAAGACAAACTCGTCCAAATAGCTC
>PHGD01000027.1 GCA_011090425.1 Nitrospira sp. LK70 | reverse complement strand
TCGGCGCCCGATCGTGCCGAAGCCGGACCATCCGTGGAGGAAGCGGCTGCTGCAGAAACGGGACGTACACGCGGCAGCAGCCGGACCATAAACCGGACATTTCTACTTTGGGAAGAAGAGGACATTTCTAAATTGGGTTGACAAGAGAACGCCATGAGCTTGCATTTTCGGCGGAAAGCACTTAGACTCGGCCCTCTTTAGGAGATACAGCACATGTCAAGCGTCCTGAAAAAACGACGAAAGAAGATGCGGAAGCATAAGTACAAGAAGTTGCGCCAGCGTCAGAAATTTCTTCGCCGCAAAAGCTAAGCTCAGCCGGCGTGGCGGGAGGAGGGAACCGTGGCCGAGGGGAAGAAAGTCCGCATCCGCGTACGGACGGTCAATTGTACCTATGTGGGAGACTTCCTGGTGCCTCCGATGCGGAATCGTGTCTCCGATGCGATCAACGAGGAAGCACGTCTCTTCATCAGTCTGACAGACGTCGTGATCAACGATAAGGACCGGTCGGACTTCGTGGCGGTCAATAAGAATCTGATCGAGTCGATCGCTCAACTCTAGTCGCTTCATCTCATCCACGTCAGCCTATTGTTTCACCGTAGCCGTAGAACGGAACACGATCTCGTGTCCGATCACAGCGCCTGAGCACGATGTCGATCTTCAAAAGATTTCTCCCGTTCGTGCGTCCTTATTTAGCGCGTTTGATGCTGGCCGGGCTCTTGGTGAGCGGGGTTGCACTCATCAATCTCGCTTTGGTTCGGTTGGCCGGCACCCTCTGGGATATCATCACAGTTCAGCACGATGCCGATAGGATGACGCAGTCGATCGGCTTGTTCCTGGTCCTGGTGATCCTACAGGGGTTCTGCTCGATGGGTCATAGTTACCTGACGGCATGGGTCTCTCAGGAAGTCGTCGCCGACTTCCGCAAGCATCTCTTCGGCCACCTGCAGACGTTGACGGTCAGCTTCTTTGCTCGGCGCCGTACGGGAGAACTGCTCTCCCGATTGATGACCGACGTGACGGTGATCCAATCCATCGTGACGGAAGCCCCTATCGACGGGGTCAAACAACTTGTGACGTTCGTCGGGGGCATCACGTTCCTGCTCATGATGAATTGGCGGCTCTGCCTCCTGATCCTCATCCTGCTCCCATTACTGGTTCTGGTCGCCAAGGTATTCGGTCGCCGGTTGAAATCCCTTTCTACCTCGATTCAAGACCAGACAGCCGTACTCAGCATCCTCGTCGAAGAAGTGATTTCCGGCATTCGCATCGTCAAGTCCTTCGTCCAGGCGCAAAGGGAAAAGGACCGCTTCGCGGATCAGGTCGATCACACGCTTCATCTCATACTCCGTCGTGCCGCCATCATGGCCGTCTTCATTCCTGTGATCAGCCTCCTGACCTTCTCATCGGCAACGGCGGTGTTGTGGTACGGAGGCAGACAGGTCATCGACGGGGTCGTCACGCCCGGGGATCTCTTCGCCTTCGTCTTGTTCGCCGGCATCTTGATCGGCCCCTTCAGTTCGGCAGCCCGCGTCTTTGCGCAGATCAAGGAGGCACAAGGAGCGACGCAGCGGGTCTTCGAAATTCTGGATGCTCAGCCGGACATTTGTGATCGACCCGATGCCCAGACGCTGGAAACCGTCGATGGTCATGTGCGGGTGGAAAACGTCAGCTTCAGCTACGATACTCGTCATCCGGTGCTCTCGAACCTGTCGTTCGAAGCCAAGTCGGGCGAACTAGTCGCGTTAGTCGGACCGACCGGCGCCGGCAAGACCACCGTGATCAACCTGCTTCACCGCTTCTACGATCCGACGGAAGGTCGCATCACGATCGACGGCAAAGACTTACGCCAGGTGGCCGTTGAGAGTTGGTACCGACAGATTGCGCTCGTCCCACAAGAAACGATCCTTTTTGGGGGTACCATCCTCACCAACATTCGCTACGGCAATATGGCGGCGAATGAAGCCGCGGTATTGGAAGCAAGCCAAGCTGCTCATGCACATGACTTCATCACGGGCTTGCCGGACGGGTATCAAACTCTGGTCGGCGAGAAGGGGGTCAACCTCTCAGGCGGACAGCGTCAGCGGATTGCGATCGCTCGGGCGATCTTGAAGAATCCTCGCATTTTGTTACTGGACGAAGCGACCTCATCGCTGGACACCGAATCGGAACGGCTGGTTCAGGAAGCCCTTCAACGCCTCATGGAGGGTCGCACGACCTTCGTCGTCGCGCACCGACTGTCGACCATCCAAGGTGCCGACCGAATTCTGGTCTTAGACAAGGGGAAGTTGGTGGAAGAAGGCACCCACACCCAATTGATGGCCCGCAACGGGCTGTACCACTATCTCTATACCATCCGTTTGAATGAGCTGGCCATTTGACTCAATTATTTCAAACCTAAATCAGGCAGCGGGTTAGCATAGGAACTGCTACAAGGCCTGTGCACATTGGGGATTTGATCGGGGTGAACAACTGCTGCATAGTCAGTAGGGTTGATTTCTATGGCAACATAACCACGTCGGCTGGCAATCGACTTTGGCACGCACAGTCTCAGCCTGCCGGCCTACGGTGCCTTGCCGGTGTCCGCCATTGAGGTTCATCCGGCTTTCGGGCGTCAGGCATGAAGAACCAAACCCATTCTATCCTGGAAGGCATGGAAATGATCATTCTTGTTCATCACCTGGTTGATGCTCCTGGCAAAGATCGGCTTCCCTTCGCTGACTCCTGTGACTCCGGCCGATGCGACGACGCCGGAGGAGAATCTTCAGCGATATCGGTCTGCTCAGAACAGATAGATGGCCTCCAATGACAGCGTCGATTGATAGCTGGTCGCGCGTGAGCCGACTTGAAACACGTTCTGGTTGGACTTGTCGTACCGATATTCCAGCCGGGTGATGAAGGATTTGAACGGCCTGTATTGTAACGTCGAGGTAACTTCCCATAGGGTTTGAGCGACGGGCGGCGCTTGTGACGTCGAGGTGGCTCCGAAGCAGACGTTGGCTCTCGGTTGGTAAGCCGTCGTTCCTTCGCAGGTTACAAACCCTCCGGCATCCTCAAACAGTTCCGCGCGAAGCCGCACTCCCCATTGCCGGGTGAAATCATGGATCACATAGCCCGCCACTCCGTTCCACCGCGCATTGCCTGCCTCGCTGATCCTGCTGCTGTTCGCCTGATTGGCATAGTACGACTCAATGACGAGCGACGTCTGGTCTGTCGCCTGGAAGCTGGCAAACCCACCGACCAACAGCATATCCCCACCGGTCGTCCCGCTCGCTCCGGGCCGCGGCCCGGCCAAACCGTACAATGTCAGTTTGACCCGTTCAGACGGAGTGATGGTCAGGGCTGATTCCACCAATGAGTCATGTTGGCTGTTTCCTCGCGCCGAGTTGATGTAGCCGATCACCCCGACCGACAGCGAGATCCGTTCCGTGATGTCATATGACACCCGCCCTCCTCGCGTCGTAAACGGCTGGCCGAGACCGAACAGCCACGATCTCGAATAATTGGGATTATGCGGGCTTTCCACGGCCTCATAGCCGATCAAGGTATTGAACTGACCGAGTTGGATCGTGAGTCCATTCCCAACCGGCGCGACATACTGCACATAGAATTCCTGGAAGTCGGCCCAGGTGCTGAGCCCGACGCCACCGATGAAATCAGAATCACGGCCGGCATTGAACTTCACGCGAAACCCAGCGCGATCTTTCCAATTTCCATCGGCTTTGGCTTCCCTCTCCAACACGAACTGAGCGAGGTTCGGCCGAAACTGGTTTGAATTCACGTCGAAGATACGAAGCTCATTGATGTTATTGGACGGATTATTGAAATTCTGCGTGTAAGAGCCTTCGATAAATCCATACAAGTGCAATCCCCAGTCCTCCGAGAGCAGGCGCTTCATTACATTTTTCGACGTGCCCTTGTGCCGGAGGACGACGTGTTCCAGCGTTTCGTCCCCCTTGCTCTCCGCTGTATCGGCTCGCGCCTCACGAAGCGCAATCCCCCACATGAGGAGCAGGGTGATGAGCATGATAGCTGGACAGCGACGTAAAATAGACAACCGAAAATAGACAGCCGAGTCAGGAATTGTATCGTGCATACCGTGCCCGTTTGAGCCGGGACCTATCCGTCGCATCAGACATACCAAGATGATCAACCCGGTCGAAGGGATTGTCCTTGGCAACGATGGAATTCAGGTCGGTCCGAGCATGTCATGCGCAACCGCATCCCGTGATCATACCGCAGTCCCTATCATGCGAATGTAAATTCTACGCCCTTTCAGAGGTCAGGCAGTGATTCACAACATCGGTAGCGACATGCTGGACGGCACAAGTAGCGTTGTGCCCCCCAGCGTTCTCCGGACAATCTCCTCTGCCGTGAAGCTGTTAAAATGATGGCGTGCCCGGAATCGCCATGCCGGAACATGTCATTATCACCAAAGGGACCTGTTTCGCCCTTTTCGCATACGATGTCGGCCTCTCCATCAACCTGACTGATGCGGAGCGGCGGATTATTGCGGGAACGGAGCGAGGGCGTCTGCGCCATAAGACCAGGGCCCCTCAGTACTTCGAGTATCGACCGGCTCCCTTGCGACTCGTTCAGGAAGGAAGTGTGTTCGATGTCAGTCAGTATCAGAGCAGTCCGACGGTCGAAGCGATGGTGTACGACTTCGGAGCTGTGACCATCACCTATCGCTTCCCGATCGACGGACCGTTCGATCGGTTACTGGATCTGAGCGAGTCGCTCTACGAGCATGAACAACTTTTGGTCGATTCACGCACCCGCGTGGAACAGCTGCTCCAAGTGTTGAGCCCCGCGGTCGAGCGGCCGTCCATTGCGCAGGAGGTGGAAGATTACATTATTTTCTCGATTGAGTCTCATATGCCGGCAACGCCGTCGTTATGGACGAGCAATGAAACCGACTTGGCTCATATTCTGCGCGCAGAGCGAGTTCCGTTTTCCGAACAAGAGGTGACGGACGCAGTTTCTTGCCGCATCTCGTTCGGTCAAGAGGATGCCGCGATCATCGACTGGCATTCAGCGGTATTGTTCGGCAAGGAGATGGACGACGTCCGGGCGGTGCTGGAATTCGCCAACGTCGAGTTGCTGGAGATGCGAATACTCGACGAGCAGCTTGATCGTGCACTGGACCAAGGCTACGAGGCATTATCGCGGAAGCCTCGCCTCTTATCATTACCCGGCTCCCATGAAAAGGACATGACCCACATTGCGCAGCTTCAGGTCGACAGCGCCTTGATTTTTGAACGCGTCACGAACACCTTGAAGCTGCTGGGCGACCAGTATCTTGCCCGGGTCTATCGGCTGGTCTCACAGCGCTTTCACTTGGAGGCCTGGGACGCGAGCATCCTGCGCAAACTTCAGACCTTGGAAAGCATTTACGGCAAGATGTCGGACCGAGCCGGCACCAGACGGATGGAGGTGCTTGAGTGGATTATCATCATTTTGATCACGCTTTCCATCGCCCTTCCGTTTCTCCCGATAGGGGTCGGCCACTGAACGTTCCGTGTCCTGCCATCACGCGGCATCTTGTAGACAATTGAGAAACCGATACACATCGATGTCCCTGGAACATGAAGACGGCTGACCTCCTTTCCCCTGTGGTCCAGTTCTTCTGCATAGCCGGTCTTTTTCTGACATTGACGTTTTCACCGGCCGCCACTACGGCAGACTCTCAATCCGAGGTCGCGTTATGGTTCGAATCTGGTATGGCCGTGGCGACCAGCCAACTGAGCGGGCGGAGGGAAATCCCGTTGGATGCCCAGGAAATCGTGAACAGTTCGGGCACGAATGGTATCAACGGCATGGTGGTGACATCTCGCCGGCTCCTAGGGTTTTCAAGCCGTGCTCTCACATGGACCAAAATAGAACTGGACCTGAATGAAACAGTCCTCGAACGGAAGATCCTCCCAACCTTCAGCCTCATCAGGACGGATCGGCATTTGTACGGTTTTCGCGGCGTCAACGGTCTGTGGCTCGAAGAAACGCTCGGTGTGCGGGAAAAAGTGAATCGCTTCCACAGCAACGACTATGGGGCAGTCTTTATCACCAATGAGCGAATGATCGGATTCACTCCGCTACTCGGCGGCTTCGCCACAAAGTCGTTGGACGTGCATGAGCGCATCGTGGGCGTGGAGAACGAGAATGGGCTCATACTTGTCTCGACCACGAAACGAACGCTGGTCCTGGGCAGTCACTTGAGTGGATGGGAAGAATTCGAGTGATCGCAACCATGTTTGCTCCCCAAAGCTGGGTAAGATAGTCGTTCTCAATTCGGATTTTACCGGTTTGTAACCCTCTCCTAACCCCGACGTAATATATTCGCGATAGGCTTGATGGCAAATCACACATCACACACTGGAGGATCAGTATGGTCAGAGTCGGAAATTTGATGCAGAATGAACCGGTGACAGTGGATGCAGGCACGTCGGTCGTCGAAGCGGCGAAATTAATGAAAGCCTGCAACGTCGAAAGTGTGTTGGTAAGCCGCCAAGCGCAGATCATCGGCATCGTAACGGAATCGGACGTCGTCAAAAAGTTCGTGGGGGCTGAGAAAGCATCCTACTTCGTGCCGGTCGAGGATATCATGAGCAGTCCTGTGCTCGGCATCGAGGAGCGGCGGCCGCTGACGGAAGCCGCCGACCTTATGGATAAGCATCGCACGCTCCACCTCGGCGTGACTAAAGAAGGGACACTCATCGGCCTGCTGTCGGTTCGGGACTTTCTCCGACCGGTGTCCCTCGACGACTTCTAACAACCGTACCTTGCCTGAACCGCGCCTACGAAGCTAGGCGCCCTTACCTTCGCCTCCATGTCGCCAGTTGTATGGGCGAACGGCCCTCCTATTCCCTGACCACCTCCTGACTTGCATTTCCCTCTCCGCTGCGTTGACACTTAAAGGGTAGATCGGCTCTTCCATGAGGACTCCACGATGCCTCGGTCGGACACCCAGCTCGCGCCTCTTAATCGCTCACGTTCGATTTCGTCGCAGACCGAGCATGAACTCAAGCTGGCCGTTGCTCCCGGCTTTCGCATGCCTCGGCTTCCCGGTACGCCGCTCCCTCGGCGGCAGTTGATATCCACCTATTACGACACGGCCGCCTACGACTTGGCCCATACGTCGATTACTCTTCGCCACCGCATCGAACAGGGGAAGAAGTCTTGGCAGCTGCAAATTCCGTTGGGCGATGATCGGCAGGAGATCGACGTGATCGACAGCGAGGCCGTTCCACCGGCCTCGCTCCGCAACTTACTGATTCTCCATCTCGGACATCGGAAGCTGATGCCGGTGGTGACGATCCGCGTGTGGAGAAGGGGCTTCCTGGTGCGTCATGGCCGAGTACCCGTCGCGGAAATCGCGCTAGACACGGTGTCAGTCGACAAGAACGGCCGCACCACCCAGTGCTTTCACGAACTCGAAATCGAACAACGGCAGGGCGGCGAGGCCTCCCTCCGTTCCCTCGAACGGCAGCTGCGAGAAGCTGGTGCGTTCGATCACGACGGAAGGCCCAAGTTATTTCGTGCCCTCTCCCTCCCGCCCCGTACCTCACCTATGCAGCCTCAGGCTGAGGCGCCGGTGGTCGAATACATAAAGTGGGCACTCTCTCAACACGTCGGATGGCTCCTCGCTCATGATCCCGGCACAAGGCTTGGGACTGAGCCTGAGAGCTTGCATCAAATGCGTGTTGCAACAAGACGCCTACGCGCGGTGCTCCGCACAGCTCGACCGCTCCTCCTCCCTGCATGGATGACGTCACTGCAACAGGAGCTCAAGTGGTTGAGCGAGTTGTTGGGACCAGCCCGCGATCTCGACGTCCAGATCGCTTATTTCACGGAGGAATCTGCCGATTTGGGGGAGAGAGATCGCAAGTTGTTGGCACAATTTATCTCCCAGCTGCGCGCACAACGAGCGGCCGTTCAGCAGATGGTCCTCAGCGAACTCACAAGCGCTCGATACTTCGAACTCATCCGGCGGCTGCAACAAGCGGCGCAGGCCTCCTCCTCGATCCTGAAGTCTTCCCTAACCGTCCGCCAGCTCGCCAAGCGAGAATTCAAGAAACTGCGCAATGCGATCTGCCGGCTAGGTCCCTCGCCGTCAGACACCCGACTTCATAAGATCCGTATCAAGGCTAAACGCGCTCGCTATGCGACGGAACTCGCGTGCAGCTCGTTGGACAAACCAGTCAGCCGGTTTGTCAGGTCGACGCGCACAGTCCAGGATCTCCTGGGCATCCATCAGGATGCGATCCAAGCAGAATGTCACATTCGACAGTTTCTGAAGTACTCAACCAGCGTCCGTGCTGGATTTCTCGCAGGACGCATGGCCGAGCGGCAACGCCACCGACGAGACACCATCCGCAAGGACATAAAACCGCTGTTCAAAACGTTGCTGAAACGGGGGAAGAAGGCCTGGGGATGAAGCAGTAGCCGAGTTGGTTCACGCTGGAGGATGCCGACCTGGGTATCGTCTACCACGCGGAACCGATCAACAATAGAGGGACTTTCTGCGGCCGATGCAACAGTGACAGACGCGACGGATGTCATTTTAACGCGCAACCGTCCAACGTTTCATACATCTTTGTCGACGGTCAGACCCTCAAGGCCAACGGACAGTTCACCGGCTTGTCGAGGATGGAGGTGGTCAAGGCAGCGGAAACCTCGGCGGCTCGCCTACGGGACGTCGTACGGAGACCCCGTAAGTGAGAATTGCACGAAGGGTTATCAATCTATATTGACATCTATCCACCAGTACTCCGTCTTGCCCCATGTGCCTCGGCGCGATCTCCTGGTCCCGCATAGGCCGGGTCGGTGACAGAAACAGGGTGGTCTGGTGCGTAAAGGATTTCTGACATCATGTCAAAATCTTGTGCTGTGTCAGGAATCGTTTGCATTCATCACGTATGGAGGAGGTGATTATGCCTTCGGAGGACGCAGCGTTGCATCCCATCATTTATGTTCGCGGCTATGCCATGACAGAAGGAGAGATCGACGAAACTACCGCTGATCCATTCTGCGGTTTCAATCTCGGGTCCACGGTCTTTCGCGCGACCCCGGATAAGGAGCGACCGCCCCGAAAGTTCATCTTTGAATCGCCCGTGGTCCGATTGGGATCGGATTTCGGTTATACAGATGTGTTCACCGACGGGATGGATGTCGTAGACGACGGCTGGATCGGAGGCATCAGCAGGCAGTCGATCATCGTGTATCGTTACTATGATCCTGCGTCGACCCTGCTTGGAACCGGGAAGACACCGCCGATCGAAGAATTCGCCAAGGGCTTGAGCAATCTCATACTGCGCGTCCGCGATCTGGTGTGCAAAGAGCCAAAGAACAACGTCGCGCCCGAGCAGTTTCGATGTTACTTGATCGCCCACTCGATGGGAGGCTTGGTGTGCCGGGCCTTCTTGCAGAATCCCGCGCTTGATAAGCCGAAGGCGCGGCAATATGTCGATAAATTCTTCACCTACGCAACACCACACAATGGAATCGATGTGGTCGGTCTCAACGTTCCACGATGGCTGAGTCTCGACGACATGAACAACTTCAATCGAGACCGCATGGCCAAGTACTTGAGTCTAGAGGCTCTCTACAAGAAGACCAAACGTGTGGATTGGTTGCCTGAGACCGCGTTTCCGTCGGAAAAGGTCTTCTGTCTCATCGGAACGAATCGGAACGACTATGAAGCTGCACAAGGGCTTTCGCGAACGTTCGTCGGCCACGGCAGCGACGGGCTAGTACGAATTGAAAACGCCTGTGTCTATGGCGTCAAGGCCAATGGTCAACCGTCCGATCCGAGCGCCAAGGCGTTCGTCTACCGATCACACTCGGGCTCTTTCGGCATAGTCAACAGCGAGGAGTCCTACCAAAATCTCGTGCGCTTTCTGTTCGGCGACGTCCGAGTCGATATCTGGGTGGACGTGGAAGAGATTCGACTGCCGGAAGAGGTTCGGAACGCCGAGGCTGAAGGCAAGGAGGTGAACGCACTGTATCAGTTCGAGGTCCTGGCCTCACCCCGCGGCAAACTCTGGTATCTCACGCGGCGGGTCGCGGAAGAGGATTCGGTCGCCTGCCTGAGCCACCAAGACTGGACCGCCTCGGCGAAGAAGAATAAAAGCGCGCCTCTGTATCTCTCAACGATTTACCTAGCCAACCGGGCGCGTGTGAACAAAGCTCGATCCTCCCTGGCCTACAGCCTGACATTGGCCGTCCGCGTTCCGGACTACGAGATCGAAAGGAAGTTGTGGCTGAATCAGCATTACGAGGGAGGCTATCTCTTCAGGGACTCCGCCGTCATCGAAATGGTGCCGCCTCAGACGGAGGACGCCGACTGGATCGTCAAATATGATTGGCAAAGCGACAAGCTGGGAGCAGCCACCAAGCCTGTCGCATCGCGCCTGTTGAAGGGAGGGAAACTGGAATTGCCGATCGGTTTTGAAAGCAACACAACCCCTGGTATCCGTGGAAAGCTTCGGTTCATTGCCTCTGAATGGAACCCGACGTGAGCGTGGGATCGCGAGGCATCCGCCCCGAAAAAGAAGTGATAAACGGGACCAGATTTTCGCTTGAGCAGGAAGCACTCCGGATATCCTCTACCATCGCGGCAAAGCGGATACATCGGTGATCAAGCGGTTCAGAGAGGAGCGCCGTCGTGTGGTGTGCCAGCCCGGAAGAGTGGACTCAGGGTCAGACCTTGGTATCTGTGTCCATCGAGGCTGGGACATTCACGATGCGGCTGATGGTCGAATAATGCAAGCTCACGGCATGGCCGATTTCAGATAGGCTATAGCCGCACTTCAGGTGCGCCCGGCGAATGACCTCGTTGCGTCGCGCCCGGTTGGTCCGCGCACGTCTGCCGAAGAGCTGGCTCAGCGTCGGTCGGCCCACAAAGCGCTGCCGCCTTGGAATCTCTTTTACGGGCCGTTTGTCCCGTAGTCCGGGCATCAGGTGTTCGACGAACCGCTCCCTCCCGAGCAACACCTGCCCCTGAACCTGCTCCCAGGGTGAGCCGTGCGCAATACCCTCGGCGACAAATTTCCGGTACTTCCGCTGAGCGGCCGACCGCTGATGTCCGAACTGGGACAGCACCCAGTCCACCGTCAGAAACGGCGCCACCGCGACAAATCCTGCCGTCGCCCGGTAACTTGACCAGGGATAGGTATCGGGCTTGCGGGTGGTCTTGGCGCGCACCGGATTCAGCACGACATATCGGCAGAGCTCCAACAGATAGCTGTCCCGCTCAACTACGATTGCCTTGAAACGACCTTGCAGCACGTGGCCGACCCGACCGTGACGCCGGTTGAAGGCTTGGGTGTAGACCGCATTGAGGTGGCGAATGGCTTTCGACAGATTGGCATCTGGTGTCTCCACCACCAGATGAAAATGGTTATCCATCAGGCAATAGGCGTGCAGCCGAAGATGAAAGCGGGAGACGACCTGTGCCAGCACCGCGAGGAACCTCTGTCGGTCCTCGTCATCCAGGAAGATGTCCTGCCGGGCGTTGCCCCGGGCAGTGACGTGGTAGAGCGCGCCAGGAAATTCGATGCGCAGGGGGCGAGCCATGGGGCGTAGGATAACTCATCGGGAGGCACAATACAAGATCTGACCCTTATTTAGCTTTTCTGAACTGTGCGGCTCATAAGGCCGGACATTCGCTCTGCCGGGACAGCATCCGCACCACCAGTCATAGTAGTACAGGGGCGTTCCAATCTTTGGCACAACAGTCGGGAACTTATGCCGGTTATTTCACTTTTGAGAAGTCGGCGGGAATTCTGATCTCTGTTCCGTCTTGCAGATTGACGACGAAGATGGACGATGCGGTGGGATCAAACTGTTCATAGGCGAAAAGGGCGGTGAACCGTGACCGGAAGGCTGGGCCACTGCTTTCGTTCTTTCGCCCCCGTTCGGCCTTGCCGATGTCGATAGGCTTGACCCGCTTCGATCCTTGCTGCAATTCGATCAAAGCACCCTCGGCGAAATACTCGTCATCGCCGCACAGCTGCACTTCCATTTCCATATTCGGCATGTCCATCACTTTCTGGATGAATTCCTCGGGCATGCGCACGTCCGTCTTCCGCTTCTTTGATTCTGCCGCTTCTTGGCGACCAAAGGCTTCCAATCGATACCGCTTGGTGCGAAGTACAGCGCTCGCGCCGCAGGGTTCCTTCTCCGGGTCGGCACCCACGCGAGTCGTTAAGGACGCTTGCTGAAGAACTTTCTTCACGTCTTCGGGGGAATTGGCCTTTTCCATCGGCATTCGCCCAATCTCCAGCGCTTTGTGCGCCTCGTCTGAGGACAGTTTGACCTCAATCGCCCACAGGTCGCTGTTCCCTGCCGCAAAGACTCCGATCAGGCCCACCAGTGATGCAATCTGTTTACGAACAGTCATGCTTCCCTTTAATAGCGCGACCTGGAGAGGTCTCAAGGACCGGGCAAATCAGATGAACGTGATGCATTGTAGGTGAACCGTCATGCCTTTGCAATTAGACCGCGAACCGATTCCAGTTCGCATACGGCTTGCGCCGATAGAGGGCTTCGACATTCACGGAAAGAGGATAATCGACCGACCGAAGCAATTGCGTCACAAGCTTCAGCGGTAATCCCACTACGGTCGTATAGTCGCCGATGATCCGTTCCACGAGATCTCCACCGAGTCCTTGGATCGCATAGGCTCCGGCTTTGCCGAATGATTCCTCCGATGCAACATATCGTTCATAGGCATGATCGAGGTCCGCTTTCATCTGGACTTCCGTCGTGGCAACCTCCACTGATTCAATATGTCGCGTTCGGTCGCATAAGGCGACGGCAGTATGGACATGATGGGAACGGTCGGCCAGACGCGCCAGCATGGCGCGTGCGTCTACAAGATCCACCGGCTTCCCGAGTAGTTGTCCATCGAGATCGATCACGGTATCGCAGCCGAGCACGAGAGCTCGTGGCCTCACCAGTGCCACGGATCTCGCCTTTTCACGCGCGAAGCGCCTGACCTGCTCGACAGGCGACAACCCGACCTCGGGTTGCTCGTGAAACTCCGATGGGCACACCTCGAAGGAAAGGCCCAACAGTGCGAGGAGTTCCCGGCGGCGTGGCGAACTCGACGCCAGCACTAGCTGCATCGCGAGACCAGCAGACTCGACTCATCGGCTGATGCACACTCGGGTAGGGCCGTGATGGCTGCCGGCCGATCGTGGAAATCTGCGAGGAGGGCATGGAGTGCTTCGACGGAAGAGACACGCACCATCTGTGCACGAAGGGAGGCGGCATGTGGGAAGCCTTTACAATACCAGCCTAGATGTTTACGCATACGATAGAATTGCTTTTCCCCGACCAGTGATTGGAACTGTTGCGCGTGGTCGACCAGCACGGCGAAACGCTCGTCCAGTGACACCTCACCGGGATCTCGTCCGACGTCGATATCCTTCATGCCACGGGCTCGCATGCGAGCCTGCTCTTTTGAACGAAAGAACCACGGAGCTCCAAGCACACCCCGCCCAACCAACACGCCATCGACGCCGGTTTCACCCACTCGTACCGCGATATCGTCAAGGCTCTGAATGTCCCCATTCCCCAATAACAACGTTCCGGTCCCCTTCACCAAGGCGGCAGCGCGCCCAATGGCAGACCAGTCCGCCGTGCCTCGATACATTTGCCTGAGCGTTCGTCCATGAAGCGAGATCACGGCCGGTTGTTCCATCAAAAGCTCCTCGATCCATCCCTCAACCGTCACTGAGTCATACCCAAGTCTCGTCTTCACGGAAAGGGGTACTTGACGCCGATGGGTTGAGCCGGTTTTGCCGCGCTGACGATTCAGACGTTCAAACATGGCTGCTCGCGCCGACGTAAAGCCCGCTTCTTCAAGGGTCCGTCCCTCGGCCCAATCGTCGATTCCACGTTTGGCAGCTTGTATAATCGTGCGAGCCAGTTCCGGAGTGCGGATCAATCCGGCGCCTGATCCGGACGACGCCACGCTCTTCGACGGACAACCCATATTGATATCCAGCCCGTCGAAGCCCAGCTCACATACCGCCAGTGCCGCCAAATAAAAGAGATCCGGGTCTTTCCCATAAAGCTGCGCCACAATCGGACGCTCCTTCTCGCTGTACAGAAGCGTCTCCAAGTGAATCTCCGGTCCGTGACAGACGTCATGGACGTGCGTAAATTCTGTAAAACTGACATCCGGCTTCCCCTGCTGGGCGATCACAGATCGAAAGCAAGCATCGGTCACACCATCCATTGGGGACAACCCTATAAGCGGGCGTGGAAGGCTCAGCCAAAAGTTCATCTCAGCCCTCGTATAGGAGAACGTTTGGTTCGTTTGCAAAACGGTAGGCGCACCGCAGCTCCTCCGCCTCTCTCTCGGCAATGCCTCGCAACTCCGGCGCCACTTGATGGACAAACTCCACGAACCGTTCGACTTTCAGCAAGAAGAAATCGTAGGTTCCGGGAAACGGCCTGGGCTCACTGAACCAAAACGTGACAAATCCGTCAAGCGACAGGTCGCGTGCGCTGAGCCGGCGACAGGATTCTACAAACATGTCCTCCACCTTTCCTCCCCAGTGAAGAATCTCATAAGGAAGATAGACGGAGCGATAGTAGTCCAAATTTTGAATACTGGCCTGGTCTTGGCTCCATTCTGGCCCTACTGGCTCGGTTTTCCCAGCCAGTACCTGTGCATATCGGTCGTAGGCCACTCCAAGCGTTTGCATGTCAGATATCGACCTCGGCTCTTCCGACAATGAACACGGCTCGAACTCCGGGACGGTCTGAGCACCGTTGCCCTGCGGGGAGAACAGCGCCTCATAACGCCGGGAGAATTGGGCGAATTCATTCACGATCAATTCAATCGGTTTCGTATCCACTTCCAAAGCAAGGCCCTTCAGGCTGGTAAGCTGAGGATGACATAGTATCTGATCGAGCATCTCGAACAAGACGGGTGGAATGGGGGCAGCATGGGCATCGATCCAGGCAGGAAGCGTGTCCTCGCCTCTACCACCCTTCAGTCGTGAATCGAGGATTCGGTGTGATGCATGAACGGCCAGACCCGCGACGTGAATCTCAACCACACGATCCATGGGAAACTCGTTGAGAAATTCCTCGACAAATCGTGTAAGCGACATGGCTCGATACGCTCCGGAATATCGAAACACCGTCCAGAGATGGCCCACATCCAAGACCAACCCACAGGGAGCCTGTTCGCTGACGAGCTGAAAAAAGCGTGGGATGGACATCGTCCCCGCGACAAAGTACGTAAGTGGCGGCATTTCAAGCAACACCAACGGTGTGCTTCCATTGGCCAACCGGCACTGTTGATCGAGCAGATGTTGGATCAATCGTGTATTATCAGCGACCACTTGCGCGCTTAACGGCGTGTAGAGAGGGGGAAGATAGGTCCCGAAATAATAGCCGGCGAGATATTTTGTCGCACATTCATGATTCACCCAAGCACTTTGCACGATCATCAGTTGTTCTGCAGTCGCAGCGATTTCCTGTTTAAACGTCGTGGAATCGACCATCTCGGGCTGAGTGAGCCATAACCCTTCGCCATGATATGTCAGTAGTCCGTTGCCGACCTCTTTTCTGGCGGAGGCCAAGGCCATGGGTGTCGTCCGGAACACCTCCAGAAAGGCAGGCGACACTTGACGTTCTTGTAGACTTCGCCGCAAGCTTGCGATGTCCGGATCGTAAATATCGACGGAGAGCCCTAGCCCATGCGTGGGAATTGTCTCGATCCGACGAAGGAACTCCCCATGGTAAGGCCCACTCGACGCCATCATTTCTCTCTTGCCGACGATCAATATTCGTTCCTAGTGTATGTCGTCAAACCATTGAAGGACAAGGTTTTGAACCCCTCAGAGCCCCTAGGGACCTTCTGCTATACTTGGCATACGTTGCGGCCAGGAGGGAGGCAAATTCGTGCGGGAAGAGGACCTCGCTGAGACATGGTGGACAAGCACGATCAACAGCCTAACGCCGCGGATCACCCGACCATTCTGGTTGCACACATGATGACACCCGGCGTAGTCCAGATTCCAGGAGATGTATCAGTCACCGAAGCGGCCTCGCTCATGGAACGCGAGCGAATGTCCTGCCTGCTGGTCAAAGATTCAGAGTCTCGGTTCGGACTCATGACGCCGACCGACATTGTCAAGAAGGTCGTCGCACAGGGCCTCGAACCGGATGACATCGAAGTCCGGACCATCATGACAAGGTCGGTCCAATTTATCGAGTACGATCGAGCGATGGACGAAGCCTCGGCGCTCATGATGGCCACTGGAACACCGATCCTCATCGTCACGAAAGAAAATCAGCCGGTCGGCGTCCTCACCGCCAGAGACCTGCTCCTTTCTCCAAAGCGATGCGTCACAAACATCTCGGCCACCATCAGTGTCATCGAGGGAGAGGGCACAGGAGATGAGCATCAGGTCTCCATCTCACAACTCAGCCATGCCGGCGCTTCAGTGGAATCTCCCGCGCCGTTGCGGCCGGAGACCAGAATCATATTGAGCTTTTGCCTCTCTGAGATGATGAGTCCCTTGACCATTCGAGGAACCGTCTTGGATAACGCGAGAGTTGAGCCGCTGTCTGGCACAACCGGTTCCCTCATGACCTCACATCGGGGACTAGAGATACAATTCATCGATCTCTCTCCTGCAGACCAGTCCAGGATCAAGGCCTGGGTGCTGAGCAACCTCCCTAGGTCTTTCGATCCCTCATAGATTCCCCTCCTTCTCAGGCAGGGGCCTCCCGCTGGATGAGCCGCACCGGATCGCGGCAATCTTTGACCGATCTACGATCCATTGGTACAATTTTCCGTCTCACTTACCCTTAAGAGGACTACTATGAATTCAACCGGCAGACCCCCACAGATTCGGCCACGTCCCACCTTGTCACGAGATGAGATCCTCCATCAAATCAGTGCCCTGCTCGACAGCCGCGAGGGCGACCTGCATACCACCCTCATGTCGGAACTTCTGACGGGGCTGCTGAAACTCCACGACGCGCGCCTAGACCTCCTGGACGTGAAAATCGTCAACCGTGCCGTCAAAGAACTTCGGCATGCATTCAGCGTCTTCCGCGGATATCGCGACCGCCAGAAAGTCAGCATCTTCGGCTCGGCACGAACTCTTTCCGATGATCCCAATTATCAACTCGCCTACAGGTTCTCCCAAGCCATCGTTCGGGAAGGGTTCATGGTCATCACCGGGGGAGCAGATGGGATCATGCGGGCTGCTCAAGAGGGTGCCGGTCGTGAAAACAGCTTCGGCGTCAATATCATGCTGCCGTTCGAACAGGGGCCTAACTCCACGATCGCCGACGACCCGAAACTTATTACGTTCAAGTACTTTTTCACCCGCAAGTTGATGTTTCAAAAAGAAGCACACGCCATCGCCCTCTTCCCTGGCGGGTTCGGCACACACGACGAGGCTTTTGAAATCCTCACGCTGGCCCAGACCGGCAAGAGTGATCCTCAGCCGATCATCTGCCTTCAAGCCCCTGGCTGCGACTACTGGGACGATTGGTCGGCGTTCGTGACGAGGCAACTGCTGAAGCGAAAACTCATCAATGAAGAAGATATGAATCTCTTTGCAATCGTCGATTCCACAGAAGCAGCTGTGGGCCAGATCCTCAGATTTTACCGTCGCTACCATTCCATACGGTTTGTGGGACGACAGCTGACGATGCGTCTCAAGCAGCCGATCTCCCTTGAGCAACTTGAGGAGATTCGGCAACGATTCGCCGATCTCCTCTCCAACGGCACGTTCGAACTGCGTGGTGCTCTCGAAGAAGAGATCGATGAGCCAGCCTTGCGTGACTTGCCGAGACTCGTGTTCGATTTTAATCGACGCAGTGCCGGGCGGCTTCGCCACCTGATCGGTCACCTGAACGAGTTGTAAGTCGTCATTAATAGTGGGCAGGGGCACGACAGACGCCTTTTAGTCTTGACCTGACCATGTTATCCTCTCACCACTCTATGGGTACCGTATCTTCCACCCGTCCATTTCAAGGCTTTCCGGACATCGTTCTGTACCATGCTGAATGTTCTGATGGGTTTGGGGCGGCCTGGGCTCTCTGGAAAAAGTTTCCGAGTGCGCGTTTTTTGCCCGTCAAGCACGGCCATCCGCCCCCTCCTGATCTCAAGGATCTCCGTGTCGTGATCGTCGACTTCAGCTATGCCCGGCCGATCCTGGAAGCCATGGCCTACGAGACCAAGGAACTCCTCGTTCTGGATCACCATATCACCGCGGAGCGAACCTTGGACGGCTTCTCAAACGCATACTTCGATCAAACAAAGTCCGGTGCTGTCCTGAGCTGGGAATGGGCTCACGGCACGGCGGCTCCATGGCTACTTCAGTATATTCAGGACAAGGACTTATGGACATGGGCTTTGCCTGGTAGTCGCGAGATCAATGCAGCTTTGGCCTCCTACCCGTTCGACTTCAAGGTATGGGATAACTTTACTCAGTCGGCGCTCGAGCAAGACGGTCGAGCTATCTTGCGGTATGAGCATGAGCTCGTTGGAAAGCTCGCAGCCCAGGCTTCGATGATGGAATTCCAGGGTATCGTCGTTCCTGCCGTGCAAAGCTCAATCTTGACCAGCCAGATCGGCGAGCGTCTGTCGCCCCATCATCCCTTCTGCCTGATCTGGCATGACCGCGACGGTCGTCGCTATTTCAGCATGCGTTCCCGCTCCGACGGTACGGATGTCGGGAGGATCGCCGCCTCATTTGGAGGCGGAGGTCATACTCATGCTGCCGGATTTTCCGTTCCACTCGAGATCGACGGAACACCTCCGTGTGATCCCAAGCTGCCTTGCGCGGTCACAAGTCGCCGTCGAACTCCATGATTTCGGACCATCGTGATTCCACTCTACGACGATAATCCTACCCAACAAACCCCCATCGTCACGATGATCTTCATCGGCATCTGTATCGCCGTGTTTCTCCACCAAGCAAATCTTCCTCCGGAAGCAGCCGAGCTTTTCGCATTTCAATACGGTGCCATCCCGGCCATTGTCTTCAGCCAGGCTTCGCTTCCTGAGGAAGCGGTGACGATTCCGGCGGCCCTCACCCTGGTGACCAGCATGTTTCTTCACGGAAGCTGGATGCATCTCCTCGGAAACATGCTCTACCTTTGGATATTCGGGAATAATATAGAAGATGTGATGGGCCACACGAAATTCGTCGTCTTCTATATCCTATCCGGTATCCTTGCCGCCCTGAGCCATGCCTTAACCGACCCTTCCTCCCAAATCCCGATGGTTGGGGCCAGCGGGGCCATCTCGGCTGTGCTCGGCGCTTATATACTGCTATTCCCACACGCTCACGTGCTGGTCTTGTTGCCGGTGATCGGAATGATCCGGGTGGCGGCGGGCATCGTCCTCGGCATGTGGTTCATCACGCAGCTGATCAGCGGAGGGATGAGCGTAGGAGCCACTGGAGGTGGGGTCGCCTTTTTCGCTCATATCGGTGGATTCATCGCGGGCATGGCGCTGATCGGACTCTTCAAACGGAAAGACGTGCGTTTTTTTTCGCCGGGCCGTTCGACGTGGAGTTCATGAGGATGTACCTTGGGGACCGAGCCGCAGTGCCTACTGCCAATGAGCCTTTTCACCACGTATACAGCGAGGATTGAGTGACCTTAGGCAGTCTTTAGAACGCCCTTGATGAATCTGTGAGCCGATTCTACTGCTACCGGAGCTTGGGGAGCGGTAAATGTTATATGCCCCATTTTTCGACCAGGACGAATCATCCGCTTACCGTACAGATGAAGCACGGCCCCTGCCGTCGAATGGAGTGCGTAGGCCCCTTGGCTGGACGCAACAGATTGCACATCTTCTCCGATGAGATTCACCATGACCGCAGGGCTTAAGAGCCTGGTTTCTCCCAACGGGAGTCCACAAGTCACTCGTACCTGCTGCTCGAATTGGGATACCGTGCAGACATCCAGTGTATAGTGGCCCGAGTTGTGAGGTCGAGGTGCAATTTCGTTAATAAGAAGGATAGCATCTTTGACGTGAAACAGTTCCACGCAGAAAACTCCGACACCCTGTAACGCCGCCACGGTTTGTTTCGAAAGTTCCGTCGCTTTTTCAGCGACGTCAGGAGGAACGGAAGCAGGCACGCAGGTTTCCCGTAAGATACCCTGCTCATGCCGATTCTCGGCCACTGGGTACACCCGGCAGGATCCGCTCTCGTTTCGCACCACGAGAACGGAGAGTTCGGTGACATAGTCTATGAACTGTTCAAGAATCCACCGGTGACCGGGCTTGGTTGTTTCCAATATTTGTTCCATTTCTCTTATATCAGAAGTGTCTCGGAGTACCCACTGACCTTTTCCATCGTAGCCACTTTTCGCTGTTTTACAGACAGCTGGTAGCCCGAGACGATCGACTGCTGAGCTCAGTTGAGGTGCAGATTCGACGACGGCGAAAGTGGGAACAGGGAGGTGTCGTGACGACAAGTATTGTTTCTGTTCAATCCGGTCCTGCAGGATCCGGAGAACAGCACCGGAAGGTCGCATGGAACAACGTCCTTCCAGCCATTCGCAGAGCTCCGCCGGCACATTTTCCCATTCGAGAGTAACTGCATCTGCGATGCCGGCGAATTGGTCGCGGACGCCATGATCCGTGAATCGTGTCGGAAATGAGTAGTTGGCAATTCGATGGGCGGGCGCGTCGGCATCTGGATCCCAAACAGCTACTCGATAACCCATGCGATGAGCGGTCGCGGCGAACATAGCCCCCAATTGTCCACCGCCCAATACTCCGAGAGTGGCGCCAGGCTCAAGGATTCGCTCGGTCACAGCCGCTGACTCATCTCGTGCCCTTGGCCTCGGGAGAATTGAGAACGCTCTCCGTTTGTGCCATCCGATACCTTTTGATGCGCTCGGCAATCTCGGGATGACGTCCTGCTAGAATTTGCCCAGCGAGCAGCCCTGCATTCTCACCGCCACCAATCGCCACGGTGGCAACTGGAATGCCCCTTGGCATCTGAACGATTGACAAAAGGGAATCGAGGCCGCGAAGGTGTTCTGTGGGAATCGGCACGCCGATCACGGGGAGATGGGTCTTGGACGCCAACATGCCGGGAAGGTGAGCCGCTCCTCCAGCTCCCGCTATGATAACTTCGATTCCTCGATTATGAGCACTTGTGGCGTACTCGAAGAGGCGGTCCGGCGTGCGATGAGCAGAAACGACGAGGAGTTCATAGGGAATATCAAGTTCGTCCAAGATTACCCCTGATTTTTCCAGGACGGGAAAGTCGGATTTACTGCCCCCCAAGATCCCCACAAGTGGCCTACGGCTCGCAACCTCTCTACTTGCCCTCTGCCGTGACCGGTTCGTCCCCCGCTGTATTTTGATCATCCACTACCTCTCCATCATTTCCCCTCTCAATAGACTACGTAGGGGCACCTTAGCGAGTCCCTCTGACCAGGTCAAGGAGATTGACATCGTGGCAATCACCTTCTACTTGCTCAACGGCCCTCCCTGTACTGACCAGAGAGAGGAAAGCCTCAGTAGCAATTCGCTGGTTTGCAATAAGACCGCCGTTTTACGCCTGGTTTGGATTGGTGGGCGTCGGAAGTCACAGCGGAAAATTGACGGGAATAAAGCGGTTACAGCTATGCCAAACGCGAAGATGGCTCAGGAGATGTCCTGAGCCATCTTCAAGAAGAAGGACTATGTGACGTAGCGATTGTACGGCACAATCAACTACTTACCGCCCGGGGCCGCCACCTTGGGCGCAAACATCTCAAACACACTCGGCGACCGTTCAATATAATCAGGCGGGAAGAAGTTAAAGCGCCGCCACAGTTCATACCAAAGAGGGACACGATTCATGACCACCCAACCCAATACTTTTGTGCCCTGCCTCACCTGAGCCTGCTCAGGCCATGGTTGAGGATCATCCGGGTCAGGAACGACCCAGAACCGATAATTTCCTTTTCCATCGTCGATCTGGTCGACCACCTTGATGACCCCCCCACGAGTCCCCGCCATCAATGAAGGCCAGGCGGGCAACGGGATAGCCGGCACTCCAAAAAACAAGATTCGAACCTTCCGGCCAGGTTTCAAAAGCGGAGAATCCAACCCTTCGGCCACCATTTCGATGGCTGGATCGGTGGCCAGAGGGGAAATAGTGACCAAATTATCTCCCTGTCTGACGGTCTCGTTGACACCGACCCTAGCCATTTTGACCACCGTTCCGTCCATCGGAGCGATGAGACGGGCGGCCTCGATCCGTTGTTGGACCCCCTGTTGCCGGTACTGAATATCCGCCAACGCCTCCGTCGCCTTGGCAGCTTCCGCGACCGCATTATCGCGTTGTGCGATGGCCTCCATCAGCCGTTGCTGCACATCCGCGGTGATTTGATCACGTCCAAAGCTCAAGGCGGACCGACCCTGCTCGGCCGCCAACAGGCCCGCCTGTGCTGCTTGCAATCCAGCCTTTGTGCTGATTTCCGTCTGAATCGTTAGCTCGAGTTCCCGTTGGGAAACGAGCCCGTCCCTGACAAGTTGCCGATGCCGGTCGACATTGAGTTGTGCGGTGACCACGTCGATCTTTAGCTGTTCGACCTTCTGTTGCGCTTCCCGCACTTTATTGTCAGCTTCCACCACTCTGGCCTCGGCCGAGGGAACGGCGGCTTGGACCAGTTTCTTCATCTCGGCAATTCTCTTGTTGAGCTGGTCCGCCCTCGCCAAGGCCGCTTGGCGCGTTTGTTCCTGGGCTACCTTACGCTGTTCGAAGAGAGGGAGGATCTCAGGAGCCATAAAGGTCGGGTCATAGTCCTCGAGTTCGCCGATGAGCTCGCCTTTCTTAACCTTAACTCCTTCAAAAATATGCCATGCCTTGACACGGCCCGTAATCCGGGACTCAATCTTCTGCGGTCGGTCGTAGGGAGTATAGGCAGAAACCTTCCCATTCGCAGATATCGTCTGTGTCCATGGGACGAACTCCAGAACGATCAGAAAGAGCAGGAGGGTTGTCAGGATGGCACGAGATGCCGTGAACATTCCTCCTGGAATCTGTACCGCTTCCCAGCATGGCAACTTGGCCAATGTGGGCCCTTGTTCGATGGTGATCGCTGCCAAGCCCACCCCTCGCTTGACCAGCGCACGTTCCCCGCTGCCTTCGACACCGCCACCTAGGCTAGCCATGGAGCCTCCATTCATTTACCGGTGTTGTTATACCATTCCACCCGTTTACGCATGGGCATGATGCAGCATAATGCGGCGATCGGCATGATCCGTAAGATTGGGATCCGTCGACACAAAGATCACAGACCATGTTTCATCTTTAGAGCAGAGCCGACGCAGTACACGCTCGCGCAACGATGGCTCGAGCGAGTGAATCAAGCCGTCAAATATGAGAACTTGCGGATGCCCTAGAATCGCCCTGGCCAGGAGAATCTGAACAATGTGGGTCGGAGAAAGTGATTCTCCCAGCGAGGAGATCTCGGACTTCACGCCGCGCGGCAAGCTTTCGACATCTTCCTCGAGCTCGGTGAATCGGAGAGCCCAGTTGAGGTCATCATAGGTGACATAGGATCGTCCCATGACGATATTTTCTTCTATCGTTCCCTTGATCAGCGACAACTGAGAGTCGATCATGACACTGCGGGTTTGGTTGATGGCATTAGGCTCGATATACCGAAGATCAACGCCATTGTACTGAACGACACCATTGGTCGGAGGTTCAAGGCCGCCCAACACTCTAGCCAAAGCAGTTTTAGCTCCCGTGGTTCGCGCGTAGATACCGAGCTTTTCGCCCGGTGCTACTTCCAGGTTGAATCCATCGAATACGGACACTCCCCCGCGAATCAAACTCACGCCTTTGCAGGTGATGCGGATCCCTTGAGTCAAATGCTTGGGAAGTGCTACGGCGGATTCGGGTGCGACATAATCTTGATCTTGGCTAAAGACCTCATCGAGGTGTCTCAGCGACGTGAAGAAATAGTACACATATCCCATGTTTTTGATGAGGGAATCAAAATTGAGGATGAGTGCGCCGACGACCGCCTGAACAGCGACCAATTGTCCCAGAGTCATCTGCCCCGATGCCATAAGCCAAGCTGAGAGGGCGAGAGCACCAGATTGTGCAACTGCTTGCCCCGTCACCGAACCAATATATTGCCGCACGAGGACAACAAATCGGGCTTTTCGAGTTTCGACATAGTGGGTGACAAGGTCATTCGTCTTCTGGATGAGAAATGGGCGGCTGTCGGTAGCCTTCAACTGCAAGGAATTCCGCGAAATATCTTGAATCCAATTGAAGACATCGTACTTCGCATGAGACATGGCGAGAGTCGTCTTCAGTGCACCACGAGAGAGCACGAAAAACGTGACTCCGAACCCGGCCATGAGCAGAAGGTTGTACACGAGAAAATAGGGATGGTAGACGATCAGCACGACCATACCGACCGAGCCACCCACCACGACGTTCATCAGGTCGATGAGCAGGGTGGACAAGGCCCGTTGCATAAAGACCGTTTCGATAAAGTAGTTCGAAAGTTCACGCTGCGACCCTTTAAACCGATTCCGAGGAAGTTGCTCAACCATCGCGACCGCGACTCTTGCAAAGAGCCGGCGTTGCAAGACGTCCACCGCGTAGAAATGGAAGGTCTTGAACAGGCCGACAAACAACAGCACTGCCAGCATAATGCCGGTCAAAGTCCAAATCATGACGGGCTGAACCGCGTAGGAAAAGGTGCTGACCAATTCCTGCACCGTCAACGGGATGATAAGAGAAAAGAACCCAACGGCTAGGGCATAAGAAAAAATCAGACTCATGATTTTTTTCTCAGCCCGCATAGCCACGGACAGCTGCTTCATCAGCGCTTCGAACAGGCCTTGATAACTTTCGCCCTGAGGTTCTTTCATGAGTACCCCCAGTAATAAGTCAGAATGTGGATCATACGCCCCTTGCTGAATTTAACCACGGATGCACTTAATCACGTTTGAAAACCTACTGCCAAGCCCATCAAATGAACTATATGGTAGTACCCCTCTTCCTACCCCTCAGTCCCGTCCTGGTTTTTTCGGCCCCGACGAGCCGGCCGAGATGATCGGATCCCCATACTTGGCAAGCACACTATCAGGTACCGACTTCGACAAGGCCCCTCTGGCCCACAACATCCCTCCACGAGCAACTGCATAATCGGCCTGGGCTCGGTAGACCTCATAGGCCGCTTCGACCACCGCACGCTCGCGCAGGTTGACGAAGAGCACGCTCGTTGCTCCCATGTTAAACCGAGCCCGTTCGCCTTCTTCTAAGGCCTTGGCCAAGCGCAGAGCCTCTGTCGAGGCCTTCACTCGGTCTCGGGCCCGCACAATCGCTGAAAGCCAGTTATCAACCTCGATCTGGACCTGTCGCTCCATGAAGGCTTGCTTATAGACCAATCGTTCCTGCTCAGCCTCCGCATGAAGCACCTTCCCTCGGGCACCTCGATTGAACAACGGCATACTGAAGAAAAGACCAACTTTGTAAGCGAACCCTCCGAAGACATAGATAGCACCCGTCTGCGGCCCTCCCTCAAGCGTTAGCTTTGGAAGCAGACTATTCTTCGCCAGTTTTAATTCGACATTGTTCAATTTGAATTCAATGTAGAGATCGCGTACTTCCGGCCGATCCTCCGTCGCTTCTACTTTGAAGGCCGCTACCTCCTCTTCACTCGGCACCGGCGTTTCTCCCTCAAATTCCGGGGCCCATTCGGGTCTCGGCGTCACCGGTCCGTCGTTTTCCCAGAGAAACAACGCCAGCTTGTATTGCTCATACTCCACCTTCCGTTGCGCGGCAATGGCAGCCTCTCGACGGCGCTGAACTTCTTCTCGGGCTTCGACCACGTCGATGGGAGCGACCGCGCCGGCTTTGGCTTTCCCCTCAACCATGCGATAGCGCTCTTCCGCGACGGCCAGCGCACGCCTCACCACATCGGCTTGTTTGACGGCGACCTGCCAATCCCAGTATTGAATGGCCCCGGCAAGATAGAGATCTTGCCGTTTCTGGGCCACCTTCACCTCGGCTTGCGGCCCGGCGATCTCCGCCTGTTGCAATCCGGCATACTCTTCGTTAACCATGAATCCCCGCAGGAGATTAAGCGCTCCGCCGACGATGACCGATTGCTGCGGATAGAACAGTTGCATGTCTTGAGGGATCGCCACAGCGGGACTCAGTGGGGTATGAGGCGGATTTAGGGTGTTGCCACTACCGGTGATGGTGGCTCTATCCCCAAAGCCGTTACGGATACCGCCGAAGATCTCCCACCCCCAGGGGTGCCCGATCTTGAGATAGGTATCATTATAGGCAACACTCAACTTATTCGGAGCGCCTTGAACGTTCGTCAGATTATACGATTCATACCGGTCGAACTCGAGTTCGTTCCGAAGCTTCGGCTCCCACGCACCCAACGCTTTCAGGATTTTCGCCCGAGCCTGCGTCCGCTCCAGTCCGGTGACCCGGAGCAGCGGATGGGTCAACTCAATCCTGGCGAACACCTCAGCAATGGTCAGAGGAGCGGTGCGAGTCGACTGAGCCTGCACGGCGCTCGAGTCGATCACCGGTTCCGCCGATACGGTCGCCGGCACACTCATCAACGAGAGCAGCAAGAGAAGGATCAAGGCAGGATGCTCCTTTGTTGCCGAGTTAATCGCGTCCCGGTCGTTTGTAACCGTTCATACCCGCCGCCGTCACCGGGTTCCCGTACTTGACCAATTCGCTTTGGGGCCATGGCTTCGACAATAGTCCTCTCGCCCACAGCATCCCTCCACGGGCCACGGCGTAGTCGGCTTGCGCCCGATACAGCTGGTAGGCTTGTGTCACCACGTTGCGCTCACGGACGTTCACAAAGAGGACGGTGCTCGCGCCCATATTGAATCGGGTCCGTTCGCCCTCCTCCAGCGTCTTGGCCAACCGCAGCGCTTCCGTCGCAGCCTTCACCCGATCACGAGCCCTCACGATGGCTGAGAGCCAGTTATCCACGTCGACGCTGACTTGTTGCTCGGTGTACAGCTGTTTCATGACCAATTGTTGCTGGTCCGCTTCCGCATACATGACCTCCCCACGCCCTTTCCGCTGGAACAGCGGCATCTCAAAGTTCGCTTCGAACCGATACCCGATTCCCACAACCCAGTCCAAGGCGTACGGCATTTGTCCTCCCTTAAAATCCAACTTTGGGAGCAGGTGGTTCTTGGCGAGCTTGATGTCGATATTGTTCATCTTGGCTTCGATGTAGATCTCCCGCACTTCCGGCCGATCTTCTTTCGCCTCCACTTTATAGGCCGCGATCTCATCCTTGGTCGGGAGGGGTGTTTCGCCCTGGAACTCCGGTGCCCATTCCGGTCGTGGCGTCACCGGCTCGCCGTTCTCCCAGAGATAGAGGGACAGGTGGTACTGCTCATACTCCACCTTCCGCTGGGCGGCGATCGCTATCTCTCGGCGTCGCTGCACTTCCTGCCTGGCCTCAATGACGTCGAGCGGCGAGGCCAGGCCACGCTTAGCCTGCCCTTCAATCTGCGTGAACCGTTCTTCGGCCACGGCCAGGGCCCGCTGCTGCACCTCGCTCTGTTTGACCGCGACCTGCCAATCCCAGTACTGCACGGCGCCGGCGAGATAGAGATCTTGCCGTTTCTGCGCCACCGTGATCTCCGCCTGCGGCCCCGCGAGTTCGGCCTTTTGAAACTCTGCGTACTCTTCGTTGATCATGAAGCCGCGCAGCAGGTGAGCCTCCCCCGCGAAGAGCGCTTGTTGTGTATGGTAGAAGAGTTGTACATCCGCGATATAAGTAGTAGCGCTTTGTGTGAAGCGATCCCCAAAGCCGTTGCGGATCCCGCCTTCGATCCGGAAGCCCCAGGGATGCCCTACCGCAAGGGTGGTATCGTTAAATCCTCCGGTTTGCTCCTGCCTGAGGGCCAGGAAATTCCAAACCTGATAGCGACCCGCCTCTGTCTCGTTCTTGAAGGTCGGTTCCCAGGCCCCGAGCGCCTTCAGGATCTTCGCCCGGGCCTCTATCCGTTCTACCCCGGTCGCCCGAAGTAGCGGATGCGTCAATTCAATACGGGCGAGCACTTCGCTGATGGTCAGAGGCTCGGTGCGGCCGGACTGCGCCTTCAACGCGCTTGAATCGTGCACCGGTTCCGCCAGTGTCGTCACGGGAAGCAAGATCAGAATCAGGAGTAATAAAGCAGCCATTGACGGAGGCTCCTTGTGCCGGATTAATCGCGCCCCGGCCGTTTGTACCCGTTCATCCCCGCCGCCGTTAGCGGATTTCCATACTTCGCCAAGGACTCTGTCGGCCAGGGCTTCGACAAGAGTCCTCTCGCCCACAACATCCCTCCACGAGCCACGGCGTAGTCGGCCTGCGCCCGATACAGCTGGTAAGCCATTTGCACCACGTTGCGCTCACGGATGTTCACAAAGAGGACGCTGCTCGAACCCATATTGAATCGGGTCCGTTCACCTTCCTCCAAGGTCTTGGCCAACCGCAGGGCTTCCGTCGCCGCTGTCACTCGGTCTCTGGACCGCACTTGGGCCGAGAGCCAGTTGTCCACGTCGAAGGTGACTTGTTGCTCGGTATAGCGCTGCTTCAACGCCCATTGCTGCTGGCTCACTTCCGCGGCCATGACCTTCCCACGCGCTTCCCGCTGGAACAGCGGCAGCTCAGCGTGCAGGCCGACCCGATACTGGTATCCCACCATCCAGTCCGCAAAGTTAGGTTGTGGCCCTCCTTCAATATCCAACTTAGGGAGCAGTTGGTTCTTGGCGAGCTTGATATCGATATTGTTCATCTTGGCTTCGATGTAGAGATCCCGCACTTCCGGTCGAACTTCTTTCGCCTCCACTTTGTAGTCCGCGACCTCATCATTGGTCGGGACCGGCGTTTCGCCCTGGAACTCCGGTGCCCATTCCGCTCGCGGCGCCACCGGCTCACCGTTCTCCCAGAGAAAGAGAGACAGCTTGTACTGCTCATATTCGACCTTTCGTTGGGCGGCGATCGCTACCTCTCGGCGTCGCTGGACTTCTTGATTGGCTTCGATCACATCGAGCGGCGAGACCAGCCCACGCTTGGCCTGTCCCTCGATCTGCGTGAACCGCTCTTCGGCCACGGCTAAGGCGCGCTTCACAATCTCGGCCTGCTTGACGGCAACCTGCCAATCCCAGTACTGCACGGCACCGGCGAGATAGAGGTCCTGCCGTTTCTGCGCCACCTTGATCTCCGCCTGTGGCCCCGCGAGTTCGGCCTGTTGAAACTGGGCGTTCTCCTCGTTGACCATGAGGCCTCGCAGCACGTGGAACGACCCGCCGTAGTAGAAATGCTGCGTGTGATAAGTGGCTAGGACCTCAGAGGGAAAAGCGATGCGGTTGTCATTGCCGGCATCTCCAAAGCCGCTACGGAGCCCGCTTTCGACCCGGAACCCCCAGGGATGCCCCACCTGGACCGTGGTGTCGTTATATCCTCCCGTATGTTGGCTCGGAATGTCGAACGCCGTCGTGAGATTCCACGTCGTATAACGTTCAACCTGTGAATAGCTCTTAAATGTCGGTTCCCAAGCTCCGAGTGCCTTCAGGATCTTCGCTCGGGCCTTTGTTCGCTCGGCTCCCATCGCCCGAAGCAGCGGATGCGTCAACTCGATACGAGCCAGCACTTCATCGATGGTCAGTGGAGCGGTTCGAGTCGACTGGATCTGCACGGCACGCGAGTCGATGACCGGTTCCGCCAGTGCGGTCATTGGCAGGAGAGTCACAATGGCCAATACTAGAGCGATCATGAGGGGTGCCCCTTTCACATCGGGTCACATCGGGTGGCGGACGGCGCTCACAGTAACAATCTCGTGCTTATTTTTCAAAATAGATAAAACGGATTGGAGTTATCGGCTAATCCGATGTATGATTCCTCGACTGGTATGTCACCTAATCTGAGGCCTAGTACCATATGGATTGGTTGAACTATCATCATCTCTTGTATTTCTGGTCCGTCGCCAAGCACGGGACCGTGACGAAAGCCTGCGAAGAACTCCGCCTGGCGCAACCCACGATCAGCGGACAGATCCACCTCTTGGAATGTACGTTGGGAGAAAAGCTCTTTATACGAACGGGCCGCCGCCTGGCGCTGACGGAAATGGGCCAGCTCGTGTTCAAGTACGCGGAGGACATCTTCGCGACCGGTCAAGAGCTGATGAACTCGGTCAAGGGGCAGACGAATGGACATCCTGCCCGGCTGGTCGTCGGCATCGCGGACGCCGTCCCAAAACCGCTGGCGACCAGACTGCTCAAGTCAGCGCTGAAACAGTCTCGACCGACCCGCTTGATCTGTCAGGAAGACAAACTTCACCAACTCTTGGCCGATCTGACGGCCCATCGATTGGATCTGGTGATGGCCGACACGCCGGCCCCATCGAGCATCCAGGAGCTCACCTACAGTCATCCCTTGGGAGAATCGGGTGTGATGCTGTTTGCGACGGCCAAGCTGGCGGCACAATATCGTCGAGGGTTTCCACAGTCGTTAAGCGGAGCACCCATGCTTCTCCCGACTTCCAATGCCGCGCTTCGTCGACTGCTCGATGAATGGCTGGTCGACCAGAGGCTGCATCCGAACATCGTCGGGGAGTTCGACGACAGTGCGACCTTAAAGGCATTCGGCCAGGACGGATATGGGATTTTCCCCGGCGGGTCGGTGATCGAGAAGGAGATCTGCCGCCAATATCGGGTGCAGGTGGTCGGAGAGCTGGAAGCGCTCAAACAGCATTTCTACGCGATCACCGTGGAGCGAAGGCTGAAGCATCCGGCTGTCCTCGCTCTCGTCCGGACGGCCCGGCAAGAACTGCTCGGCTGACGCAAGTCCCGACTTCACGATGAGATCCATCATGAGCGATCCCGTCCCACGGATTGCAGGAGTCGTTCACGTTCCTGACTCGTGAGTTCTTTCCATTGGCCGACGCGCAGCCCTTCGGCGGTAATGTGCATGATCCTCGTCCGATGCAGCTTGGTCACTCGATAGCCAAGCGCCTGGCACATACGCCTGATCTGCCGGTTCCGTCCTTCCGTCAGGATAATGCGAAACTGATCGCGCCCGACTCGTATCGTCCGACAGGGCTTCGTTAGGCTTCCAAGGATCACCACGCCCCGCGACAGATGATGCAAAAAGGATTGGTCGAACGGGCGATCGACCTGCACCAGGTACTCTCGTTCGTGTCCGAATTCGGCACGGAGAATTTCATTCACGATGTCGCCGTCGTTCGTCAGCAGGATCAGACCGGACGAATCCTTGTCGAGCCGCCCGATCGGGAAAATCCGCCGCGGGTGCCCTATCTCAGCGATGATATTCCGAGGGATATGCGATTCGCTCGTTGTCGTGACGCCGACCGGCTTATGATACTTGATGTAGAGATTCGCTTTCTCCCTGGAAATCACAGAGCCTTCCCGCGCGATGACGTCATTAGACGATACCTGGTCGCCGAGTTTCGCCGGCCGACCGTTGATCGTGATCACGCCCGACTCAATTAAACGGTCCGCCTCGCGCCGGGAACAGATCCCATGGTCTGTAAAGAACTTGTTGATGCGAATGGTTTGCACCACGTCAGGAAGGGAGCGATGGACCTGTGATGCCGACCGTTAATAGCCGCGCCGGCCGGCCTTGATACGACCCAGTATACGATAGATCAACCGCGCGATGGAAAACTGCGGCGCCACGAATCCTTCGATGGGGGCGATCTCGCTGACATCCATGCCGACGATACCGGGTCCGTTGGCCAGGGCCGTGATGAGATTGAGGGTATCATACCACCCGAGCCCACCAGGCTCGGGAGTGCCCAAGGCGGGAACGATCGCCGCATCCAGCCCATCGCAGTCGAAGGTCAGGTACACGGGCGTTCGGCAGGCTGCAACCACGTCAGGTATCCAGTTCGACGCTTTGCCTTCGTACGGGCCGGCTGGATCGAGAATGGCGGCGGCAAAAAACGTCTTGATGCTGGCCGTGGCTTCGATGCGAGCCACCTCTTCCTGGCTGATCGACCGAATACCCACCTGTACCAAGGGTAAGCCGTCCTCCACCACCCGCGCCATGACGCTGGCATGGCTGAACGGATTCCCTTGATAGGCATCTCGGAGATCTCCGTGGGCATCGATCTGCACAACGGTCATCCGCTGGTATCGTTTCGCATGGGCTCGAATCGCTCCCAACGCACCAGTGTGTTCGCCCGTCAGCGTAATCACAAACCGTCCTGTTCCTACGTGCGGTGAGACGAAGGCTTCGATCGCGTCGACCGCCGCGCGATCGACCTTCCCGTTGAGATCTAACGGTGAAGCCGTCGCGATTCCGCCCCATTCTCGAAATGGTTCGCACGCGAGTTGTTCGTCGTAGAATTCAACCTGGGCGGAAGCTTCAAGGATGGCTGATGGGCCACGGTCCGACCCACGGATATAACTGGACGTGTGTTCGTAGGGAACAGGCAACACATAGACACCCGCCTGGTCCGGGTGACACCAGGGCTCGTCGATCCCTAAAAAATTGTGATTCGGCCCTTCCCAACCGACGGGAAGCGTCATGGACGATCTTCCCTCGACTGGACCAACGGCTGAGACGATCTGAATACGGCCAAGACCGATAAGCCTCTACTTGCGAGAACGGGTGGGCACATTTTCCGGCGGGATGAAGACCGCCAGCGCGATGACCGTCGTCCACTTACCCTTTTTCCCGACGGCTGATTGGGTGATGTTCAAGGTTCTCACGATCTTTCCACCCATTTTGAAGACCTGCTCGCGCTCTTTCCAGGCCACGTTCGGATCGAATTCGACACCCAAGGTCGTCGCAAGCATCTGCGCTGCGAGATCTTCCGTATACTCTCCGGTCTCCTCATCCGTTTCTCCGTGTGCATGGTGTTCCGAGAGATAGCCGTATGTGCCCCGGTCTGTGGGCTTCGCAAGGCCGACCGACGCCGAGATGAGCCGGTTCCGTTCATTCGTTTCCGAACGCGCCATGACGCAAAACGTGATTTCACCAGGCTTCAGCAGCTTCTCTCCGCGCTTCCGCGGGATGATTTTACAATGGGGAGGAAGGATGGACGATACGCTGACGAGATTGCAGTAGGCCACACCGGCGCTGCGCAACGCCTCTTCGAAGGAGGCCAACTTTTCTTTGTGGACCCCCACACCTCGCGTTAAAAACATATGCGTAGGTACCATTATTTCCCCTTTCGTCAGGTAATCAGCCTGCCCGGTTGTTCGGAGGTTATTCGGCGACGTGTTCCAAGGCGGCCGGCTGCACAAAACATCGGACAAAATCAATGACCGTATCGGGCGCCTGTTGTAGCAAGATTGGACCGGCTTCGCAATATCTTCTAGACACTTTTTTCGGGGACGTGGTGCGGGTCTCTCAGATTCATGATGAGCATCCGCGGCTCCGTCATATCCTCCATCGCGGCACGAACGCCCTCCCGTCCTAACCCTGAATCTTTCACGCCGCCGTACGGCATATGGTCGGCCCGGAACGTCGGAATCTCATTTGCCAACAGGGCTCCGACCTCCACGTGGCGAAAAGCGTAAAAGATCTTATTGATGTCCTGCGTGAAGATGCCGGCCTGCAATCCGTAGTCCGATTGATTGAGCAGCGCCACTGCCTCGCTGAGCTGCCGATAAGACGTGACGGTCACAACCGGCCCGAACACCTCCTTGCAGGAAACCTTCATGTCGGGCTTCACATTCGCCAGCACCGTGGCCTCAACAAGCGATCCCATCCGCTTCCCGCCCAAGAGCACACGTGCTCCGTCCGCGACGGCTTCGCCGATCCAGCTCTCCACCCGCTGAGCGGCTGCCTGATCGATGAGGGGACCGATGCTCGTCGTCTCATCGGCAGGATCTCCCATTTTCAGCCGAGCGACATGCCTCAACAACTTAGTCGTAAACACATCGGCGACCGCATGATGAACGAACACCCGCTGCACCGAAATGCAGGTCTGACCGGCATACCCGAATCCACCTACCGCGCAACGCTGTGCTACCAGTTCAAGATCGGCATCGGGCTCAATGACCACACCGGCGTTCCCCCCAAGTTCGAGCGTGACTTTTTTCTTTCCACACTTGGCCTTCAACGTCCATCCCACCGACGCGCTTCCGGTGAAACTGAGCAATTTGAATCGTGGATCGACCACCATCCGCTCGGCAAGAAAGTTATCACACGGCACCACATTGAGCCCGCCCGGAGGAACGCCCGCCTCTAGGGCGATCTCTCCAAGGAGCAGCGCGGTCAAGGGCGTTTGTGGGGCCGGTTTGATGAGAATCGGGTTGCCGGACGCGAGCGCCGGCGCCACTTTGTGCGCCACGAGATTGAGCGGAAAGTTGAACGGTGTGATGCCGAGAATCGGACCGATCGGAAAACGTCGAAGCAGGCCAAGGTGCGTATCAGAGCCGGGGGTCCAATCGAGCGGGACCACTTCGCCCGGAATCCGCCGTGCCTCTTCGGCGGCCACCGTGAAGGTTTGGATGGCCCGACTGACTTCTCGCTTCGCATCGGTGATCGGCTTACCGGCCTCGGCGGTGATGCTCTGTGCGAACTCCTCGCGACGTCGATAGAGCAACGCGGCGATCTGTTGGAGCATGTCGTATCGAGCATGTCCCGGAAGCTGCCCCATGGTTGCAGCCGCACTGAAAGCGGACGCGATGGCCTGCTCGACATCGGACTCGGTCGCTTGCGCAACCTGAGCCACGAGCTTCCCGGTGAACGGATCTACGACCGAGGCCGAGAGCTCACCTGATTTCCATTGGCCATGAACGAGGAACGGACGGGATGCCTGCACTGGAAGGCTCGCTGGAGTCTCTGATGAGGTTGGTATTAGTCCGCCGCTTCGACCGACGCGGCGGCCTCGGCGGCAGGTTGAGCAATCGTGGCTGCTTCTTGTGCGGCAACGGCTTTGGCAATCAATTCTTCCGTGCCCCAATCGCGGATCGCCTCCAAGGTAAATCCCTCGTAGGTCGACACACCGTGACAAGACGGACAGTCCGGCATCGGAACTTTTCTGTAGAAGACTTCCGTGAGGCACGACATACAGACCCAGAAGTCGTCATCGCGATGGGAGACAGGCCAGAAGGATTGGATCGAAGTCATATGGACACCTTACCTTAGATTAGATCAAAAAAAACTATCGTACCTACGTGCCGATGTCAACATGAAGCGCGAAGACGCACTCCCTCCGGCGCAATTTTACTATTTTTTTTCGCTTGCCAGGAGTCGATCGATTTCTTCTGCGAACATCTCGAATGGAAATGCTCCAGGGATCGCAACCGCCGGTTCCTTTTCCGTCGGCTCGGCGGCCGTCCGCACAAGGATGAACCCGGGGGTTCCGTGAAACCCCCACTGATTGGCTTCCTGGCGATCTTCGAAAATCAGCTTCGTATACCGCCCGTCGTTCATACACCGTTCAAATGCAGATCGATCTAAGTTCAATGCCGCGGCATGTCGTAGATACACCTGCTTGTCCAGCTGTCCCCCTTCGGAAAACAACCGATCATGCATCGCCCAATACTGACCTTGGGCACCGGCACATCGCGCCGCCGTCGCCGCATCCAGCCCAGCCCCTTGGTCGCCACGTGGAAAATCCCGGTAAACAAATCGCACTTTCCCTGTATCCACGTACTGAGCCTGAATCCGTGGCCAGGTCCGTTTGAAAAATTTCAAACAATAGCCGCAGGTGAAATCGGAGTATTCGATCAAGGTCAGAGGTGCATTGGCCTGTCCTCGCATTCGCACATCGGCTTCGGATGCATTCCCGCCGAAGACCGAGGACGACCATAGGAGACCGCCGCAAACCATCAGCTGAACCAACCGTTGTCCAGTCGTCCAGTTCATGAACGGCGACCCACACCAGCTCGCTTCTTTTCGAGAAGCCCCATCATCAACAAGGGCCAGACGACCGTCGCATCGCTCAACACCTCGGCGAATCGCCCACCATCCTTCGGTGTCACAAATTTACCCCAAGAAAGTCCTTCTTGATAGGTACAACCGCTGAGCCCCCCCCAGTAGTCCGGTTCGGGACAAATTCTGACTCCATAGTAAAACCGAGGCGGCTTTACGTTCAGACCCAACCGAAGATTACCGATTTCAATATAGGGACCGACCTGTTGCGCCCAGTTCCGTGGAACACCTCCTCCGATCGTGAAAATTCCAAGTCGTTTAGCGGAGAGGACATGGTCGGCATAGCTGTTGAGATCGAGGTACGGATTGAATGATGGGCACGATTGATGGATGGTTCGTAAAATGTCCAGGTCTCTCCCCTGCCCTGCCTGAGATCGGGCTCGATCGACCTCACGAGCCATCGCCCACGTTCCCATATCCAGTCCCACTTCCGAATCAGTGAAAGCGGGGATATAGACCGGTACCTTCTTCAAGTAGGCGCTCTTGAGAATTCCGTCGCCGTCTATTTCCTCCGCCAACGTTTTTCCCAGCTCCCTCGTGAGGACTTGTGACGAAAGCGGCCGGTCATGATCGAGGCGCTTCAAGGTGTGGGCGACAACGTGCTCCACATAATTCAAATTCGCTTCCATCTCGAGTGTATCGTAGACGCGGTTGTATCCTTTCTTGAACAGCTCTTCGTCGCTCATCGAAGGATCGTGTCGATAATGTGTCTTGCCGACCGACTCACTCAGGCCATGGGCCATCAACGCCCCGGTAGAAACGATGCATTGCACCATTCCTTCATCGATCATCCTCGTAATGATCTTGCCCATCTTGGCGATCGTCATCGCACCGGACAGGGTCAGCACAACCTGGCAGTCAGGGTCCTCGATCATCGCCCAGAGCACATCGAACGCCTTGCCGACATGCCGTCCCCCGAACGCTGTCTTGCCCATCGCCTCAAGCAAACCGCTGAAGGAGGTGATCTTGTCAGGATCGAGCGGTTCGAGCGCTTCCAATCCGTCTTTTGCACCGTCACGAAATTCGCGTGGATACATACGATCCTCTGAGAAATTCTAAGTGTGCATTTGGTTATACACAACCGAGAACAGAGGCGTCAATGAAAGGTTCCCACGTTCGGACAAAGTCACCGGCTCGCAAGAGCTGCATGCGAGGACTCTCGCGCGGTGATCGTAACGCAGCCGCAAGCAGTGGATCGGCAGCGAGTTTTGACTGCGACCTCGTCATTTATTTTTGCAAGCTTCGATGACTTACTTGTTGTCAAAAACGGGTGCGACTACAACATGAAGCGAAATCAGGGGACTTGGGCCGAGTATTAACAAGTGAGAGAGGTGGCTTCGCTTGATTTTGACAGCCTCTGCCAGTTCGTAAGTAGCGGCAGGCGGCTTGGGACTAGCCACTCTGTGCGGTGCAAGCCTGTTGTCACAGCACGCGGTATCGGGTCTGTGTCCGGTAGAAACAAAGCGACCCGACCCCGTAACTGTGTGCCTCTACCTTATTGATGGGTCAACGGCTCAATTCCCTGACCAAAGGATCAGCACTCGGCGTCGTCGGAGGCTGTCCATAAATGGTTTCACCGAAAGGCCCAGTCGGGGCTGCAGACGATTCTTTCTTAAGGTAGTTGTCAGAGGGGTTGGGGCCATATCCACTTTCGTTGCTGGATGAACCAGATGAACCAGATTCCCTTGTACGGCGGGATGGATCTTCTGATAAGGGGTTGGGTCCCTGCCGGGGCTGCCCCATTGTCTGGTATTCAGGGTTATCAAGGCGGGGGGCACTTGTGTCCTGCACAGTGTGGATCAACGGGTTCCACTCTAACCCGCCTCGGTCGACTACATGCCGGTCGCTGATGTCCACCCACCAGGCCCCGGCAAGGCTCTGGGAAGGGTTGACTACTCCGGTTACTGCGAAAATCGCCAAGGCTGTCAATACGTATTTTTTCCTCATGACATCCTCCTTATCCACGTACCGTTGAACTGCCTGCTTCCACCATGACATCGTAGCGCACGTGATTGCACGACTACAAGAAGGCCCCTATTCTCCCGCTAAGCACGAGACCGGTATAGACCGAGATTGCTTCCGACCGCATGAGGAGCGGAGACCCGCATGGCTATTGGCATTGCTTAATGTGAGATGTCATCCAGTGGCTGACCCGCCGAGCGTTCCTCAAACACCCCCCACAAGTCACACACCGGACACGTCTCTATTTGATGGGTTGGACGCCCCTCCTATTCCTGACGGTAGAACAGCAAATCGATAAAATCTTCGCCTTCGGTGAGTCGTTTCGGCGATAACCGCCGAAGTTTCTCTAAAATGGTTTGCTCGTACATCTTCGCAATCTCATCCTTTTGCACCATGATAGGCCCACATGCCTCCGAACGAGTGCTCAATTCTTCCTCTTCAGTGAAACGGGCCTTAACCCAACCTACACCACCGGTCATGCTTTTCCCACAAGTGCCTCGTAGACATTCCTTTCATCGCGCTTCTGCTCTCGGAATCAGGCACTTCCTGAACCAGCCTGATAATCCCGACTTTTTCGATGACTTGATACCGTTGTCGAGGCTTCAGCCACAGCTCTCCTCACACCTGCTTAGGAATCACAATTTGTAACTTTGACGAAAGGGGGAACCGTGACCATATCATAAGGGATAGGACGCGCCCGAGCTTGGTGTGGAGTATGAAGTCCCTGGATTGAAGGCTCCGCCCGGTCGCGTGAGTCACGATAACCCTTAAAAAGAGCGACCGACCCATACAAAGTGCAGTATCGAGAACGGAAACACTGGAGGGGTTTATCCGGCGGCGACAACGAAGAGGAGCTTCGCTCGATGAGCCGCCGGCACAAGCGAGCTTGGTTCAGCCCCAACGGGATTCGAACCCGTGTTTAAATTCGACGACGACTTCGCCATTTATTATCGCTGGTTTCGTCAATTGTTTCCCAAGTCGGGCCAGTTCTTCAGCTTTTTGTCTGCAACTCCACGTTGACTAATCTTATTTCTGAGAGATCCGCGAGCCGGGGGCACCAACGTGTGCCGGCGCGCCACAAGGCCGAGTCCAGTTGGTCGTAGATCGTCCCTGGGTGTTCATAGTGAATGCCATAGGCATGTGTGGCCGCACGTCGACACGGGAACACGAACGACTTCGTCACGTCGTCGGACTCCACCTCGAATCGTGTCACGGCCAGGTCAAATGTGAGCCGGATCTTGAACCAACAATGCGCATGATGGTCGTCGACCTGCATCGATTGCTGATAGCACTGCAACACATCACGGACGGTCACCATGGTCAACGACGTATTTCCCGAAAAAACCTCGGCTCGCTTGTCGAGCACCAAGGCCTTTGCTAGGGACAAGGCGTGTCCTACTTGAATCGGGTTGAGGAGGTCGAAAGCCGACTCATAAATGATGATGTTGGGATGTACCTTGAATTCGCGTAGGGATCCCCGCTTAGCCAACTCGAGGTTCCAATAAAAGTCTACGGTCGGGGACTGGCGGAAGCGAAAGGTCACGAGGTTCATAATTCAACCCCCGTTACTAAGGCTAGCTGGATTTGGAACCTTCAGGAACCTACGAGTTCACGGTTAATCGGCCTCCAGGAAAAGGGAAGGGTGGTGGTCCCAACGGGATTCGAACCCGTGTTTAAGCCTTGAGAGTGCGTAACGGCCTTTTGAGTGGGTGTAACTGTAAATGATCGGGGGATAACTTATCAAGGCTACTGGAGTAGTGCTTTTCCTCATTCTGACTCAGACTATCTAAGCTGAAGTCACGCTGAAAGACACTGGCATTAGGCACCAATGAGAAGCCCCAAGGAGAAGAAGTATCGCAGTTTTATCGAAGTTTAGAAACCATATGAATAACTGTTCACTTCTTGAAACGACCCATCTCGCACCAAAACTTTACCCCCTCCCACTTTTTAGATTCTTGAAGCAGAGCTACTGTCTGTGAACAATTGTTTGAATTAACGACCTCGCTCATTTCTGCGTCAAAGTGGTCAGCATCGAAGGTTGCGACATGAGCCCGAAAGTCGGGAGCTGATGGAGTATTGCGATAAAGAGTAAATACCTCTTTCTCAGAGATACCTGACCAACTACATGCTGTGAGGAAGCAGCTAGCTGCCACAACCAGATAACCAACAGGCCGGAAACCGTAAAAATACTCCATATACGTGCCTTTCTCTTGATTAAGCTGAAGCAAGTCTATTGTTGCCCGTAATAGGCTGTCAAGCTGAGGATGCTAGTGCTATTTTAGCGCCTAATACAAGGCCTATGGAGCGGCACGATGTTTACGAAGAACATGGCCCAGGCTGGCGGGCGAAGGAAGGACACACCAAAATAAGCTCACAAGCAGCTTCCGCGAAGCTGTGGGTTTGGTTTCCCAGAACATTGCTGGATTGCCCTCTGATAATGGGTACCTGACCTGCAATAAGGCTTGAGAAGGCCTTTTCTCAGATTTGCGTAGGTATTCGAGGAATTCTAGGGCGTGTCATCAATTAATTTTCAGGATTCACAGAGCCGCAAGGATATGATTCACTATTCGTAGGCCAACGGAGGGGCCTGCGAATGGCGAGACGCTACGGTTTGCGCGATGACCAGTGGGCGAAGATCGAGGGCCTGTTGCCGGGCCGGGAAGAGACGGTGGGCGTGACAGCGAAGGACAACCGGCTGTTTGTGGAGGCGGTGTTCTATCGGTACCGGGCTGGGATCCCGTGGCGGGATTTGCCGGAGCGGTTCGGGGATTTTCGAGTCATCCATACGCGCCACACGCGCTGGAGCAAGAGCGGTGTC
>PHGD01000026.1 GCA_011090425.1 Nitrospira sp. LK70 | reverse complement strand
TGGACCCGCCGCAGTTCCTTCCCACTCATGAGTACCCTGTCCTCTCCGACCATCCCGCCCTCCTTGTGAGAGCGGCCAGTCTAGCAACGAAGAGGACATTTCTATCTTGGCCAAAGCGGACATTATCATGTTGGGATTACAATCCAGCCCACCTCGACTCCACCTCTCTGTGGCTCGACGACGGCAGCTCATCGAACATGATGGCGGATGATTGCGTCCAGCCCGCATTATTCATGACGGTTCGTGGCGAAATCGCGTAGTCGCGTGGCGAGACGGGCACGCGGAGTCCCGAGAAACCGAGGCATACTTGAAACAGTATGTCGAGGTTGCGAGGGACGAGCCTGCCCGCCGAAGGCTCGTCGCAGCAGCGAATCCGCGATTGCAGCAGAAGCGTTCATGAATAATGCGGGCTAGAGTTGCACTTGCCGGTCGTCCGGTGTAGCGTAGGCGTCAGGATGTCCGTTTCGATTTTTTCCTCCATCCATAAGTATCTTCCTCTTGTCGCCGGTGCTCTTCTTGCCGCTCTGGTCATGGGCTTTACCGGCTGTGGCGGTCCCTGGCGAGATACCTATCTCAAGGAGGGGGTCGGGCGACTGACACAGGAGGATATTCGGGAGCGACTGGGTCCCCCACATACGGCGAAGACCCCGGCTCTCGGGGGGGACAGTCTCTGGACCTATCGGTTCGCGATTGGAGAACAGGAGCTCAACCGGTGGAACACCTCTGTCATCGCCGACGCTTCCAACTCTGTCACCAGCTTGATGGGCAAGGGAGGAGAGGGTCCCAAACGCACGTTGTACTGCTATCGGTACACATTGACATTTTCCGAAGACAAGACCCTAAAGAGCTGGAAACGTGAGGAATGCGTTCCGGGTACCCGCGACACACTGACCGTCAACTAGAGGATGATGGTGTCCCAAATCGAGTGGTTTGGAATCGACAGCTCCGTCGCGTTGGACGGATTGAAATCCCTGATCCTATTGCTGACGTTGATCGTCGTCAGGTCGTTGATCGTGCGCTGGATCGCTCACAATCCGACGCTCTCGATGGAATCGAAGCGTCGCTGGGTCGTCACGACCCGGAACTCGGTCGTCCTCGCATTTCTTATCGGACTCATGATCATCTGGGCTCACGAACTGCAAGCCTTCGCCGTTTCGCTCGTCGCATTGGCTGCGGCGTTCGTCTTGGCGACGAAAGAGCTCCTCCTCTGTTGGAGCGGCGCGGCGCTTCGAGTGGGCGGCAAAGTCTATGCCGTCGGTGATCGAATTCAAATCGCGGGCCATCGCGGAATCGTGCTGGATCACGATGTCTTTGCGACAAAGCTATTGGAGATCGGTCCCGGTCAATCCGCTCATCTCTACACCGGCCGTGTGACGGTGTTTCCCAACAGTCTGTTGTTCACGAACCCATTGATCAAAGAAAACCCTGAGCAGGAATACGGACTCTACACGGTAGTCGTACCCATCAAGCACGACGGAGATTGGCAACGAGAAGAGCGGATTCTGCTGGAGGCGGCGAAAATCGAATGCACGCCGTTCATGGATGAAGCAGTGCGGCAGATGAAACTGCTGGAGAAGACCAATTTGCTGGAAGCGCCTTCTCCGGAACCACGCATCACGATCCAACTACCCGAATCCGGAAAGCTCCATCTGGTGCTCCGATTCCCAGCCCCGGATCGCGGACGCTCCCGTATCGAGCAAGCAATCTTGCGTCGTTATCTCATCGGAACGACCACCGTCAACTGACCAGCACATAGCGTTTCAGCCCAACGAAGGCAGAGGGCTTCCCCCGTTGCCGAAGGAAGCCCTCTGATGACCTTATGCGTCAAATTCATGCTTACTTCGGAAATGTCTTTGGCGCCGTGATGTGTTGCCACCCTTCGCCGTTGAGCGTATGGAGAAACTCAACCAGGTCATGCTGTTCCTGTTCCGTCAGCTCCAGCGGAATAATGAGATTGTCCTGGTGGGGATTCTTGACACCACCTTTGTTGTAGAAATTGACGACTTGTTCAAGAGTCTTGAAGCGCCCGTCGTGCATGTACGGACCGCTTCGAGCGATCTCCCGTAAGGTCGGGGTCTTAAAGGCACCAAGTTCCTCAGGATTCTGAGTGACCATGTAACGGCCAAGATCTACTTTATTGTCGTCCCAGCCGATGCCGAGGTTGTGAAACTTTTCGTCGGTGAAATTGAACCCGGAGTGGCACTTGGTGCAACGTGCCTTATCACGGAACAGGATGAGGCCCCTCTGAGCGGCCTCTGGAATGGCCCCTGTCTCCCCTCCCTGATCGAACCGGTCCGCCGGGCTGTTGCCGGACAGAACGGTGCGCTGGAAGCTGGCAACGGCCATGCCCACCCTCTCCGTCGTGATGTTGTCATCGCCGAAGACTTGCTTGAAGAGCTTCCGGTACCCCGGAATTTTCATCAGCTTCGCATTCATCACCTCGTGGTTGGCAAAGCCGTGCTCGATCGGATTGATAAACGGCCCAACGGACTGATCTTCCAACGTCGCCGCTCGGCCGTCCCAAAATTGTGCGCTGCTGAACAGCCGGTTGAAGGACACTGGAGCGCTGCGACCGCCCTTCTGGCCTCGGATGCCGGTGGCAACCGGCTTGCCGTCCGTAAATGCAAATTTCGCGATGTGGCAATTTGCGCAGGCAATGGTGTTGTCCTGCGATAACCGCTTGTCAAAAAACAGCAACCGGCCTAACTCGACCTTCTCCTTCGTCAACGGATTGTCGGCAGGAATGACCACAGCCGTCTCTTCGAGGCCGAAGGGAATCTTGAGCTTGTAGTCCTCCGCTTGTGCTTGACCGAAAGAGAATCCCAACAGTCCCAACACCAGACACACAGGCACGGGCATCGACTTCGTCAGCTTCCGCCTCTTCATCTTCATCTCCTCCCTTCTACAGGCTATATCTGTGACTCCCTCTGGGAACTCACCGCTTCATCATTCATGATCTCTGGATCCTTCTCAAGTGGGCCGACGATGCCCAGAAACTACCAGCTCTCTCAGATCATTCCAGCCGGCTGCGGAGCATCCACCCGATCCGGTCCACGGCCGGGCTTGTCATATCACGACTCATGCTATGGACTCAATTGTCGAGACGGTTATCACGGCCTGATCCACAGGACGTACAAGAAGATTCAGGTCCTCCAGACCCCATGCTCTCGATGACATCCTCGGTTATCTGCTCGCTTCGAGCTCAAACAATTTCGCACTCCCCTCCTAGGCCGACACATCGCTCAAGGCAATGCCTAACGCGTCAGCAACGCCCTTGCCGTAAGCCGGATCGGCTTTCAGGCAGTGGCGGATGTGCCGAATTTGGATTTCCCGCGGCGCTGGGCCGATGGAACGTGCCGTGTTTTCGAACAACAGTTTCTGTTGAGCCGTCGTCATTAACCGGAACAACGCGCCGGGCTGCGAGTAATAGTCTTGGTCTTCTCGGTGGTTCCAGTGGTCGGCAGCGCCTTCGAGCGACAGAGGCGGCTCGCGGAAATCCGGTTGCTCCTTCCATTCGCCGGAGCTGTTGGGCTCGTAGCCGAGCGTGCTGCCGTGGTTGCCGTCGACCCGCATGGCACCGTCGCGGTGGTAGCTGTGCGCCGGGCAGCGTGGAGCATTTACCGGTATGAGGTGGTGATTGACGCCGAGGCGATAGCGCTGGGCGTCGCCATAACTGAACAGGCGCCCCTGCAGCATCTTGTCCGGTGAAAAGCCGATGCCTGGCACGACATTCGCCGGGTTGAACGCGGCCTGCTCGACTTCTGCGAAGAAGTTCTCCGGGTTGCGATTGAGTTCCATCACGCCCACGTCGATCAATGGATAATCCCTGTGTGGCCAGACCTTGGTCAGGTCGAACGGATGGTAGGGAACCTTCGCGGCGTCTTTCTCCGGCATGATCTGTACCTTGAGAGTCCACCTGGGAAAGTCACCTTTCTCAATGCTCTCGTAGAGGTCTCGCTGATGACTCTCGCGGTCCTTGCCGATCACAGCCTCGGCTTCGGCATCGGTCAAGTTCTTGACGCCCTGCCCGCACTTGAAGTGAAACTTGACCCAGTGGCGCTCGCGCTTCGCATTGATGAAGCTAAATGTGTGACTGCCGAACCCATGCATATGGCGGTACGTCGCCGGAATACCGCGATCGCTCATGACGATCGTAATCTGGTGCAGCGCCTCGGGCAGGGAAGTCCAGAAGTCCCAGTTGTTTTTCGCGCTGCGCAGGTTCGTACGTGGATCTCGCTTGACCGCGTGGTTGAGATCCGGGAATTTCAGTGGGTCACGGAGGAAGAACACCGGCGTGTTGTTGCCGACCAAATCCCAGTTGCCTTCCTCGGTGTAGAACTTGACGGCGAAGCCGCGAATGTCTCGCTCAGCGTCGGCGGCGCCGCGCTCACCCGCTACCGTAGTGAAGCGGGCGAACAGCTCGGTCTTCTTGCCGACCTGACCGAAGATCTTTGCGCGTGTGTATTTTGTGATATCGTGCGTGACCGTGAATGTGCCATAGGCGCCGCTGCCCTTCGCATGCATGCGACGTTCCGGAATAACTTCGCGGTCGAAATGAGCCAGCTTCTCCAGGAACCAGACATCCTGCAACAATTGTGGACCCCGTGGCCCGGCAGTCATCACGTTCTGATTGTCAGTAACCGGGCAGCCGGCATTCGTGGTCAGCTTCTTCTCATCACTCATGGATATCTTCCTCCTTCTCAGATTATGGATCACTGTCTGCATGATTACGAGACGTTCTCTCGGACACGCTTTGTGTCAAGTGACACAGTCCCACCGGAAGATCAAGACTCGTGTTCACGATTCAATCGACAAGGAAAGCTGAGATCTCAGGACAAGCGCCTGATCGCGAGCAAGCCGGCAGACCGGGCGTCTGGTCGTCGACGTAATCCGGGACGCCATTCATGCGGTGAAGGTGCCAGGCCTCAAGATGGTGACAGAGTAACGTACGTGACTCAACAGGTCCCAGCCGCTTGTTGCCTGGGACGGCTTTTGTTAGGATGCGCCGACTCTATGGGAGCATGCTTGGGATGAAAATCGCGACGTTCAACGTCAACTCATTGCGCAAGCGTTTGCCGATCGTGCTTGAGTGGCTTGATCGGCATCGGCCTGATGTCCTGTGCCTCCAAGAAACTAAGGTCCAGGACAGCGAGTTTCCATTGCTCGCCCTGGCACCCACCGGGTATGAGACGACCTTTCGAGGAATGAAATCCTATAACGGGGTGGCGATCCTCAGCCGAAAGAAACCGGAAGCAGTTGTCTACGGATTCGACGATGGAGGAGATCCCGACGACTCTCGCTTGCTGAAAGTCCTCATCGACGGAATTCCCATCATCAATACCTACGTGCCGCAGGGGTTCGAAATCGATTCGCCGAAATATGCGTACAAGCTTGCCTGGTATGAACGACTACGCAACTACTTCAATGCCCATCTTTCACCGCAAGCCCCCGCAATCTGGTGCGGAGATATGAACGTCGCTCCTCGCCCCATGGACGTCCATAGTCCGGAGAAACATCTGAACCATGTCTGCTATCACGAGGCCGCCCGCAAAGCCTATGAACAGACTGTCGCTTGGGGATTTCAGGATGTCTTTGTGAGGCTCTACCCGACACGTCAACAATATACATTCTGGGACTACCGTGCACCGAGTTCGCTGGAGGCGAACAAAGGATGGCGCATCGATCACATGATGGCGACGGCACCGCTGGCGACAAAGTGCGTACGGGCGGATGTGGACGTCGAGCCGCGGCGAGCGAAAGAGCCCTCAGACCATACCTTTTTGTGGGCTCAGTTTTCGATCTAACTGCGCACGCGACGCCCAATCCGACAGCACCATAGATTCCACGGCCTCCGGTCCGGCCAATGCCCGCCTCCTAGGCAGCCTTGGCTCGCATCTGGTTGTGGCGATTCAGCTGAATCAAGGGATCAATGATCAGGCCGCAATTGAGACAACGGAGAATGATCGTACTGGATGACACTGACGGTTGACGCTCGCGAATCATCAACCCTTTGCATTTGACACAGGTCATGAGGCATTCCTCCTTGCCGATATTGAGTAGGAACAGTATCTAACATTCTAAGATTAACGACATGTTAACCGTTAGTTAGAAATCTCTAACCCCGCCTGATTATGGGTTATGTGGTCGCCGGTACTTTTCGTCCGCCTCCGCGAACTTTGGCATGAAATCCCTCCTCACTTCGATCCGAACGGAATCGTAGGCGAATTACGATTCGCGATCACACAACGGTCCCCGCGAAGATGATGACTGACGAGGTGGCCAACGTGGCTGTCGTGGGAGCCGGCGCGGCAGGACTGACTGGTGCGATCGTTACGGCGGAGACTCTCGCAAGAGACGGAAACCCTGGACGAGTGCTCCTGCTGGATGGGGCCAAGCGGATAGGAGCCAAGATTCTGGTCTCAGGCGGCGGACGTTGCAACGTCACGCACGAGGTGATCACTCCAAAGGATTTCTTCGGCAATCAAAACATCATCCGAAATATTCTTGCGGCGTTTTCACTCGAGCGGACCATCGCGTGGCTTGCTTCGCTCGGTGTCGACTTAAAGCGCGAACCGTCGGGCAAGCTGTTTCCCACCACCGACGACGCGCGGACCGTCCTCACCGCATTGGTTGCTCGCGCTCGGCATGCGGGTGTCATCATCCGTCCCGACCATCGGGTGACCGAGATCTCAACATCAGGCGCAGGATTTCTGGTGCAGGACAATCATGGCCTCACACAGGCATCCCGAGTCGTGCTCGCCACAGGTGGCCGGTCTTTGCCGAGGACCGGCAGCGATGGATTCGGATATCGACTGGCTCGTGGCCTCGGTCATCACGTGACGCCGACAGTGCCGGCTCTCGTCCCTTTGGTGCTCGATCGTTCCATGTTTCATGCAACCCTCTCAGGTCTCTCGCATGACGTGGAACTGACCAGCGTGGTGGATGGCCGAGCAGTCGATCGACGGACCGGTAGCCTACTCTGGACCCATTTCGGGATCAGCGGGCCCGTGGTCATGGACGCCAGCCGCTTCTGGACCTTGGCGACGAATCGAGGCGCCCACGTTGATCTTTACGGCAACTTTGTTCCAGGCAAGACATCGGACGAATTAAAGGAGTGGTTTGTGGCCCGAGCGGCTGAACATCCCAGGCGTTCGCTGACACGAATACTGTCGATGCTGGTCCCGGAGGGACTTGCCGAATCTCTCTGCCGCCATTGTTCGTGCGACCCGCAGGAACCAGTGGCTCAGGTCGTGCGCCGCGATCGAGAGCGGGTACTGAGCAGCATGGTGAAGTTTCGTTTTCCGATTGAGCGGGACCGGGGATGGAACTTTGCGGAAGTCACGGCGGGGGGCGTGCCGTTGGAAGAAATCAACTATCGCACCATGGAATCGAAGCTGGTTTCCGGGCTCTATCTGATCGGGGAGCTGCTCGATTGCGACGGTCGCATCGGAGGGTTCAATTTTCAGTGGGCTTGGACGACGGGCTGGCTGGCCGGTCAGTCAGCAGCGAGGAGTCTACCGGCCGCGAAGGTTCCGCTTCACAGCGCATGATCGAGAGGAGGCCTCGTTCCACCTTCGACTCCGACTCCTGAGTCGAAGATCACCATACACCCGCTTCTGCTTCCGAGCAGGCTTTGGCCCGAGAAAGGACTCGATACGCCACTTCTTGATCCTTCGACTCATTGGGCGGCAACATCGTCACCTGGAGTTTTTCGGCGGCGAAGGCCTCGTCGTCGCTGCGCAACACCCCTTCACGATTCAACATCTTGACCGCGTTCGTGCGTGAGACGATCGGGGGGTACTGTCTGAATTGATCCGCCGAGACATAGGGGACTTGAATGGTGACGGGGCGTCGCTTGTCGTAGATGAACTCGCGCAAATAATCGTCGATGGGAGTCTTTAGGCTGACCACCACCGAGCTCGAAGCAGGAACAGTCGCGATCGAGATGACATACAGGGGCTTGACGTCAGGCGGAGCCTCCTTGTTGCCCGTGGCGACCAAGGTTGGAGCAGTCAACAGCTGCGTCGCCTGATTAATGGCGGGTGATCTCACCCCAATCCGAAGATGCGTGATGTCGCGATCGGATACGTTTTCGAGCAACAGCTTAATGAGCACCCAGGCTTGCGGATCGGGCGCCATCGCGCGACCACTCGGGACAGATTGCTCCTCACGACGGATGCTGCAATTGGATACCAGATTGCGCCTTTCGAAGAAATAGAGCGTATTCATTCCCTGTGGCTGCACTCCCCGTTCATACGTGTAGAAGGCCACCCCGACGTGAATGATGGTCGGCCTGAACCAGGCCACGACCGTCGGGAGGACGAATGGGACAAAGGCTGCAAACAGCCCAACGAGGGCAACCTTGCTGAGGAAGCTTTGCCGCCAGAACCAGTCCCACCCTCGCTTCAGGATATTCACAGAACCCTCGCAGAGTCATCGTAACGCAGATTCATTCTAAAAAAACCGGGGATCAAACGGCAAGGCGAGGCGCTTGGGAAAGGCGCCGAGCCACCCATCAAACGCTGGGCCATCGGCTGCAGGAACCTCGCCTCAACGAATGACCGAATCTTGACCGTCGTCCCTTCAAGCCGCCATCCTAAGGTTGTCGGGCTCGCTGGGAATCCATGTCGGAAAAGAAGTCAGAAGCTGCTCACGAGACAGATCGACGGATTTCGATCCGTTGGAAAATTATGCAAGCGCTCGGTGCCGCTCTCATTGCGATGGGCCTTTTCGTCGATTGGCCGCCTCCGCAGGAAGCCGGCCTGCCTGACACCTCGTCGTTTCTGATCATCCTGGGCGGGCTTCTCGGCGCTGCGGGACTCCTTGCCGCTATCCGGAAGGATTAGGCCTGGTACCGTCCCGAACCCTTTCCGTACTCATGCGTACGGCTCGGTATCATCTGCTCTCCGATACGGGCTCGATCTCGAACACCTACTCGGCACGTCGCTGGAATTGGCGAAGACGCGCATCAGCTGCGAATGGCTGGAGAAGTGAATCAGAAATGGCGCCTGCCAATATCATATTGTGAGGACCGCTGCACCTTGAAAGGTCCCAGCTTTCAATTCTTGTAATGCACGGTTGGCTTGTTCAAGGGGAAAACGGACCGTATGGGGTTTGATAGGAATAGCTGCTGCTTCGCGCAACAAATCGACTCCATCCTGCCTCGTGTTGGCTGTCACACTGCGGATCACCCGCTCTCCGAACACCTCGCGATCATAGTCCAGCGAAGGAATCGGTGACATGTGGATGTCGGCCAATGCCAATGTCCCGCCTCGGTCGAGAGCTCTCAAGGCCGGAGGCACCAGGTCACCGGCCGGTGCAAAGATGATCGATCCATGCAGCTTATCCGGCGGCATCTCCGTCGCCCCACCGACCCAGACCGCTCCCAGTTGTCTTGCCAATTCCTGATGCTCCCGCTTGAGCGAACTCACATAGACCTGACAACCCCACTGGCGCGCGATCTGGATGGCAATGTGCGCCGACGCACCGAACCCGTAGAGCCCGAGTCGCTGGCCCGGCTTGATGCCGCTGAGGCGTAGCGCTCGATAGCCGATGATGCCGGCACATAACAGGGGAGCGGCTTCTTCGTCGGGAAAGATCGGTGGGATTGGGTAGGCGAATCGTGCAGGGACGACCGCGTATTCCGCATACCCGCCGTCAACCTGATAGCCGGTGAACTTCGCTTGTACGCAAAGATTTTCCCGCCCGTTTGTACAGAATTCGCACTGTCCGCATGTCCCCTGAAGCCAGGCAATCCCGACGCGATCCCCTTCCTTGACCTCAGCAGCCTTTGGTCCGGCCTGCACCACCGTACCCACTGCTTGATGACCGGGGATCAACGGCAATGAAACGTCCGGAAGTTCTCCTTCCACCACATGGAGATCCGTACGACAGACGCCGCACACGCGAATTTTGACGAGGACCTGGCTTGCCGTTGGGACGGGAGTTGGCCGAGCTTGGAGCTGCAAAGGGTTGCTGGAGACATCGCTCGTGTGATTCAGCACCATCGCTTTCATCGTGTGTCTGTCGTTTGTAAGTTGGAAAGTGCGAAAGGTGCGAAGATTGAAAGCTGAAAAGCCGGAATGTTCACAATCTTCGCTTCTCAATTTTCGAACGTTCAGACTTCTTGACTTCCAGGCTCCCTACGGGTTTTTCTCTTTGATGCATTCGATGTCCAGGCGGATCTGGACGTCGTCTCCGACGACTACCCCGCCGTTATCCAGCGTCTTGTTCCAGATCATGCCGAAGTCCTTGCGATTCAAGGTTCCTTCGGCGGTGAATCCAGCCCTGGTATTGCCCCAGGGATCCTTTGTAACGCCATTGAATGTGCCGGTAAGCAGGACCTCTTTGGTCACGCCGCGCAGAGTCAGGTTGCCGAGAACCTTATAAGTATCTCCCTCCTTCTGGTAGGTTTTCATCTTGTAAGTGATCGTCGGGAACTGTTTGACGTCCAGGAAGTCGGGGCTGCGCAGATGCGCGTCACGTTTCTCTTGGTTCGTGTTGATCGATTCAGCATTGATCGTGGCTTCAATCGTCTTGAAGGATTTCTCGTCAGCGCCCAGATCAACAAATCCACGATAGGACAGGAAGCGCCCCGACGTTTTGGACACCACCATGTGAGCCACGCGAAATTCAATGACCGAATGATCGGGATCAATGTCCCAACGAGCCGTTTCAGCCCCGACGGTCATCGGGAAGCATGCCAGCACACCCGTCATGACGATTCCCCGCAGCCAGTTGGACCAGATTTTCATCGCATCACCTTTCGTCGTCTCCATGCCGACCTGTCTGAACCGATACCTCGCCTCATCACTACGATGAGCCTCGCCATCCTACCCATCGCCGGGAAGCCCATGCAACCCGTTTCTTTCACTCGGCTACGCAGGAAGCCAGGGCTGTGAAACCGTGGAGGAATGCGCAGCGGTTGTCCACCGAAGCCTTCGCGTAGGAGGACACACTTCGGCGAGGTGTCGCCGAAGAACCATGGAGGACCACAGCTTCATAGCCGTGGGGGGCTCCACCGAAAATGGGTGTCAAATAACCGAGTTGGTATAGAATAGGTTCATGCAAGCACTCGTCAAGAGGACTGCGGGACCGGGGCTAACCCTCACCGATTGGACGGATCCAACCCCGGGACCGTACGACGCCGTGATCAAGGTGGCCGCGACCTCGTTATGTGGAACCGACGTCCATATCTATCGTTGGGACGAATGGGCACAACGACGGATTCATCCGCCACGCATCATCGGCCATGAATTGTGCGGCCACGTCGTAGAGGTCGGTCGTGAAGCGTCTCTGGTGAATGTCGGTGACTATGTCGCCGCCGAATCACACCTGACCTGTGGAGCCTGCTTCCAGTGTCGCACCGGACAGGCGCATGTGTGCAAGAATTACAAGATTCTCGGGATCGATCGGGACGGCTCTTACGCGCAATATGTCGCGCTGCCTGAAGGTGTCTTGTGGCACACGGCACCGGAAATTCCCCCGGAGTTGGCCTGTGTCCAGGAGCCGCTCGGTAACGCCGTTGATGCCGCCCTTGCTGAGGATCTCACGGGCCACACGGTGTTGATCACCGGCTGTGGTCCGACCGGTCTGTTTGCCGCCGCAGTCGCACGCACCGCCGGTGCTGCGACCATTATCGCATCCGATGTCAGTGACTATCGGCTTGGCTTGGCGAAGCAGGTTGGAGCGGATCACGTTCTCAACGTGAGAGCCGAGTCACCGGAGCAAGTGGCGGCGGCCATCATCGAGATGACGGGCGGTGAGGGAGTTGATGCAGCACTGGAGATGTCGGGAGACCCCACGGCCATGCATCAAGCCTTTCGCGCGGTGAAGAACGGCGGGCGAGTCACCCTGTTCGGTATCCCGACCGGTCCCGTTTGCTTTGATCTGCCGAACGAAGTTATCTTTAAGGGCATCCGTGTCTATGGGATCACGGGGCGACGCTTGTTTGGAACTTGGTACCGGTTGGCCGGCCTCTTGAAGGCAGGTCTCAATATTCGGCCGGTGATCACACATTCATTTCCACTGCGCGAGTATGCGACGGGCTTTGAGTTGATCCAGTCGGGTCAGTGCGGCAAAGTGGTCTTGATTCCATAGTAGGGTTGAGGGAGGACTGGGAGAATAGAAGGGTTGTCCTCACTCAGCCCTCAGGCCTCATCTCTCAGCTCTGTTCTAACCATGGCCTACTCGTCCTTCAAGAAAACCCTTGAAGCTCAGCTCGCCGACATCAGATCTCACGGTCTGTACAAGGCCGAACGCCAATTGCTGAGCCCGCAGGGCTCCGACATCCGGGTCACGCAAGGTCAAGTTCTTAATCTCTGCGCAAACAATTATCTGGGGCTGGCGAATCACCCGGCCATCGTACGGGCTGCCACGAAGGGATTGGAAACGCATGGATATGGCATGGCCTCCGTGCGGTTTATTTGCGGCACTCAGAATTTGCACAAACAGCTGGAGCGGTCCATCAGCGAGTTTCTCGGCACCGAGGACTCAATCTTGTACAGCTCCTGCTTCGATGCCAACGGAGGACTGTTCGAAGCGTTGTTGGATGAGCATGATGCCGTCATCAGCGATGCCTTGAACCATGCCAGCCTGATCGACGGCATTAGACTCTGCAAGGCCAAGCGATTCCGATACGCCCATTCCGACATGGCAGACCTCGAAGCACAGCTCCAGGCAGCAGGCGGATGCCGGCTGCGTCTGATTGCAACCGATGGAGTGTTCTCGATGGATGGCGATCCGGCCAAACTGGATCGGATCGTCGAGCTGGCAGAACGGCATGATGCGGCGGTGGTGGTCGATGACAGCCACGCGACAGGAGTTCTGGGTCCTGATGGCAGAGGGACGCCTGCTCATTTCGGGGTGGCTGACCGAATTGAGCTGGTGACGAGCACTCTGGGGAAAACGCTTGGTGGTGCGGCCGGTGGGTTTACATCCGGCAAGGCCGAGGTAATCGAGCTGCTGCGTCAACGGTCGCGGCCTTACCTGTTCTCGAACTCGCTTCCTCCTCCCATCGCCGCCGGAGCCTTATGTGCGCTCGAACTCGTGAGACAGGGCGATCATCTCAGAAAGCAGCTCCGGGAGAATGCCGTCTTCTTCCGGGCTGAGTTGACCAGGCTCGGTTTCCAGCTTGTTCCTGGCCAACATCCCATCATTCCCGTGATGTTGGGTGATGCCACCCTGGCGACCTCCATGGCGGAGGCCTTACTGAAAGAAGGAGTCTATGTCGTCGGCTTCAGCTATCCGGTGGTGCCGCAGGGGCAGACAAGGATCCGGACTCAAATGTCGGCCGCCCATACAACCGCTCAACTACAACGAGCCGTGGCGGCTTTTGCTAAGGTGGGTCGGACGCTAGGAGTCATTCCGTAACGATACATAAGATTCTTCCGGTTTGACCTCTATTCGCTCATCACGGTATCCTCGGCCCCGTTTAATGCCACACAACGTCATGGAACTATGTTTGCTCATTGAACTATGGCGAAGAAATCAAGAAGAGCATCGGTTGATGCGATGGTTTTCTGCAAAGATGAGATCGACCGCATGCTTAAGAACTCTCAGACAAAAGCCATAATGCCAGTTATCACTAGTGGCTTGCTACGCGAGTTCCTAGCCACAGGCAAACAGCTATTCACTGATTCTGAAATTGAGGCAGCCTACACGGCAGCTGTTAGAGAATTGAAGGAATTTCTTGGCCATGACGTATACATCGGCGGGAAATACTACGATGCTTATGGAAGTCGAATGTCTCGCTATGGTGTCCTGAAATCAGTTGGGCATCTGAGATACAAACTATTGGCTCCCTACACAGACGTCGCAAAAGCCATTCTGGATTGGATCCATTGAGAATCGAACAACACGTAACAAGCCGCCTTGGGGTTGTTCCATCGCTTCATGATGCGGAAGCTCGTACGGCACTGGCTACTGATCTACCTCGTTTTCTAAGCTTAATTCGCGAGCAGATCAGTAAATCACCGGCCAATTTTGAGATTTTTAGTTTCGCCGTGTTGAAAGTACACCTGGAAAACTTTGCGTGCAAGATCTATCGGGACACACGCACTGCTGCCCACGATCAAGGAGTTGATCTCTCGACCAACTTTGGTGTGGTTTACCAAGTCAAAAAGCTTCGTATCCATACCGAACTAGAAGCCGCACAGATATATGGAGAGCTAAAGCGTAACTTCGATAACGAGCGTATTCAGAACGGCAATGTAGTTCTGGTTATTGACGATATCTCGAAAGAAGTGCAGAGGTATCTAGTCGATATGAAGGTACAACTCCTCAAAAAAGAGGATGTTCTGAAGCTTGCTTCGAATTTTGATGATCAAGAAGACAGGCAGAAGGTTTAGCGAATTGTGTACGAAGAATTCCGACGAGAGTATTCGAGCCAGATATTTTGTGAAGAGGATATCCGACCTGCCATTGAGCATTAGAGCAGATCGACCTGACCCACCAAGTTCTCAGCTTTACGGATAGCCATTTCTTCAGACGCGAATCGTTCTTCATACTTTGTGGTGAAGTCAATGGGATAGTTTCCCCCAATCACGCTAGTTGTCGCACCCCCCATTCCATCAGCCTCAACTACGACAACTTCATCTTCGAGTGAGCGAAGCGGCGACGAATAAACTACTGTGCCCGGAGAACTGATCCCTAGCAGACGGCGAATTGAGTCAATTTCGCTCTGAAGACGACGGAGACGCCGTAACTCTTGATCTCGTTTCATTCTTAATCCCCCTCCGACTAATTGGGGCAGCTGACGCAGCTTACAATGAGAAATGTCGCTTCATTGACGATGCTGACTTCGGATGGACCCTGTAAGGTCTGATGGACCCACTTGAATACGGCATTTCCCTCAAAAAACCGACTTGGGCATGTCGTGACTGGAGGCTGTGAAATGGAGACGGTTCCATCCGTACCCCTCTCGTAAAGGGTCAAAGAGCAAACTCCACCTTTCTTGTGGCAGCTGGCATGATCCGGCTTAAAAGGGCAGGGGATCGCCCGGTTATCGGCCGACGACAATCTTTGTAGCTCTTTGGGATCGATGCCGACAAGCGAATGCCCGAATAGCTCGGCCGCGCCGTATCTCTTGCTCGGCCGCAACGTAGGTTGTTGTCGGGCTGGCATCGTGAAAGGATAGCTTGGTCAAACTTTGTGGGTCAAATTGTATCTGGCTGTATCTGGGATCAGACAATCGATACAATAATGCCACTTTCATCATCTTGACTCTCTTTTTAATCCCCTCGTAGACTGCGCCATATATGGGCGCCTCACCCACCACTCGCCGTTCGTCGGCCTCGTCCTCGAGTGTTCCACAATCCGCTAAGAATTTTGATAGGCTGTACAAAGATCACGTCGACCTCATGTATCGCTTCGCGCATCGCCTGTGCGGCGAACCGGAGTCGGCAAAAGATTTGGTGCAGGAGACCTTTTTGAAGGCCTATCTGGGCCTCGACAGATTTCGTGGTGATGCTCAGGTTTCAACATGGCTCTATACCATCGCCTCGCGGGCGTGCCTACGCATGCGGCGCAGACGGAAAGGAGCCCCGGAGCGCGAGCTGTCGCTCGATGAATTCATTCCCACGTCGGACGGTGAGTTCCACTTGCAGATTCCGATCGACGGACTTAGCCCTGAAGCCGCGCTCCAAAATAAACAATTGCGGCAAGCTCTCGATGGCGCAATCAACCAGTTGCCGAAGAAGTATAAAATGGTCTTGGTGCTTCGTGACATGGAAGGGTTAAGCGCCAAGGAGGTCGGATCCATCATGGGTTTGAACGAACGAGCAGTGAAATCGCGCTTGCACCGGGCTCGACTATTCGTGCGCCGTCAACTCAGTGCACGAGGCCTCGGCGAAGCCCCCGCGACTGTGACCCGCTTGGGTGGCGGAGAGGCTGAGCCACATGGTAAAACGTAGCGCTTCCAAGCGACAGCGGCATCCGTCAATGACTCAGCACCGACATACTCATGGGAAAAGCCGGTGTCTGCATATCCTTCGCCGGTTGTCCGCCTACATCGATGACGAACTTTCGACGAGTATTTGCCAAGAAATTCGTCGACATCTGGGCGCTTGTCCAAATTGTGAAGGCTTCGTGATGTCGTTGCGCCAAACCGTGTCACTCTGTCGCCACAGCCCCGCGCCGACTCTATCGCCAGCCGACCGTGCCTTGATGCGTGAGAAAATCTTGAGATCCGCCTCATTACGATAACCCCCAACACCGTGAGTCTTTTTCATCATGAATAGGAACCTATTGCTCGGAATTCTACTCCTCTCGGGGCTGTTGATAGTCTTTGAGATGACCTTACCTGAACTTGCGACTGCGATGTCCAAGTCTCCTCAGAAGGGAACGAAAAATAGGGCCACCCATAATGTCGCTATCGACACAGCTCTTCGATATGCCGAGGCCATCGCCAAGGGTGACAAGGCCACGACTGGCCAGCTGGACTTCGCCTGCCAATACAATCTCCTGACGGTGCCGTCGGCTGGCCGGCCGAATCCTCGGACAACGGACGCCTCGTACGAGGACTGTTGGCAGGAACTGACCGCCGGCCATGCCCCGGTCTTAAAGCGGTCGGATATTGGGATGAACATACTCTGGCCCAGCACAGGTTCGCTTGCTTTTTATGGGGACGAGCTCGCCCGGACTCAGGCCTCTGCCTTTGTGATGGATGCCCTTGGCGTCTCGCCGCCTGGAACCGGTCTTCATCTCACCGTGACAGACAGCCGTCCGATCCCGAACGGATCCTTCCCACTGAAACCTAACGGAAAAGTCTTCAGCGTCTCTACTACGCAGGTCGACCTGACCGTCCACTATCATGACCCACTCTCATCACCGGTCACGTACGGACCGGGCACCGTCCACTGGACGAATACGGTCAAACGAGAGCGGCGCGCCATACAATCCATCACCACTCGATGGGTGGTCTTCACCGGCCTCAAAAAATACGGCTTTCATGGAGACTCGTCCGTTTTTCATCTGCCTGTGAGAACCACGCCTGAGGCGCCGGGGATGGTCGCGGACAGAATTCCGTTCACAACCGAAACGAGCCGTGCGCTTCCTGACTCGATTGTCTGGTGGGGGCCGAATGATCTGCCCGGTACGCTGACGACGGCAGCAGCTCGTGCCGCCGATTTTCCCGAATTACGCGATCGACTTGCCATGCTCAATCGCATTTTGATCATCAATCCGAATCAGGTTGACGCCCTGACGGTCTTGACCCGAAATCTCTATGCGGTATTGCTTCGGGAAGCCGCCAAAGGCCATAACCTGATCGTTAAAGATCCGGCGCTGTCTCTGACGGTCAACGAGTTTTATTGGAACATCTATGCGGCCGCCGGCCGCCTCGACCTTGCGACCACGATGGAGATGGGTGGCTTCGCGCAACCGACACCAGCCGATTTTCTCTACCGACTGTTGCCGGCGCTGGAAACCCTCGCGAAAATCCGTCCTGAGCAATTGGATAACCGCTTCCGGCTCGGCATGGCCTATCGCTGGAACAACGATCAACGTTCAATGATTGCGACATTCGAGGCTTTGGTCAAGGACATCCCAACTGGTCGCAACACGGCCAAAGCCGAGGCGTTGGTGCAGCTGGCTTGGTCACGTATCAACAAGGTGGCTTGGAATCGAGTCTTGCACGACCCGGACAGTGTTCGAGCGTACGAGGACGCTCATGCGTCATCGACCATCGCCGAGCTGCCGATCGATAAGTTTCTCGCGGAATACACCATGGCCTACAGCATGATCTTCATGCCCGACTACGGCGATAAGAACAAGATGCTCCGACATCTGACCGAGGCCAAACACTGGTTCGACGAAATACCAGGCAAAGATGACCAGGTCTGGCGTTATTTCCTCCACAGTGACTTACTCAAGGCGGTACTCGACGCCGATCCGATGTTCCAGCCCATCCTGGCCTCGGCGGAGGATTCCAAGGGATAACCGTCTCACTCGGATTCCTCCCGCATAGTCTTTTGGCCTCGTTTCGCGTATCGTACGTGGTGATGTTTCGCCTGAATCGGCACGATCTTCATTTCCCCCAGGTGGATCGAGCCTCCCCGGAAGGCCTCCTCGCTGTAGGCGGAGATCTGAGCCCGGAGCGGCTACTCGCAGCATACCGACAGGGCATCTTCCCCTGGTACAACGACGATCAACCCATTCTCTGGTGGTCACCGGATCCTCGCGCCGTGCTGTTTCCCAACAATCTCCATATCTCGCGCAGCCTCAAGCGAAGCCTTCGCTCGGATCTGTTCACCGTCACGCTCGATACCAGGTTTCGAAATGTCATGGAACAGTGCGCAGGACCGCGCTCACAGTATCCCGAGGGAGGAACCTGGATCACCGGTGACATGCTGGCCGCCTATACACGCTTACACGAACTCGGCTACGCCCACTCCGTCGAGATCTGGCAGGACGGTCGCTTGGCCGGCGGACTGTACGGTGTGGCGCTCGGAGGCGCCTTCTTTGCCGAATCGATGTTTACCAGAGTCGATGATGCATCAAAGGTGGCGCTCGTCCGGCTCGTCAAGCAGCTTCAGGCCTGGAACTTCCACCTCATCGATTGCCAACAATTCTCGCCCCATGTCAGCCGATTCGGCGCGGAAGAGATTCCACGCTCGGACTTCATCAAACATCTTACTCAGGCGCTCACGCTTCCCGACCGACGGGGACGGTGGAAGGTCGAAACGCTGTGAGAAGCCATGGAAGGTACAAGGTTGACACGCCGTCACTTGTGTGGCGATCCACATTTGACAGCCTTTTCCTCGGTCGCTTATGATTTGTCCCACCTACGAGGAGGATGTTACATGAGCTTTACCATTACACCGAAAGAATTGAAGACTCGCATCGATAAAGGCGACAAGTTGGTACTCTTGGATGTGCGTGAGCCTTGGGAAAACCAACTCGCCAAACTTGACAACTCTATCCTCATTCCGCTCGGCACGCTGCCTAACTCCCTCTCTAAGTTGGACAGGACTGCCGAGATTATCGCCTATTGCCATCATGGAATGCGCAGCGGAGACGCGACAGGGTTCCTGCTACAGCAGGGATTTTCAAACGTGAAGAACCTGATCGGCGGGATCGATGCCTGGTCCGTCCAAATCGATGGGGCGGTCCCTCGATACTGATGTGGTCAAGGCTTGATGGTCGCTGATGAACCGGTTCCGCTGGAGTTTGGAAGATCGCTTGGCTCGCGGCCTGCGCTTTCTCGTTCCAGCGGCGGACACTACCTGCTTTTTCCCTGGAAAAACTCCACCGTCTGCTTCAGTCCCTCCGCAAGGTCCACCTTGACCTCCCACCCAAGTTCTTGTTTGATCCTGGACGGGTCAACCACACTGCGAATCTGTTCGCCAAGCTTGGCTGGTCCGTGGACTTCTTTCGCACTGGAACCGGTCAGACCAGCCAGCATGCGGAACAATTCGTTTACGGATGTCTCGGCCCCGGTTCCGACGTTATAGACTCCGTGGGCATCCTGGCCCATGGCGGCCAGGTTGGCTTCCGCCACATCATCGACGAACACGAAATCACGACTTTGTCGCCCATTTCCATTAATAATGGGCTGTTCACCGTTCAACATCTTTTGGATGAAGATAGCGACGACGCCTGCTTCTCCCTCTGGGTCCTGCCTCGGTCCATACACGTTGGCATACCGTAGGCTGACTACCGGAATCCCGCTTGTCCGCTGGAAGTAGGACAAGTAATGTTCACCGCACAGCTTGCTGATGCCATAGGGTGACAGTGGGTTCGTGACGTGAGCTTCAGCTGCAGGAAAGGTCTCCTGTTCACCATAGATCGCGCCACCGGACGAGGAGAACACGACCTTTCGGCAACCATACCGAACCGCTTGTTGCAACACGTTCATGGTTCCCAAGACGTTGACCTGCGCATCAAATACAGGGTCATCCACCGAACGGCGAACGCTGATCTGAGCTGCAAGGTGGAGAACGATGTTGGGCCGTTCATTGCGAAAGACTCGTTCAAGACGCCAGCTGGTAATGTCGGTTTTGTATAGACTCGCCGCACGGTTGACGCGCTTCCGCTTTCCGGTGGACAGATTGTCGACGACGACGACTTGGTGGCCCTCTTCAACGAGGCGGTCCACCACATGAGACCCGATGAAGCCTGCACCGCCTGTCACGAGTACTTTCATTGACCCTCCTGAATGAACACTCAGCGGTTACGACATTCCTTACATACCACGAAATGAGATGTTGTACTCAAAGATTGCTAATATTTCCTGATTGCCCTTCTTCCCTTTGACCGGCGAGGCAACGGTCCTCACGGTCTGCAATCCCATCTCCCCCGCAAACCGTAACACTCTCTGGGCAGCCTCCTCCCGCTGGGCGTCATCGCGCACGACGCCGCCCCGACCGACTTGGCCTTTACCCACTTCAAACTGCGGCTTGATCAAGGCGATGATGTGCGCCTGAGGTCGGAGAAACTGCGTGATAGGCGGAAGAACCTTGGTTAAGGAAATAAAAGAGACATCGATGACGACCAGATCGATCGGTTCCGGGACGGCAGAGGGAGGCATATGACGAATGTTGGTCCGCTCGATCAGTACGACGCGTGGATCTTGCCGGAGCCGCCAATCGAACTGACCATAGCCCACGTCGACCGCGTAGACTCTCGCAGCCCCCCTTTGGAGCAAACAGTCGGTGAACCCTCCGGTTGAACAGCCGACATCGAGACAGATCAGTCCTTGAGGGTCGATCGAGCCGGAGTCCAGGGCCGCCGCCAGTTTTTCGCCGCCTCGGCTGGCGAACGGCTTGCTTCCTCCCATGATCTCGATGACCGCATTGATGGGAATCAGCCTGGACGGCTTGTCGACGACCGCCCCGTTGCTTTTGACCTCACCCGCGAGAATCATCCGGGCTGCGACATCTCGACTCTGCACCAACCCCTGAGCCGTTAACACATGATCACAACGATCCTTCTGGCCTCGTACTTTCGTACCCATGAGCATTAAAATGAGCAAACGATGAGAAGAGCACGAGGATCAGAAAAACGACCTGTTATGGATCCTCAGCGGAGCTTGGGACAGCGATGTCATCGGAGGTGAAGGCGCGTAGCTGTTTTTTCCCATTCGTATCCTGAACGAGCACTTCGACTTTTCGTTCAGCCTCTTCGAGTACTTTTAGACAATTCTTCGACAACCGAATACCTTCCTCAAAAATCTTCAACGATTCATCGAGCGGCAGATCTCCCTTTTCTAATTCGCCCACAATGGCTTCCAGTCTAGCCATCGCTTGTTCAAACTTGAGCCCAGCCACGACAATCTCCCCCATTCAGCCGATGCGCAGCCCATTATAACGAAGTCTCGACCGGCTTTTAAACCAATGGATCCAACCTGACTTCTTCCACCGTGCATCGGAGCTGGCCCCGGGCGAGACGTGCCAGAATCTCTTCACCGACGGAGACCTGTTCAGCATCCCGAATGATTCGTCGTCCAGGCATCGTCTCGATAATTCCATAGCCTCGACCCAGAACAGCGAGCGGGCTCAGTCCGTTAAATCGTCCGAGGTAGGCATGGGTGTGCTCAGCCTTTCGCCTGAGACCATGGCACATGGCAGCCAGTAAACGCGACCTCAACTGTGGAACAATCACCAGATCTCGATGCACTTGAAGCACTGGACTCTTCGACGCCAGAGCTTGCGTCCATCCTTGCACATTCACCATCGCTTGCTTCAGGTGGGCGCGGACTGCTTCTCGCATGCCTGCCACGGCACCATCCACCCGCTGAGCTTCCTTGAGGACCCTAAACCGGATGTTGTCCAGATGAGCAAGCAAAAGCTCAAGTCGCTGATGCTGCTCCAGGCATTGCGAGGTTACGACTTGCCGACAGCGAGCGGTGAGTTGGCTCAGCCGCTCAACGATCCCCGTCAACACTGGGGCAACCATTTCGGCAGCAGCTGACGGCGTCGGGGCCCGTACATCTGCCGCAAAGTCGGCCAGCGTCACATCGGTCTCATGCCCAACAGCCGACACGATGGGGACCCGTGACGCGGCGATGGCTCGGACGACCCCTTCGTCGTTGAAGCTCCACAGATCTTCCATTGAACCACCGCCTCGGCCGATGATCATCACATCGACCAGGTCGAGTTTGTTCAATGCCTGAATCGCGGCTGTGATCTGTTCAGCCGATCCAGGCCCCTGCACCTGGACAGGCGCGATGATGATCTTCAAGATAGGACAGCGACGGTGCAACAGGGTGATCAGATCTCGAACTGCCGCTCCGGTTGGCGAGGTCACGATTCCAACGGTCCGCGGGAACGTCGGAAGTGGTTGTTTGCCCTCCCTATCGAAAAGTCCTTCGGTTTCCAGGCGACGCTTCAGTTGCTCGAATGCGAACTGGATGGCACCCCGCCCTTTGGGGTCAAGATGGTCGAGAATAACCTGGTACTCACCACGCGGTTCATATACCGAAAGCCGCCCTCGCACGACCACATGCAGCCCCTCTTCAAGGCCGAACCGCAAACGGGCCGCCGCTGAACGGAAGATCACCGCCCGAATCTGACTCGACTGGTCCTTGAGTGTGCAGTAGAGATGCCCGGAAGCTGGTGCGCGCAGGTTCGAAATTTCCCCTTCGAGCCACACCTCGGCAAAATTAGTTTCGAGGGAGGCCCGAACCATGGCGGTCAGTTCTGAGACGGTGAGAATCTGCCTCGATGTCGAGTCGAGAGCAAAAAGGGACGGGTGGGGGTGGGTATTCGTGAGTCCTCTCCTTATCAAGCCCGTGCGGCACTCGAGGATCGCGTCGATGATATGGCGGGCAGCTGAAACCTCATTCGCCGTTCCGCCTAATCCATGAGGCGGATCCGTTCGAACGCTACCGCCTTGCCCAAGCGCGGATCAAGGTCGAGCAACACCGCACAAAATACCGATGGCCCTGAGGCGACTTCAAACCGTCTGGGCATGCCGGTCAAGAATTTCTCTATCGCCAGTTCTTTTTTGACTCCGATCACGGAATGGAACGGTCCCGTCATGCCGATATCCGTGATGTACGCCGTGCCCTTCGGCAAGATTTGTTCATCCGCAGTCTGCACATGCGTGTGCGTCCCGACGACGGCGACCACCTCCCCATCAAGGAAATGACCCATGGCCATTTTTTCAGATGTGGCTTCCGCATGCATGTCGACCACGATCGCGGAGGTCTCCCGTTTCAACCGTGACAACTCGCGTTTTGCCGTCTGAAACGGACAATCGATCGTCGGCATATACACCCGACCCATCAGCTGTAATATGGCCAGCCGTTCGCCGCCTGCGGTTTCAATGACGACACTCCCGCTTCCCGGGACTCCCGCCGGATAATTCGCCGGACGCAACAAGCGGGGCTCGCGAGAAAAGTACCCGACCGCTTCTTTCTTATCCCATGCGTGATTGCCGGTGGTGATGACCGATATGCCAGCGTCGAACAGCTCCTCAGCCAACTCCGGTGTGACTCCGAACCCTCCGGCCAGATTTTCCCCGTTGGCGATGACCGCATCGATACGATGCTGTCCGATCAGCCGCGGCACTGTCCGGGCGACAGCTCGGCGGCCAGGCTCCCCCATGATGTCCCCGATACATAGGACCTTCACTTGGCGTATTCCACGTATCGGCTTTCTCGAATGACCGTGACCTTGATCTGTCCCGGATAGGTCAACTCCTGTTCGATCTTCTTGGCAAGTTCACGTGAAAGCTGGAACGACTCGGCATCCGTGATGTCCTCTTGCCTCACAATGACACGAATTTCACGTCCGGCTTGGATCGCATAGGCTTTCTGCACTCCCTTATGCCCGGTCGCCAGCGACTCCAGCTTTTCCAGCCGTTTCACGTAAGACTCCAGCGCTTCCCGCCGTGCACCGGGGCGTGCCGCCGACAACGCCTCAGCAGCCGCCACCAAGACACTCTCCGGACAGATCGGGTCCACCTGCTCATGATGTGCGGCGATCGCATTGACAATCTTGGGAGATTCGCCGTATTTCTTGGCGATTTCGGCCCCCAGCATGGCATGCGGCCCCTCTTCTTCATGGCTGACCGCCTTGCCGATGTCGTGCAACAAGGCGCCTCGACGAGCCAATCTGACATCGAGACCCAACTCCGACGCCATGATGCCGCAAATATACGACGCTTCGCGAGCATGATAGAGGTTATTTTGCCCGTAGCTCGTTCGATACTTGAGGCGCCCCAACACTTTGATCAACTCCGGGTGAAAATCTGAAAGGCCCAGTTCAAAGATGATCTTCTCGGCCTCTTCATACATCAGCTTATCAATGTCGACCTTCACCTTTTCGACGATTTCCTCGATTCGCGTGGGATGAATACGTCCATCGTGCATCAGGCGTTCCAGCGACACTTTGGCGATCTCGCGCCGCAAGGGGTCAAATCCTGAGATAATCACTGCTTCAGGGGTTTCATCGATGATCAGGTCAATGCCCGTCGCCGCTTCAAGCGCACGGATATTCCGCCCTTCCCTGCCGATGATTCGCCCCTTCATGGCATCGTTTGGAATGGGAACCACCGAGATCGTTGATTCCGACACATAATCACGAACAACGCGTTGAATCGACGTGGTAATGATCTCTCGAGCTTCCCGTTCCGCAGTCTCACGCGCTTCTTCGATCGTTCGCTTGGCAATGCCTACGGCATCGAGCCGTGCCTGCGATTCCATTTCGAGGATCAGTTGTTTTTTGGCTTCATCGGCCGTCATCCCGGCTACCCGTTCCAGCGCCTCGCGATGCTCGCGTTCGGCTTTAGCACAAGCAGACTCCTTGGCTGCAAGCCCCTCTTCTCGTTTCGCGAAATCCATCTCCCGCTTCCGGGACTCACCCTCGCGCTTCTCTATGGCGGCGAGTTTCCCGTCGAGCCCTCCTTCTCGCTGGATGAGACGCTTTTCCATCGCTGAAAGCTCACCAAGCTTGGTTTTCTGCTCTTGCTCGAATTCGGACTTCGCTTGAAACGCGAGATTTCTGGCTTCAAACCTGGCTTCCTTGAGAACATTCTCTGCCTCTCGTTGTGCGTTCTGCACAACCTGCTTGGCCAGCTCTTCCGCTTCAACCTGCTTGGCACCCGTCATGCGACGACGCAGGAGCGCAAATAGACCTCCACCAACAAGGGCACCGAAAATCCCCGACAGCACGATGTACATGACAATTGAGGTTGAAATGGGAGTCACCCCCTTCTCTTGAAAGGTTCCGGGTCAGCTCAAGCCGCTCCTGGCGCCTAGTCACAGATCGAGTTAGTAGGCACGAACAAGATGTAGGGTGAAGATGGAGGGACTCAGGAGACCGCGAATCGTATTGCTTGGAAACACAAGAGATCGTCAGGGTACACTGCTCTCCCCGACTGTCGGTTTCCACCTGTCAGTCGCCGGAGGGAATCAGTTATTGAAACAGGTACCGGTGGTAAATACTCATGACGTCCGGATGGTCGTTGTCGGACATCCTCATACGAGGCATCAGGTCGTCGCCTGGCACATAGAAACCCTTGAATGAGCACGATCCGCACTATGAGTATCCACCGAACCAACTCTTCGTACCCCATGAGTCAAACGTTCTCTCTTGTTCTCACTTTGTTTCGTTTCCAACAAGTCAACGATCCTAGGAGTTTATCCTTTCCCATCCATCCACACACTCACACATCTGCATGATAACAAAGGGACTCTTTGAAAGCAAGGTGCGTCACCTTATCGAAAGAGCGCGGCCGGCATCTGCTCATCGATAGATTGCATCAACGTGACCATCCGCCGTTCGACATCGGCCTCCCCTTGGACCCTCTTTTTCTCAGACTCAAACAACTGATGAGCAAGATTGATCGCCGTCAACACCGCCAACTTCGATGGGGTCGTCGTCTTCATCCCTTCCGCCAGATGTTTCATATGATCGTCGACGAAATGGGCCAGGCGTCGGATATAGGCATCATCGCCATCTCCCGTGATCGCATATCGTTGGCCATAAATTTCTACATCAATGGTCTTAGTCAATGGCCACCTCCTTAGGGTCTTCGGCACACTCCAGCAGCTCCATCTCATTCATGACCTTTTCGATTCGCACCTTGATGTCGATTCGTTCCTTTTCCCATTTGCGGTTCATATCATCCTGGGCAGCCAGCCGCTGGCGCGCCGCCTTGAGCTCCTCCTCCAAGAGCGCATTCCCTCGTTTGAGCTCTTGAACAAGCTTCACCAAGTCACGAATCCGGGTTTCCAATGCATCAAGTCGATCCAAGGACATAATCAACCCCTCTTCGTTATTGCGCCTACGTATTTTGGCGCACTATAAGAACTCCACAAGAGCTTGTCAAGAAAAGGCCTTTGAATCCCCTGCTAGGCGCAGGTATTCTTTGTAGCTACGCAGTACGCGTTTGACGTATTGCCTGGTCTCCTGATACTGGATCAACTCGACGAATTCATCCTCGCTCCGTCCCCGATAGGCCGCCGCCCAGGTCTCTACAACGATCGGGCCGGCATTGTACGCGGCGATCGTCTGCACCACATTCCCGGCAAACTGCTTTAACAGTTGCTCTGCATACCGGGTCCCGATTCGAATATTGATCTCTTGATCGAACAAATCTTCTCGGGATAGGCTTGGAAGTCGGTGCTGTTGAGCCACGGCGTTGGCGGTGGCAGGCATGACCTGCATCAATCCGATTGCCCCGACACGCGAGACGGCCCTCCAATCATATTGACTTTCTTCCCGAATGATCGCGGCAACCAGAAACGGATCCACCCCGTTGGCTCCCGACATTTTAATCGTGGGAATCAATCCTGTTGGATAGGCCACATTCCAAAGTCCATCTGCGACCGTTCCGCCGGTTCGCTCCAACTTCTCACGGAATCGAGAGCGAACCAGGCGCAGGGCATGATGATAGGCACCCACCTCGTTCAACATCATCGATAACGCCGCCAACACCTCGGGATCACGACTATACCGATCTGTCAGCGCGCTGAGCTCTCTGGCGGCATCGTGATCGAGACCGAGTGTCTTGAGTTCCACCGCCCGTCTGTACGCCGGCTGTAGCTCGATCTGCATGCGACGACTCGTCTGATCGTCCTGAACCGATGTTGAGGGTATCTCGGGAACAGGTTGAGCAGACGAGGCAGCGACGACGGGACCTTCCCGTTTCGTCTGACCGGCAACCGACAGGTCTGTGTGTTCGCGCGCCAACTGGCAGTAATAGGTGTACGGAAAGCGCTGACAGAGCAGTGCGAACGCCTCTTTTGACTTTGCTTCTTCCACTTGGCCGTAGGAACGGGCAATCCAGTAGAGCGCCTGGGGTTCAAAGTCGCTGTCCTTCTGATCGACGATCTGCTGCCACACGGTGATGGCCTCCCGATAACGAGCCGTTCGGTAAAGCACCCACCCTTCCCGCCAGTAGGCTTCCGCTCGTTGAGAAGCCGGCTCTCCGAACTTGGACACCTGTCGATACCTTGCGATCGCTTCATCGAACCGCGCCTCATCTTCCAACCAGGTCCCGACAAATGCATTGATCTGCCCTTTCTGTTCCGGAGTCATCGTTCGCTTCGAGAGCGTTCGGCAGAGATCCAATAACTTTTCCCCGAGTCCCTGTCTGAGATAGACCCTCGCGAGCCATACGGTTGCTTCATCCGCCCGAGGTCCTTGTTCAGCAGTCAGGGCATGAAAGGTGTCGCGGGCCTGATCGTACAGCTTCAACCGAACCTGGGCGATTCCCAGTTTGAGTTTGGCATCCATGCGCTGTGGAGAGGACGGGTCTTGCGCCAAGAACTTTTTCAGCTCCTCGATTGCCTCCGCGTGGAGCGATTGTCCTAAGAAAGCCTGGGCACGCTCATAATGCATGTCGGGCGTCACAGTCCACGGCACACCGCCGATATTGCTCCTGAGCAGAGTCTCAGCTTCCTTGGCTTCCTTTGTCTGCGGAAACTTCGTCCAAAGCTGCTTGAGCGTTTCTCGTCCTTCCGTCAATTGATTCTCTCGAAGATAACAAGACGCCAGCCGCAACCAAGCCTGAGAGATCTGCACGTCCTTATCATTGACATTGACGGCTTTGACGAACCAGGACACAGCCTCGGGACAACTGGATGCCTGATACCACGCTTCTCCGGCACGGAGCGCCACCTGATTGAGAAGATTGGAATCGGGGACCGCTTGCGAGACACCTTCAAACATGCCGGCCGCCTCCTTGGCATCCCCTACGCGCAGCAAAGCCTCTCCGATCCAGAAGCGAATATAATCATCGAGTACGAGAAAGTCCCGCTGGGCTGCACGAAGGTATGGCAGAGCACCTGCGGGATTTCGATCGATCAAGATCACCCCGGACAGCAGTCCGGCACGTTTGGCCCACTGCGTGGCGGGAAATCCCTCCATGACCTGGCGGAGGCGTTCCAGTTTGAGCGCTACCACTTGATCTTTCGTCAACGCACGACCCAGGCGTTCCTTCGGCCAGGCTGCCGCCGCGAAACAATCCTCCGCAGCCGTACAACCATTGGTCGTCGATTGTTCGGCCGTCTCAACTTGCGCCGTATATCCATTGCTGGACGGAAAACAGCAGAGGACGAGCGCCAGGACGGATGCAACCGCCAGCGTGGAACCACTGATGGAACGACACTTGTTACAGGTTTTCATGACAGCCTGCCGATGCCCGCCCCTGTTCATTATATACAGAGCGGCCCGCAATGGAAGAAGTTTCAGGACCCGATGGGTCTGGCCATAGGCGGTATGACTTCAGCTATGATAGGCTTCGGGCTTTGACATGTGATGCTGCAGACTTGTCAATGAGTCCTCACGCTACCGCGACAACGCTCCTGAGCCTCACTGAACCACAGATGGTGAAGTTTGTCCGTGCGCAGCGCTGGCCGGACTATCGCGCACAGCAAATTTTGCGCTGGATCTATCAACGACGCCTACGAACCATCACCGATATGACCGATCTCCCTATGCATGATCGCATGACGCTGTCTCAATCGGCCATGATCGGACGTTCACCCCATGTCAAGGTCCTGACATCCAGGGACGGAACGCGCAAGTTGCTGTTGACCCTCAACGACGGCATGTCGATCGAAGCCGTGCTGATCCCGGATGAAGAGCGGCTGACGCTCTGTGTGTCAACTCAAGTCGGCTGTATGTTGGATTGCGGTTTCTGCCTGACAGGGCGAATGGGGCTTAAACGCAACCTCAAGCTTCACGAAATCATCGATCAGATCCTCACCGCGCAAGATGTGCTGAGGTCCGATGAACACATTACGAACCTCGTGTTCATGGGGATGGGAGAACCTCTGGCCAATTTGGACAGTCTCAAGGCTGCCGTGGCCGCGTTGACCAGCCAAGTGTGGGGTCTTGGGTGGTCGCGTAGACGCCTGACCGTGTCGACGGCAGGGTTGGCGTCCCGCCTTACGGACGTCGCGACGCTCGGCGTGAACCTCGCCATCTCGCTCAATGCCACCACCGAAGAACAGCGTCGAGCCCTGATGCCCGCCGCCAGCGAAATCGCTTCCTTGAGATCACTCTTGGCAGCCTGTCGCCGCTATCCGCTCGCCCCTCACCAACGGCTGACCTTCGAATATGTATTGCTCGCCGGTGTAAACGATCGTGCGGCTGATGCCCGCCGCCTGGTGCAACTGGTGAGAGGCATGCGATGCAAGGTCAATTTGATTCCGTTCAATGAATTTCCGAGCAGCCCTTTTCACCGCCCGTCCGAACAGGCGATTCTGCGGTTTCAATCCATCCTCCGCGACGCCGACCTCGATGCGTTTGTTCGAAAGAGCCGAGGACGGGACGTTCTCGGCGCCTGCGGACAGCTTGGAGAACTCTCCAGCAACCGACCTTCCTTGACACCTATCGAATCTCGTTGCTAGCATGACGAGTTCGATCTTCATCATGATCATGCGGACTATGCAGTCTCATTGGCACATCCACATCCTGACGACACTTCTCGTCGTTGGTTCCGTCTCGGTCTCGCTGGGAGCAGAGCCGAGCGAGTACACCCTCGCAAACGGCATGAAAGTCCTGCTGGTCGAGGTTCCCAAGGCTCCGGTCGCCACGGTGCAGGTGTGGTACAAAGTCGGTTCGCGAAACGAAGTCATGGGACGAGCCGGACTTTCACACATGCTCGAGCACATGATGTTCAAGGGTACGGCACGCTATCCGAAAGGCTCGTTCTCCCGGATCGTCAGAAAGAACGGCGGAATCGACAACGCATTTACCGGACAAGACTTTACCGCCTATTTTGAGAATGTGGCGGCGGATCGTGTCGGATTGGTCCTCGAACTGGAAGCCGATCGGATGCAGGGCCTCATTCTGGATCACAACGAATTTCAGACCGAGCGCGACGTCGTGAAAGAAGAACGTCGCCTCAGATCCGAGGATGACCCGCAGGGTGCGCTGGTTGAAGCGCTGTTTGCCCAGGCCTTCTTCAGCCATCCTTACCATTGGCCCGTCATCGGATGGTTCGCCGATCTCGATGCGATGTCCCTCGAAGACTTGCAACGCCACTACGACACCTTTTACTCCCCCAACAACGCGACTCTCGTAATCGTGGGTGATATCAAGGCCGAGGCCCTCCTTCCGACGATCAAACGGCTGTTTGAGCCGATTCCCAGAGGTCCCGCACCCAAGCAAGCCCTGCCGCCGGAACCGGAACAACGAGGGGAACGCCGCTTTCTCTTGAAGCGCGAAGCCCAGGTACCGTTTGTCATGATGGGGTTTCGTGTACCCAACTATTCGAACGAGGACTCGTATGCACTCGACATTCTCGAGTCGATCCTGTCACACGGAAAAAGCTCCCGTCTCTACCAGAGCTTGGTCTACGAGCAGAAGAATTCATTGGCCGTCGGCGCCGAGTATAGCGTGCTGCAAACTGATCCCGGCCTGTTTTATTTCTACTCATTGGTGAATCCCAGCGCGAAGGTCGAAGGGGTCGAAGAAGCCATCCAGCGAGAGATCGTGAGGCTCCAGAATGAGCCGCCGTCCGAGCAGGAGCTTCAGCGGGCTAAGAACCAAGTTGAGGCAGCGCGCATCTTTGATCAGGATTCGAATTTTCGCCATGCTATGTTGATCGGGCAGGCGGAATCCGTCGGCGCCGGCTGGCGCCGGATCGATCAATTCGTTGAACGCATCCGTGCAGTTACGGCAAAAGACATCCAGCGTGTCGCAAAGCAATATCTTACCCCGGACAATCGGACCGTCGGAATTCTCATTCCTTTGCCCCCTCCCTCCCCTGATTCAACGCCCACGGCCGGGCATGACGGGAAATCATAGCATCATGGTCACCGAACCGAGAGCCCACAGACAACCTTCTCCCGCGCCTCGATCCGTTCGCCGGTGGCCGGCCACCGGCATGGTGGCACTGGTCCTATGCGCGCTGTGCGCCGCGAGGCCGGCCGATGCTGCTGACATTTCGCCCACGAGATTCACCACACCGAATGGGATGACCGTTCTTGTGCTGGAACAACATTTCCTCCCCATCGTTGAAATCCATGCCCTCATCAAGGTCGGCTCAGCGCAAGACCCTCCGGAAAAGGCCGGTGTTGCGAATTTAGTCGCCGGCCTCCTCGATGAAGGCACCACAAGCAGATCCTCCAAACAGCTGGCCGAACAGATCGACTTTGTCGGAGGTTCGTTGGGAGCCGAGGCAGACGAAGATTTCACGACTGCGTCGGCGCGCATACTGAAGAAGGACATCGATCTCGGGTTCACTCTCCTTGCCGATATTCTTCAGCACCCCGCCTTTCCCAAACAAGAGTTTGAGCGAGTCCGAGCCCAGATCCTTGGTGAAATTACCAGTGATAATGACGATCCTGGCCATGTCGCCATGAAGGCCTTCAATCAGTTGGTCTTTCAGAATCATCCCTATCGTTGGCCTGTGAACGGGACGGAGGACACGTTGGGCAAGATCACCTTGGCCGATGTGCAGGCTTTCTACGCCAAAGAGTATCTACCTAACCAAGTCATCCTCACCATCGTCGGCGACATCACGGTGGAACAAGCGACGGCGCTCGTCCAGGCACATTTTGGATCCTGGAAAAAAGGGATGCTGCCGCCGAGAACAGTTAAGAAACCGGCTGTCATCGACAAGAAGGTCGTGCAGCTCATCGAAAAGGATCTTACACAATCAACCATTGTGATAGGTCACCCTGGAATTAGCCGGACCAACCCGGACTTTTATGCCGTCACCGTCATGAACCATGTATTGGGGGCCGGAGGATTTTCATCCCGACTCATGGACACCATTCGAGACAAGCAAGGGCTTGCCTATGGCATTAGCAGTCATTACGATGCTCGATTGATGCCGGGTTCTTTCTGGATCAATCTTCAGACCCGTACCGAAACCACTAACCAGGCCATCAACGGCGTCCTGGCTGAAGTGAGAACGATCCGAGAGGCCCCGGTCAGCGATCAGGAGTTGGCCGATGCTAAAGCATTTTTGATGGGCAGCTTCCCCTTACGACTGGATTCCACGACGAAGCTGGCGAAAGTCTTGGCGCAAGTCGAGTTTTTTGGGCTGGGGTTCGACTATTTCAGTCAGTACCCGAAATGGATCGAGCGAGTGACTAAAGAGGATGTGCAGCGCGTGGCGAAACAGCACCTGGATCCCCAACACTACGCGCTCGTCGTGGTCGGCAATATCGCGAAGGCGAAAGTTCACCACTAGTCCCGCGGACAGCGCACCATATGCAACCGTTCCTTCTCCAGCAGAAGCTCGATCGTCTCCGAACGCTCATGACGGAGATGGGCTCGGTCGTGGTGGCCTATTCCGGTGGAATCGACAGCACGTTCGTGCTTAAAGTCGCGCACGACCAACTCCACGAGCAGGCGGTCGGCATCACGGCCATCTCAGCGACGTTTCCATCTCTTGAGTTGGAAGCTGCCGAGCGGGTCGCCCAGGAGATCGGTGCCCGCCATGAAACCGTACAGACGGATCAGCTGGCTATTGATGACTTCGTGAGGAATGACGCGAATCGTTGTTTTCATTGTAAGACCGACCTGTACCAACTTCTTGGAAATGTGCGGCAATCCACGGCTGCTGCATATGTCGTCGACGGAACCAATCTGGACGACCTGGGGGATGATCGCCCCGGCATCAAAGCTGCGCGGGAATGGGGCGTGCGCAGTCCGCTTGTGGAGGCTGAATTATCAAAGGCCGACATCCGTATTCTTGCCAAAGATCTAGGGCTTTCGAATTGGGATAAGCCGGCTGCGGCTTGTCTCTCGTCACGGATCCCACGTGGAAACATGATCACGCTGGAAAAATTGCACCGTGTTGAAAAAGCCGAAGTTGTATTGCATCGTGAGGGATTCCGTCATTTTCGAGTACGAGATCACGGTGAGATCGCGCGGGTTGAATTGGCACAGGACGAACTTCCTCGGCTCATGCAATCAGATCGGTGTGCAGAGATCAGCACGAGGCTGAAAGCCCTGGGGTTTAAATTCGTGACGGTGGATTTGGAAGGATATCGGCCGGGTGGAGTCACCCTGAGCTGACTCCACCGCAGATAACGACACGTTAGCGTGGCTGTGACTTCGAAAGAGCCTCCAGCGCTTCATCTGCAAACTTTTTCTGATCGGCCTCTGTCAGACTCCGCTGAACCACTTTTTCAGCCACCATAAGAGCGAGTTCGGTCGTCTGGGTTCGGATATCTTGTAGCGCTTTACGACGCTCTTGCTCGATCTCGCGCGTCGCATCGCCCTTGATACGTTCCGCCTCCGCGGTCAACCGTTGTTCGTTTTCATCGAGCAACCGTTGTGCGCGTTCCTTTGCTGCGGCGAGAATAGCCTCGGCTTCCTTCCCCGCCGCGTGAAGCTTGGCCTCATATTCTCTGAGTCGCCGCTCGGCCTCGAACCGATGCTGCTCAGCCTGATCGAGGCTGTCCTTAATTTTCTTTTCTCGCTCCTCCAAGACACTCAAGATGCCGGGAAATGCATACTTATAGAGCAGGAACAAGAGAATCCCAAACGAAACGATCTCCCAGAAAATCAAAGATGAAAAAAAGTCTGATTCAAACTGTGGCATATACGTTTCGCAAAACGTTACACGTGAATCGTTAAACGAGAATACCCCCCTCGATGAACGGTTAACGAATAACGGTTAACGCTCCCTACTTCCGAAAGCCCATGATGATGAAGGCGATGACCAGGCCATACAGCGCAATGGCTTCCACCAGCGCGAACCCGATCCACATATACTTCGTGACGCGAGCTTCTGCTTCAGGCTGGCGTGCCACCACTTCAATCATTTTTCCGAAGATGTAGCCGATCCCCACACCGGCCCCGGCAAACCCTGCCGCGGCACATCCCATACCGATCAACCCTGCTGCTGCTGAATCCATTATGTCCTACTCCTCTCTTGTCTAAACAGGCACGCGCTAATGCGCGTGCTCATCATGGCCATGCAAATGAAACGCGTCCCCCAAGTAGACACAGGTCAAGATGGTAAAAATATAGGCTTGAATGCCTGCGATGAGGACGGCCTCCAATCCATAGACGGCAATCGAAATCGTTATGGGCAGCCACCCGATCAACAACCCGCCGCTGATCGTGAGGCTCGACAGAACCGCGAGCATCACGTGGCCCGCCGTCATATTCGCAAAGAGCCGAACAGCCAGTGAAACAGGCCTCGCCAATTGACTGATGATCTCGATCGGGATCATCAACGGCACCAGCCATGCAGGGGTTCCGGGCGGGATAAGAATCCCTAGAAACTTTGCCCCATGTAACCAGAATCCTAGAACCAAACTCAACCCATACACAATGCAGGAGAAGACGGCCGTCACGACAATATGGCTCGTCACCGTATAGGTGCCGGGAATCAACCCGATATAATTGGAAAAAAGAATAAACAAGAAGAGGGTGGCGACGAACGGGAAAAATCGCATCCCATCCTTCCCCATCGTATCCAAGATCATGTTCCGAATGAACTCCACCACCATCTCCGCCAGGCCCTGCAACTTGCCGGGCACTAGTTTGCGCGACGATCCTGCCATGATCATGAGGACCGCCGCGACGGCAATGACAATCCACATAAAGATCACGGCTTTATTGATGGAAATGTCCACACCGCCGATCGAAAGTGGAATCCAGTGATGAAGTTCGAATTGATGAAGCGGACTTTCTTCCATGACTATCCCTGCTTATTTGCGTTGTTCGACGGGCCTTGCCATCGCTGTGCGGATCGATAGGCGTTCCTCATTCCGGCCGCCGCACCGAAGACCAACCCAATGATGAGCCCCCACGGAGTTGTCCCTAAGAGGTACGTATCGACGATCCACCCAAGCCCACCTCCGACGATCAGCGCAGCCAGCAGTTCCGTTCCCATTCGAACGGCCTGGCCGAGCCCCGCGTATAAGGGATCTTGTGGAGGGGGCATCCCAAACCCACGGAAGGCGAGAGCACGTGAGAACAACTCTGCCCCTGATCGGGTGCGCAATTTAAGCAAACCCGTGCTTTGAATGTCAAGCGATTGGAGGCCTATGCGCGCAGAAATCGCTGCGGTATAGTGAAGCCCCACGGCTCCACAGCCAAAGCTTCCTGCATAGGCGGTGATCACTCTTTCGTGTTGGAACCGTGCCTACTATGCCGAAAACCTTACCCTCGTCGATTCCATTTTTGCACGGTTCTCCTTCACCTCTCATCCTGACCAGCCCCTCTCGCTCGACAAGCCCGTTTAAACTGTACACAAAGATCGCCTCAGCTCGGCACCCCTCGTTTCTCTTTGAGAGCGGTAACGGTGAGGGTGCCATGGGACGGTATTCGTACTTTGGCGTCGATCCCTATCAAACGTTGTACGGGAAAGGGCATACGTTGGTGCGCCGATCGATTCAAGGCCGCATGGACTCACGCGCATCTTCGTTTCAAGGATTGGCTCACCTCCTGAACCTCCATCGGATCGCCCGTCCTCCCGATGTCCCGCCATTTTTTGGCGGTGCGGTCGGCTACTTGACCTATGATCTCGCGCGCCAGTTCGAAAGGCTGCCGTCCTTGGCCCTCGATGACCTTGTCGGCCCTGATCTGGAGTTCGCGTTTTTCGATCTTGTCGCGGCAATCGACCATGAGCTGAACCGTCTGGTGCTTATGTTCTGTCCGCCGCTCGAACGATTCTTGGGCGAGCCCCGTGAAAAGCTGTTTCGCGAGGGAAGGGATCGACTGGCCGAATTCGAAGCTCGATTGACCAGGCCAGACAGGGTCGATGCACAGTGGCGCGATCTCGGTCGCCTGACGTTTACGCCGGAGCAGGAGCAGGCGTCCTATGGTCAGACCGTAAGCCGTTGCCAGGAATACATCGCAGCCGGTGATGTCTATCAAGTCAACCTGTCCCACCGTTTCACTGTGACCAGTGAAGCCTTCTCCTCTCTTGGAGATCTTGAAACGGATCTGGCCGTCTATAGTCGACTGCGTTCATTGAACCCTTCCCCCTTCTCAGGACTACTCCGGTTTGATGCAGTTCGTCTCATCAGTTCCTCACCCGAACGGCTCGTTCGGCTGGAAGGACGTCGGGCCGATACAAGGCCGATCGCGGGCACCAGACCACGGGGGAAAACCCCCTACGACGATCGGCGGCTGATCGATGAATTACTGACGAATGAAAAGGAACGTGCGGAACATGTCATGTTGGTCGATCTTGAGCGGAACGACCTCGGTCGAGTCTGCCGTTTCGGGACCGTCCATGTGAATGAATTGATGACGGTCGAGCAATATTCCCATGTCAACCACCTGGTCTCGCATGTGACCGGCACCCTCAGGGATCATGCGACGGGTTTCGACCTGCTGAAAGCCATGTTCCCTGGTGGAACAATCACCGGCGTCCCAAAGATCCGCTGCATGGAGATCATCGAGGAGTTGGAGCCCGTGCGGCGCGGCCCGTACACCGGCTCGATGGGTTATCTCAGCTGGAGTGGAGATCTCGACTTCAATATCCTGATACGCACGCTGGTTATGAGACATGCCGTGGGCCATCTCCAAGTCGGGGCAGGAATTGTGGCCGATTCGGAACCGACGCGCGAATATGAGGAAACGATCCATAAGGCCCAGGCTTTCTTCAACGCCTTTTTATAGCCGATGTGGATATACCTGAATAACAAGTTCGTCACGGACCAGGAGGCCGTGGTCTCCGTCCTCGACCATGGATTCCTCTACGGCGATGGGGTCTATGAAACGATTCGTTCGTACGGCTCCCGCATCTTCATGCTGGATGAGCATCTGTCACGATTGCTCCGATCCGCTGAGACGATCGGTCTGACGATCCCGATTCCACTGGAAGATTGGCCAGACATGCTGCATGAAGCCATGGCCCGCAACGAGGTCGGGACCGATCGGCATGACGCCTATCTGAGGATCACGGTTTCCCGAGGACCCGGGGACATCGGACTGGACCCGGCACTCTGCTCATCGCCGACTGTCGTCGTGATAGCCAAACCCCTCGTGCCTCCGGCGCCCCATCTCTATGAAAGAGGCGTCGCCGTGATCGTGGCTTCCACGAAGCGAAATCTGCCGAGTGCCTTGTCGCCACAGATCAAGACCACCAACTTCTTGAACAGTATCCAGGCTAAACGCGAAGCGATCGCAGCAGGCGCATTCGACAGCATCCTGCTTAATTGGGAACAGCATCTGACCGAATGCACCGTCAGTAACGTGTTTCTTGTGATGGATGGCAAGTTGCGAACGCCTACTCTGGAATGCGGCTTACTCGACGGCATCACCAGAATGGTCGTGCTTCGGATGGCCGAGGAACTCAACATCCACGTCGAAGAAGGTCGCTATACCGTCGACCAGTTGTACCAGGCCAATGAATGCTTTCTGACGAATACCAGCATGGAAATCATGCCCGTGACTTCCGTCGACCGTAGACCTGTCGGCAACGGGAAACCTGGTCCGGTCACCAAAAGACTAAGAGAACAGTTCGTGGCGGTCCGAGGCCGATTCTAGGACGGTCCTCCCCGTCGATTGGACCTCATCTTCCCGTTTTTTCTCAGAATTCTTCAGATCTCCAAGGCACCGGATCTGCCTTTCCTTGACAGACAGTGACAGACTGCTATCGTTTGACCATGCCAAATCCGAAGAAAACACATCGTGCTTCAATCAGCCGGCCTGGCCTGGCCGTCCTCGTCTCGTTGAGCGGTGTCCTGTTAACCGTTCCAAGTGACAATCGGGCAGAGATTTATCAATATGTCGATGCCAAAGGGACGATATCGCTCACCAACGTTCCCTCTGATGCTCGATACCACCGGATCGACCTCCACCCGAATCGCCTGCATCCCGTTCTTTCGGAGGAAGAGTTGAATCCGATGATTAGTCGATTCTCACGGCAGCATCAACTGCACCCTGCCCTTATCCGCGCCATCATCAAGGCCGAATCGGATTTCGATCCTCGCGCAGTATCACGAGCTGGAGCCGTCGGATTGATGCAATTGATGCCGCAAACGGCCGTGAGGCTGGATGTCCGTGACCTCTACGATCCCGAGGACAATATCGGAGGAGGGACGAAATACCTACGCCAGTTGCTCGACCGATTTCGCGGCAACCTTCCACTGGCCCTCGCCGCCTATAACGCCGGCGAGCATACCATCGATCGTTACCGAACTCTTCCGCCGATCGAGGAAACCCGCCAATACGTCCGCAAGGTCTTGCGGTATTATCGGCTCTTCCTCACCCGTGACCTTGCCGCGACCGGGCACGTCATCCCGTCTTCGGGGTCCGCGATGCTACGACCCGCCCCTGTAGCTTCAAGTCGGTCCGGCGAGTAGTTCGGATCTCCGAACACAATTGACTATGCTGTTTCCAGCCCGGCCGTTTGGATTCTGGAAAATCGGATCGGTAATGGGCGCCGACGCTGTTTTCTCTCCAGAGCGCCGCTTCCGCCACGCAATGGGCCACCTGAACCATGTTCTTAACCTCCATGTCGGCTCTCCCAGCAAAGGACATGGACACCATCCGTTCCCACCGCGCAAGCTGAGCCGTGGCACGAACGAGCGATTCCCGAGAACGAACGAGTCCTACTTGCCCCCACATGGTCCGTCGAAGGGAGCTGCGGACCTTTTCGGCATCCTCCAATCGTTCCAACCGAACGCGCTTCAAGCACTCCACATGGTGAGTCAAATCGGGCATCGAACGACGAGAGGCCCAGCCTACTGCGGCAACTCCGGCCCGCATTCCGAATACCAATCCCTCCAGCAATGAATTGCTGGCCAGTCGGTTAGCGCCGTGCACACCGCTGCAAGCCACCTCGCCCGCTGCAAAAAGACCCGGCAATGTCGTGGCTCCATTGATATCGGTCGCGACTCCCCCCATCATGTAATGGGCGCTCGGAGAGACCGGGATCCATTCTTCCGTGATATCGATATCATGGCGTAGACAGGTCGCATAGATCGTCGGAAATCGCCGTTTGACAAAACTCGATCCCAAGTGAGTCACATCAAGGTAGACATGGCGGGCCCGCGTCGCCGCCATTTCCGCCCAGATCGCCCGCGCGACGATATCCCTCGGAGCCAAGACGCCGAGCGGATGATACCGCTGCATAAACGGCTCTCCCCTATTGTTGCGCAGCTGACCTCCCTCTCCTCGCATGGCTTCCGACAACAGGAAAGGCGGACTCGACGGTAGGTACAGCGACGTCGGGTGAAACTGGACGAATTCCATATCTTGGAGTTCCGCTCCTGCACGAAATGCCATGGCCATGCCGTCGCCGGTCGCATTGGGCGGATTTGTGGTACGCGCAAAGATCTGTCCCGCGCCCCCTGTCGACAGGACGACGGCTTTTGCAGGAATGATGAGGTGTTCCTCTGAATGTTCATCGAGCACGACCGCTCCGCAACAGCGACCTTCCTCAACCACAAGGTCGACGGTGAAGTGGTAATCCAGCCGGACGATCCGCTTTTGTCGCCCGGCCTGTGCCATCAATACGCGCACCATCTCGTTTCCTGTCGCATCGCCTCTCGCACGGAGGATTCTGCTGCGGCTATGGGCCGCTTCACGAGCAAAAGCAAACTTCCCACCGGTTTTGTCGAATTTCGCGCCCCAACGAATGAGCTCTTGAATCCGATCCGGTCCTTCCTCAACCAACACCCGCACGGCCTCACGGCGACACAGGCCGTGTCCTGCCTTTACAGTATCCGTCAAATGGATGGCGACATCATCCTCTTCGCTCATGGCCACGGCCACCCCGCCTTGTGCAAAGATGGAATTGCTCTGTAAGGGATGCCCTTTGGTGAGAACGATGACCCTGCCGACTCGGCAGAGGTCCAGCGCGGCGCGAAGCCCGGCGACTCCGCTGCCGATGACGAGAAAATCTGCTCCCAACGTACTCCGCGACATCATTATTGTGGTTGGGTCAGCGGCGAAAGCGGTTCCGACAACATCTGTTTCGCCTTCATTCCGAAGGGCAAATCCCCCTGCGCGCTACGCAAAAGAATCGAGTGCGTACCAGACCACTGCAATCGTGCGTACCCTCGTTGCCGGATGCCCATGTCACCGGCATCTTTTTTCCACGTCCCTTGCCAGTGGATGAAGACATCGATGTCGTCTTTCTCGATCACCACCCGTTCTACCTTGAATTCGAGGGAGATCGCCGAAAAGACTTCGAAATCCATGTCGACCTGCCGTTTCAGTTCGTCCAGTTGATCAAGCGGCAACAGCATGGATTGAAAACCGGCTCGATCCTTTTGTTGATAGGCGCTCCGTAAGGATTCCACCGCTTGATCGATACGGACGAGTCGCTCATGCTCTGCTGGGTATTGGATGGCCTTCGATGGACATCCGCCCAACAGAAGAGCGAGTAGTATCAGCCACGAGATGAATGGAGGCGGTGAAGGGTCACATCTTCGGGCGGACATGGGAAGGCAGTATAGCACAGGGCAAGAGAACGCCATGAGCTGTAATCCCAACATGATAATGTCCGCTTTGGCCAAGATAGAAATGTCCTCTTCGTTGCTAGACTGGCCGCTCTCACAAGGAGGGCGGGATGGTCGGAGAGGACAGGGTACTCATGAGTGGGAAGGAACTGCGGCGGGTCCAT
>PHGD01000129.1 GCA_011090425.1 Nitrospira sp. LK70 | reverse complement strand
CGAGAAGCTCGGGATCGGTTGGAACTGTATGGGATGTCGGAGAAGCAGATTCGCCAACTCGACGGCGACCACTCGATTCGATCGTTCGTGCCGATCGTGGCGCCGTTCGACGGCCGGGTGATCGGCAGGAATCTGACCAAAGGCGAAGTCGTCGAGACGACAGAGAAGTTGTTCGTCGTCGCGGATCTTTCAGAGGTATGGGTGCTTGCCAACATTCCTGAAAAGGACATTCCCTATATCAGTGCCGGCCCGACCCCGGAACATCAGCGCGTCGAAGTACTCGTCAATGCCTATCCGAACCAAGTCTTTCACGGACAAATCACGTATGTCGGCGACGTGCTCGATATCGCCACGAGGACGATGAATCTGCGGCTTGAACTCCCCAATCCGGACAAAAAGCTGAAGCCGGAAATGTTCGCGACGATCAGGGTGTATTCCGATCCAGAGCCGAACGTCTTGGTCGTGGCGGAAGCCTCCGTCCAGCGAGATCGGGAAAGAAAATTCGTGTTTGTGCAACGTGAGCCGAGCGTCTTCGAGGTCCGCGATGTGAAGCTGGGCGATTCCAACGGCCGTGAAGTCAAGGTGCTGGATGGGCTCCGAGAAGGGGAATCGGTCGTGACGAAGGGCGCATTCGTGCTCAAGTCCGAGCTTCTTGGGGAGCAGGTCTAGCCGGATGCTCGCCTCCATTCTGGAGTTTTCTCTCCGTCAACGAGTTCTTGTCGTGGCCCTGACCTGCCTGCTGGGCGCCGGAGGGTTCTATGCCTTCCGGACGATCGCGATCGATGCCTTTCCCGATGTGACCACCGTGTTGGTGCAAGTGGTCACCAAGGTTCCTGGATTGTCACCCGCCGAAATTGAACGATTCGTGACGTTTCCCATGGAGTTGCAATTGACCGGGGCTCCTGGACTCACCGATATCCGATCGCTCTCCAAGGTGGGCCTGTCCATGATTACCGTGACCTTTCGAGACGACATCGATATTTACCTGGCTCGCCAAGTCGTCCTCGAACGCATCCTCGAGGTTCAGGAACTACTCCCGCCGGGGGCCATCTCACAGCTTGTTCCGAACACGACAGGGTTGGGGGAGGTCTATCAATTTTATCTGGAAGGACCTCGCGACAATCAGCCCGGGTTCGTGATCACGGAAGCCGATCTGATGGAACGGCGCACCCTTGAAGACTGGGTGATCAGACCCCTACTCAAGGGACTGCCGGACGTTGTGGACGTCAATTCGATGGGCGGTTTCGTCAAGCAATATCAGGTGCTCGTCGAACCAGGAATGCTCAGGAAATATGGTCTTGCGCTGCACGACGTCTTTGGTGCCGTCGCCAAGAACAACGCCAATGCAGGAGGAAACATTCTTGAGAAGGACGACGAGAAGTATGTGGTTCGCGGAGTGGGTCTCATTAAGACACTGGCGGATATTGAGAATATCGTCGTCAAAGAGGCACATGGAACACCGGTCTATGTCCGTGATGTGGCGGAAGTGCGGATCGGTTACGCCGTCCGGCATGGCGCCGTCGTCGTCAACGGTGATCGTGAAGCGGTCGCCGGCATTGTGTTGATGCTCCGAGGAGGCAATGCCAGGGACGTGGTGCAATCCATCAAGGACAAAGTGGAAGAAATCCACCACAATGATGTCTTGCCCGGAGGCCTGCGTATCGTGCCGTTTTATGACCGCATTGAACTGATCACCGCTGCATTGAACACGGTCTATAAGGCACTGATGGAAGGCATCGTCCTGGTGGTGGCGATTCTATTCTTGTTCCTCGGCAACGTGCGCAGCGCGCTCATCGTGACCGCCACGTTGATCGTGACGCCGTTGGTCACCTTTATCATCATGGACCGCGCGGGGTTGACGGCCAATCTCATGTCGCTCGGCGGACTGGTCATCGCGGTCGGGATGATGGTGGACGGCTCCGTGGTCGTCGTCGAGAACGTGTATCGCCATCTCTCCGAACATCGCGGGACTCCGGGGGACCGAAGCGGCCTCATCATCCGGGCAGTGACCGAGGTAGGGCAGCCCGTCATTTTCGGGATCCTGATCATCATTCTGGTCTTCCTGCCGATTCTCACTCTGCAGGGCATGGAAGGGAAAATGTTCCAGCCCTTGGCCTATACGATCATGATTGCGCTGGTCGTGTCGTTGGCGTTCTCGCTGACGCTGTCTCCGGTGCTCTGCGCAATGGCGCTGAACAAAGGGAGCGAAGAGGATACTTGGCTGTTGCGGTCGATCAAACGCGCGTACCTTCCCATGTTGAATTGGGCCATGGCCCATCGCCGCACGGTCTTGACGAGCGCGTTGGTGCTCCTTGGAGCCAGCTTGTCCCTGTTCCCGTTCCTAGGGGGAGAGTTCATCCCGATCCTCAACGAAGCGGCCATCGCTCCCCAAATGATCCGGTATCCGAGTATTGCATTGGAACGATCCATCGAGATCGAGAAGCAAATGCAGCGGGCCGTGCTTGAGTTGCCGGAAGTTCGGATGGTGGTCTCCAAGATCGGGCGCACTGAGCTTGGAAACGATCCTCAGGAACCGAACGCCAGCGATCCGGTGATCAGCCTGGTCCCGATAGATCAATGGACGACCGCCAAAACCAAGGCGGAACTCGATGACGCCGTCCGCAAACGTATCGAGAAGGTACCCGGCGCGAACTTCCTCATCAGCCAGCCGATTCAGCAGAGGGTTGACGAGCTGGTGTCAGGGGTCCGATCTGAAGCGACGGTGAAAATTCTCGGCGACGACCTGAAAGAGTTGAGAAACCTTGCAGAAAAAATTCAGGCGATCATGAGCAACATACGAGGCGTCGGCGATATTCGTGTCGAGCAATTGTTCGGGCAGACCTATCTGACGATCGATATCAACCGCAGCAAGATCGCCCGGCACGGTATTAATGTCGCGCATATTCAGGAAATCATCACGACGGCAATCGGCCAGGAAGCGGCCACTCGTGTCTATGAGGGGCAAAAACGCTTTGACTTGACGTTCCGGTACCCTGAAAAATACCGGGACAGCGTCGAGACGATCAGCAATATTCTCCTGACGACTGCCACCGGGGCGCTGATTCCACTCGGCGATCTCGCCACGGTCGAACTACGCGAAGGGCCGTCCCTGATCAGCCGGGAAGGGTTGAAACGGCGAATCTACGTGGGGTTCAACACGGTTGGGCGCGATATCGAGAGTATCGTTGCGGAAGCTCAAGCCAGGATCGACAAGGAGATCAAACTTCCGTCCGGCTACCAGATTACCTGGGGCGGCTCGTTCGAGAACATGCAGCGAGCCATGGCGAGGCTCAGAATCATCCTGCCGATCACCATTGGCCTGATTTTTTTGTTGTTGTTCGCCTCGTTCAATTCGCTGCGCCATGCGGCGCTGATCATCTTGAATCTGCCGTTCGCGCTGATCGGAGGCATTGTCGCCCTCTGGTTGACCGGGGAATATCTCAGCGTGCCGGCATCCGTCGGCTTCATCAACCTCTTCGGCGTGGCTGTGTTGAACGGGATCGTGCTTGTTTCCTATATGAATAAATTGCGAGAGGACGGCCATAGTTTAGATGATGCCGTTATATCGGGCGCTCTGCTTCGGTTGCGTCCTGTCTTGATGACCGCTCTGGTGGCGCTCTTAGGGCTTGTCCCACTTGCTTTTGCGAATGGGATCGGATCCGAGGTGCAGCGGCCATTGGCGGTGGTCGTCATCGGCGGCCTCGTGAGTTCAACGCTGTTGACCTTGATCATGCTGCCGGTCCTCTATCGGTGGTTGGAAGGCCGCTCGAATCACCCGATGCATCCGGGGGAGCCACAAACCGAATCAACATGTGATGGACACCAAACAACGGGCGAAGCTTTTCACGGTAAGGGTGAACCACGCTTCTCTCGTCATCCCGGCGAGATACCATCGACGTGATGGGGGAATCGTCCCAAAAGGATTACTTTGATATGGGCAAGACATGCATCAAGATGGTCATGTGGCTGGTGGCGATCGTAGCGGGAAGTCAGCTCGCGATCGCTGCGCCGAAAGAAGCCGATTCATCGAGTGCCGACCAGACCAAAGGGAAAGGAATTTTTGCCCAGCATTGCGCAGGATGTCATGGGCCAGCAGGAAGAGGGGACGGCTACTTGCTGTTGGGTCCTGATCCCGCCAATCTTACAAGGCCGGAGACGAAGCAGAAATCCGATGCAATGCTGCTCCAAACTATCCACGAAGGAAAGCCCAACATGCCCTCATGGAAGGTTCGCTTGTCGGAAAGCGAAAGTCGCGCGGTGCTCGCCTATATCCGGACGTTGGTAAAGTAGAGAGAGCCAGCCCGCTAGTCGCACCACGTTTCCGCCCCTGTCAAAACCAAGCACAGGTCTCATAGCCATTCTTTGCCCGATGGTGAGCCGGGGAGACGTTGCAGGTATTGCCAAGATCGTCGGTGCAACTGTAGAGGCTGGACTGGAAGTGGTGCCGAGGGACAGAATCGAACTGTCGACACCAGCCTTTTCAGGATTGCAAGAAAGCAAGCAAGATCAACAAGATACGAAGAAAACGGAGTGCAAAAAGTGACATTCCATGTCATGAAAAATCAATGAGTTACAGGAGCAGGTGCCAGTACTGGCACCTTAATTAATTATACGCAACTGACTTGCTAAGGTAAAATTTTACAGGTTACGTAAATTGTAGACCTGTGATGGTTTTCTGCATATCACTGAGAGAGGTAACGCTATGATCAGAAATGGCATGCGGCCAGTTCATCCTGGAGAAATTCTGTTGGAGGCGTTCATGACGCCGGCAGTCCCTCGGATCAATGCCAATATACTCGCTAAGGCCCTCGCTGTGCCGGCGAATCGGATTACGGCAATTCTCAAAGGACAGCGAGGCATTACGGGCGATACTGCCGTTCGTCTGGCGGCATTTTTCGACACCACCGCTGAATTCTGGATGAACCTGCAGAAGACCTATGAGCTGCGCCTTGCAGAAGAAGCCATGTCATGCAAGGTGAGGAAACACATTGAGCAAAGCAGGGAATCACGTGTATCGGCCTAAGGTCCATGTAAGGGAAGAGTAGCGGGCTTCACCGCGTTGCATGGCTCGACTGCGGGCGAACCCCAACCATGCGGCTCCCGAAGCAGCGAATTTCCAGTTGTGTGTCCACGTTGACCTGTTCAAAAACAGAGATCTTCGCAGTAACACGAATTAATCAGACCCTCTCTAGATTTGGTGCAAAGTGGCACACGCAACGAGTCAAATTGACGATACACGCCTGACACGCTTCCATCAGTCATCGAAGCAAGTGATTGCTCAAAACCGGGGTTCGTTCTTGCTTCTATGCCAGATCTAGCATATTATGATCCGGTGTAAGATCGGAGCCGAATGAAGCCTGTTCACTTTGTCGGCGCATCGCGGGAGGATCTTCGTGACCTTCCGGAGAGCGTTCAGGAAACAGCTGGGTTTCAGCTCTTCAAAGTTCAACAGGGGAAAGAGCCGGATGATTGGAAACCGATGGCGTCCATCGGGTCTGGCGTGCAGGAAATTCGGGTGCGAGACGACACCGGAATCTATCGAGTCTTCTATGTGGCCAAGTTCCAAGAAGCGGTCTATGTGCTTCATGTATTTAAGAAGCGTTCACAGAAAACAGCAAGGCCGGATATCGAACTGGGCCAGAGCCGGTATGCGGATCTGCTCATGTGGAGAAGGGAGGTCGGGTTATGAAGCGTGCACCTGTAACAAAAGGGAGCGGGAATATTTTTCGAGACCTCGGGTTTTCGGAAGAACGGTCTGCCGAACTGATTCTCAAGAGCAGCTTGCTGCAAGCCCTTCAGGAAGCGATTAAGGACCGGGGCTGGAAGCAGGTCGAGGCTGCCACAAGGCTTGGTATTGACCAGGCGAAAGTGTCCAAGCTCTTAAATGGTCAGATGGCTGGGTTTTCGGTTGAACGACTGGTTCATTTTCTCTCGTTGCTGGGTCAGGATGTAGAAGTGACAGTGAAACAAGCCCCTCGTGGACAGCGATACGGTACCGTGCGCACGAAGGTGTCCAGGCGATTGAAAACGGTGATCGGTTCGTGATTGGTTCCGTGAGTGAGTTTGTCCGGGACAGTGCCTTGTCGCGTGCGGATGAAATGCTGGCTGATCGTCGTACGTTCCTCTTGAGTCAGTCCAAGTGGGCTGAGTTTCAAGCTGCCCTGGATGCTCCACCTCACCACAACCCCCGTATACAGCTTCTCTTGACCGAGCCGGGATTCTTTGACGTTGATCCTTCTTCCACAGCATCAGAGAAACGTTAACCAGGACGATCGAAAAACTTCAGCGGCATCACGCCCTTGAGACGTTCGATTATTGTGGCTGGGATGAACGTAATGCTCCATGCCAAAGACAAGGTCGCAAGAAGCTTTTACGCGCATTTGGATTTCCTTCCTTCCTTCGCCAAGCGACCCGTTGCATCTCTGCATACTTCTGAAAGACGCTCCTAGGATTGTCTCCTGAACCTCCTCACTCGATAGTCAGGAGCGGTTCAGCCTGCAACTCGTCTCGGTTTATTCTGGTTCTCATATAACAAGGTATTCTTGTTAAATCAGATCATCTATAAACTTTCCTGTTGCAGCAGGTTGAACTGAACGGCATCACGAAACAATGCCTCATTTACAAGGAGAGCGTCAGTGTTGTATGGTCCCATACAATTATATGGTAGTATGAAATGGCAAAGCCCAGCTTTGAATGGGATGATGGAAAAGATCTCCTCAATCAAAAGAAGCATGGTGTGTCGTTTGAAGACGTGCAAAACGCCTTTGATGATCCCAGACGCATCGTTATCCGAGATCTCGATCATGAAAAAGGGGAGAAGCGGTTCTTCTGTCTTGGAGTGGTCGAGGGCAATGTGCTAACGGTACGATTTTCGTATAGGAAAAAGCGGATCCGCATTTATGGAGCAGGCTACTGGAGGCAAGGGAGGAAACGCTATGAGCAAGAAAATCAGATACACCGATGAGCGGTTGGCCATGGGGGAACGTGTCACGGATTTTCTGCCGCCACCGTCGGCCTTAGTCAAACGTGAGCCGACCACAAAAGTCACGCTGGAGTTAACTCAGAGCAGTCTGGCGTTTTTCAAGAAGCAAGCCAAGCGTGCACGTGTCCCCTATCAACGCATGTTACGGGGTCTCATCGATGCGTACGCTAAACAATACGACGTGGCGGTGTAAGAGACCCGCAGTAGGCGTGAGATATGCCCCATATCCCCAACCGTCTGAGAGGCAGGTCTTCTGAGCAGACCTCCCATGCTCTGCCTTCTTGAGTCATCAACTCACCCGTTCTCATCACACCGCACTCGCCAAAGGCACGCTACGGAGCAGCATCCGGCATACACATCTGTCAGTGGAGGGATCTAACGCATTGCTGTAAAGACGACACGGCTCTTTAGACACCCGCTGTCAGCTCATACTCACCGCAAAGAACAATTCCAGAAAATCATCCCGAAGGATCCAAAAGCAAAGTGTCGAACGGGTGTCTGCTGAGAGGGCACTGACCTCCGCTGGGTGAGTAACTTCGGCAGTCACGCATCTGAGGCACCGCGTCCGGAGACGCCGTGCCAGGCGGAGTTTGGCACCGTCGTGTCGCGAAAGGCGACTCGACCGTGCCAAGAGAACGGCCGTCGCCCATTAAGGGGTGTGGCACGCCCTAAGCAACCGCGCCACCGAGGCGGTGTCACGCTTGCAGCCGTGCTTTGCCACAGACAGGGAGATTCTGTTGCGCCCCGGTGTAGGTGAGGGGCGCAACAATGTGTTAACGAAGAGGTCAGTTCGCAAATCCGTTGTGTGAGGCCATTCATGATCGGCTTGGCTTTTCAGTGGGGAACGTGGAGGACAATCTTCATGACTTGGAATTCGACCAGGACGACATCTTTTGGAAGTCTGTGATTATGACGCGAACTCGGGCAACGGCATTCCAATTGACGTGCACAAAGTATCGCTGTCCATTCTTGACCGGCACCGACCGCATTATCTGTGCTGAATTGGGGTCCGAACTCTGAGCCTAGATGTCACGTCCAGGGCCCGCCAGCTGGCCAATTACGGTCAAAGCGCTCACTGTTGGCCACGGCTCGCATGGGAGGCATCAGGAAGTCTCGCAGTAACTTCACAACTTCACTGAGTGACATCTGCTCAGCAGCAAAATGGCCATTCCGGACAAAGGCATTCCACTGTGTCTGTTTGAGGCGATCCTTCACAAAAAGGTCCGTCAGTGCAGTGGGACTGTCCAATGGGAAAGGGGTCTGTCGCCGCGTAAACGTGGCCTGGAGTGCGTGGCTCACAACAGAGCCCTCAAATGGATGACCGCTGGCAAGCAGCCAAATGTCATAAAAATCCTTCATTCGGCTATTCGCTGAATCCAGCAGCACCATCGCCTGAAATTTCTCCGCGATTGCACTCTCAGGAGAGTACGCCAGAAGATGGGGGGACGGAAAATCTAGGAGCGCTGGGAAATCAATCGGAATCGGCTCTGGAACGATGACGTCACCGAATCCGACATCCACCTGCATGTTGAGCCGCATCTTCCCAATATGGGACATGAATGCGACACGAATGCCCCCATACTGATCTTCAAGCCAAATGGGCTGGGGCTCGCACGGTGGCTGCCTCGAAGCGGCAGCCGTCATCCGGCACCGCGTGCACACAGATGTCCTTGATGACCTGCTCCAGCTCATCCTGGGACAAGATCTGTCGCCCCATCAGATCCACATCGATCGTTGGACGCGACAGGGGTGCATCCCAGAGCCGAAGCATAAGCGCCCCCTTGAGATAAAATCGGGTGGCATGCGGCGATTGACTGAGACGGAACAGGAATCGTTCAATGGCAAAATACTGGAGCAGCTCTTGAAGAGGCCGGCCTTGCTGTTTCGCGTGGTTGAGCAGCCGCTGATGAATCGATGCCGGCAGATTGGATGGATGACCGGCCATTATGTGAGTGCCTCCAGATACGGACGCATCACACGTTCCACTCGGCAGAGGCGCGCATACTGAAGCAGCGCACGGGGCGTCACGCGTTTCCGCTCACGGGCCAGTCGCAGTGCCTCAACGGCCACATCAATGCCGATTTTGTTCCGAAACTTGAAGCAGTCCACCACCGTCTTTGCTGGGTCATAGACGCGAAGCGGAATTCCCTCGATAGAATGCGTTTCGATCCCTTCAGTGTACGCAGCACCCGTCATCAGAAAGACGCGAAGCGGAGGATGGTCGAGCCGTGGATACCGGGTCCGACGAGGCAACGCAATCTGGACCTCGTGCGGGATTTGGGTGGTGAGGCCATGGAAGGAGAGTGCCGAGATGAGACACATCACGGCCTGCGGGACTCGGCGTGCCACGACAAGAAGATCCGGATGGCTCGGCTCAGGGAGGTCGGCCAGCCGATAGACTCCCCGTGTCACTGCAACAAGTCGTCCGGCGTCACGAAGGCGGTAGAGAATGCGTGGATGGATCCCAAGCTTCAGGGCATGAGAAGTCCGTAGCACGCCTCGATGGCGGCGGAACACAGCTTCAGCTCGGCGATTCAGCTCAACGTGCTTCATATCTATGGATAAATATGCATGCACTTACAATTAAATGCAAACGGTTTTATCCATACATAGACCACTCCCGGCCAGTTCGGGTCTGGAGGAATTGCCCAGAAGGCCTCTCTGGGCGGAGACTTTGCCAGTCAGGTCTCTGAGGCACCGCGTCCAGAGACGCCGTGCCAGGGGGGCCGGCACCGTCGTGTCGCACAATGCGACTCGACCGTGCCAAGAGATCAGCCGTCGCCCATTAACCTTACTGTGTCACAAGTGGCGTCTTACGTTTTGCCTGCCGCAGCAGGGACATTGGCCGAGGCGTGAGATCAACTGAAAACTGAGCTGGTAACGAATCGTGGCGATCGAGTTTGACACATGTCGCTGCGCGCGTTGGGCTG
>PHGD01000128.1 GCA_011090425.1 Nitrospira sp. LK70 | reverse complement strand
CTCACGCCTGAATCACCATCACGTCCTCCCTTCGCAGCATCTGTCCCTCCTCCATCTGGATGATCAGTGAAGGGACATTGTGACTCGGTGTTCAGGGGACTTTTCAGTTCGGTGATTGTAGGACTTATAGCATCGGCGCTGACAGCCACAACTCCCAGCGCGCGAGTTCGTTCTTCCATATTCCCCCCGGAACAGGTTGCGGAAGTCGGCGTGGTGGTGGAAATCTAGTCGACGCAGGTGGGCGAAATCGCTGTGCTTATCCGCAGATGTTCTTGAGGTTCATCGTCTAATTAGTGTATATACGTTCGTGTGTTCGAATGGGATATTCAGAAGGCTATCGCCAACTATGAGAAGCACGGTGTTTCTTTTGAGGAGGCAACGACGGCGTTTAGTGATCCCAATGGCCTAGATGGTGAAGATATTAGTCATTCGCAACACGAGCGTCGTCGGCAACGGCTCGCACAATCAGTCACCGGCCGTATTCTGCTAGTACTACTGTGTCATAAAATAGTCTATGATGGCGACATCTTCATGAGAGCGATGAGGTGCGCCATGAGCCGGAGCCTGGATACGAGATTTGAGCGATATTGCGACCGATTGATCGAGACGCTGAGGCATGCGGATCGCGAGCAGCCTGCGCGCTGGTATCTGCAAGGCTTGCTGCTGCCGGGAGCGCGCAAGAGCATTGAACCGATGGCGGCGCGAGTCCACCCGGAGCGCGTGCGTTCGGCCCACCAATCGATGCATCACCTGGTGGCCGAGGCAAACTGGAGCGATGAGGCGCTGCTGTCGACGGTGACGCGGACCGTCCTGCCGAAACTGGGTGAGGAGGATGAGCCGGTGTACTGGATCGTCGATGACACGGGGTTTCCGAAGAAAGGGAACCAGTCGGTCGGCGTGGCCCGCCAATACTGTGGCCAGACGGGCAAGCAGGACACCTGCCGGGTTGCCGTTTCGCTGTCGATCGCGAGTGACCGCGGAAGTCTGCCGGTGGGGTTTCAGTTGTACCTACCGCAGGAGTGGACCGACGACCGGGCGCGGTGCCGCAAGGTGGGCGTACCCGAGGAGATGGGGTTCAAGACGAAGCCGACTGTGGCGCTGCAGCAAATTGAAGCGGCCTTGGCGGCGGGGTATCCACGCGGCGTGGTGCTGGCCGATGCCGCGTATGGGGATGAGACGGCCTGGCGGGAAGCGCTGGCCGGTCAGGGGCTACGGTATGCCGTCGGGGTGCGTCCGGGAACGACGGTGTGGTGGGGGGAGTGTCAGCCGTTGGAAGACACGAAGCCCAAGGGCTTGAAGGGCCGCCCACATAGTCGTCTGCAGCGTGATGCCACTCATCAGCCGATGGCCATTTCGGCGGTGACCGGCGCCCTGGCGAGTCGATGCTGGCGCACGGTCACCTGGCGCCAAGGGACAGAGACGCCGTTGCGTTCGCGCTTTGCGCGGGTCCGGGTCCGAGCGGCTCACCGAGACCAGCCGCGAGAAGAGGAATGGTTGATCATCGAATGGCCAGCCGGAGCTCAGACACCAACGCATTATTGGTTCAGCAATCTGCCTGCGACGATCACCTGGCAGGAGATGATTCGGACGGTGATGGGGCGGTGGCGAATCGAACGGGACTATGAGGAACTCAAGCAGGAGTTAGGGCTCGGGCACTTCGAGGGGCGGAATTGGCGAGGATTTCATCATCATGCCAGCTTGTGCATTGCCGCCTATGGGTTTTTGCTGGTGGAGCGGCTCACCGGCAGTAAAAAAAACGCCGCTCGATTCCAAGCGCCTGCCGTTCCCACCAGGTTCCGCCCGCGCGGGGCTCAGTCCGATGCAGCGGCACATCCCGATGTCGATCGCGACCTGCCGCTTTCGATTGGCACGCGCGATTGCCCGAACACTGCCGCGATGCCCATGCTGTGGCAGAAACCAGGTCAGGTAATGATATTTATGACACAGTAGTACTAGTGATCTACACGATCAAGAGAAGGGACCATGAAAAAGAAATCATCCGTCTCATCAGCGCCAGGCAAGCGAGCCGCAAGGAACGTCAAGCATATGCCCGATTCACAGATTGACTTCTCCGATATCCCTCAGTTGTCTGATGAACAACTGAAGCGGATGCGTCGAGTCGGACGGCCGGCTACCGGGATGGCCAAGCAATTGATTGCCATTCGGCTGTCGTCGGATCTCCTGGCGGCGTTGCGCAGGATGGCGACCACGGAAGGTAAGCCTTACCAAACCTTGATCCATGAATTACTAGAGAAAGCCGCCTCACGAGCCGCGTAAAAGCTTCTTGTGCCATCCAACGAATCCTGTTTCGAGAGACGCCTCTTGAACGTTTTATTGCTCCGTGCCCAGCAAGTCGGCCACATTGTCTAAGCTGGACAGGTAGTTCATCTACACCAGCTGGGACAATCGGATCGCTCCGGTTCGCTGAAACAGCGCTGACCACACCGAAACATCGTCGGGCCTCGTCAATGTTGGATCACAAGACGAGCCCCCTTTTGCACGACTGTACAGGCTTTAAGGGATGATTCTACAGATCAAGACTTCATCTCACGGACAGGGAGCCCTCACAGGATTGGGCCGCTACCATGTTGTACCGCGTCAAGAGAAGAACTGTTGCACGCTCGGTCATTAACGGGTTGTGAGCATTGTCCTGTGAAGTAACAGAGGGTGCCGGGAGGTTTGGGGAAGTGTGAGACCATGGGGTTATGACTTAATGCACAAGACACGGCTTGACCCCGCTGTGTCTTCTCCTAACACAACTTTACATTCGCCGGCGCCTGTGCAGGCTCCCTCCCATGAAGCAAGAATGCCACCGGTAACCTTCAACATCACTTCCGCATCATATGCAAACTTGTTTGAACATGTGTCGGCACAGGTGAGTCCCTCCGGCTGGCTATTCACTTCTCCTATTCCACTGATCGTCACCGATAGAGACACCTGCCCCAGAACCTTTTCCCCAAGTTTCTGCAGATCCGTCCACTGAACACTATTCATGAGCAGAAGTTTCCCTTTCTGCGCCTCGGCAAGGTCGGTTCGTTTCTTCATCACAACAGCCAGATCTTGCTGGAAACGTATGACTGACTCACGCAAGTTGGATTCTTTCTGCGCCACCTTAGTCTTAAGATCCTTCTCGTTGGTAACGACATAGTCACTGATTCGTTGAACTTGTTCCGCGAGCGTCCGATACAAGTCTAGGGCTCGCTCCGACTGCTTCGCATGATCGGCGATTGTCTGCAGTTTCGCTTGCACCGCTTCATTCTGAGATTCTCCGGAGAGAATCTGTGATGACACGGAGCTCAATCGGGTTTTGTCCCTTCGAAGATTTTCCAGCGTATGGTCTCCTCCTGTCAGTAGGTCCTGCTCCAGATTCGACACTTTCTTATCCTGAGGTGGCTGCAGCGTGTTGATGAGTGATTTAACGACCTCAAGTGATGCCACGAAATCACGGTGCCCCTGAGAGGTTCGTTCTGTCGCTGTGATGAGTTCTCCAATTGTCTTATCGACCTTCTCAAGCTGCTTGTAGGAAAGACTAGTGCTGTCGAGGGTTACCTGCCCCACGTTGCTTCTGATCCGTTCCAGCTTCTCAATTTGCCTATCCAAGTCGAGCTCGAGATTCGCAAGGGTGACACGAGTTTGTCCTTCAGCGCTCTCAACAACTTCTTCGAACGGAATGTCCATATTATCGAATTGTAGTGAAATGACTTTCGTGGATGGCGCACCTGATTGTGGCTTATCGCGAAACGTCCTCCAGTCGTATATGCCTGCGGCTGGGAAAAAGGCTAAGTTGCCAAGTTCAAGTGACGGTGGTGTCTCTATCCGAAACCTCCCATATCTATCTACATACTCGAAGCCGAACATGCTTTGGTCGCTGATTAAGGTGTCGATCTTGTTCTTGGAAAAGAAAAGATGCTTGTGGCCGGCTACTGAATTAGCAGGAATCTTCAGAAGATCCTGCATGGCATTGTTCACGATATTGCGTTTGAATCCTGGCCAGCGATCGGGCAATGCTTTTCTCGCTGCCGGAATAAAAACGCCACTGAAGAGATTCGCTGCTTGGTTGGCTGCTATGCCGCCATACGGTGCTGTCACAGCAGAGGCGATTGCACCGGCCAGTTCAAGACCACGAAAGAATTTTGCGCGCGGTTGCTCCACTTCTTCATCGTCGAGCAGCGTATACATCAACGTGGCACTTCTTGGCACGACTGAGACTGGGATGGTGTACTCCGGTTTGGCTTTATCTTCCTCACTGCTTCTGCCGAGCCCCTTCCGTGAAAGTAGACTGGTGAGCCAGGGAGCAACTGGTTCTTGTTTCGTCACAATGGCACGACCACTGGCCACAATCATGCCCGTATTAACCAATTTAGCCACATTGTTTCTATTCCGAATAGAGAGGTCGACCACATAGAAGTTGTCGCTCACCAGAGGCCCATATATTTTTTCAACCTCCTCATCTGGCAGGGGAAATGCTTCAATATCATGGGTCGGCACCCGTGCACTGAGGACTTTTGTCCTATAGTCCCGGTCGCTATAGAACGTAATGGTCCTGGTGGCATAGCTGACGACTCGTTTTTCTGCGCGTTTCCCGTTCTCTTCCAAGAAATCATGTTGGGATACCATAGCGTGAATTTCGAGCTGATCTTCGCTGGTCAGAGTCTTGAGATAGTCGTTCGTGAGAATAAAGAGAGCACTGTCTGGATTGCGACTTGTTGGCGGTTCGAGACGGAGATATTTCTCCGGATGTTGAATTGAACGAAAGGTCTTGCCGAGAATGACCACTTTGAAATCAACACAGTCAGGATGCAGATCTCTTCCCTCTATAGGGATCTGAATAATCTGCTCTTCCAGGGGGCTCCCGGGAGATTGGTCCTCCTTTGACAGAAAGTGAAGAATATTGCCGCTTTGAATGGAGTGCACACGCGGATGACGATTTCTGCAGAATTCTGCCGCCTGCTGAAGAACGAATTTGGTGACATGGACAAGATTGCCTTTGACTGCGCTGTCACTTTCTAGACTATCAATTATGGCTTTGCGTACCTGGGGGGGAGCCTTACTTATTAGTTCTCGTCGTTTGGCTTGGTCGGATTCTTTGGCTTCCTCAGGGTTTTGGGTTTGGTCAGCATACAGTTTCCAAGATTTGTTAATGGCCTCTGCTTCTAATCCCTGCTGAAGTATGACCCGTTGAAACAACCACTCCTCCTTGCGGAGATGTGATAGTACGGCCTCATCTGACATTTGAGTGACTGCAGAAAAGTCACTTCCTCTTCCTTTCGTGGCATCATTTGTTGTTGTGCATCCAGCGGCTATCGCGGTAATCAGGAAGATGCCAGCATAAGCCCAGGGACTCCTGGCGCCTGCCCGTGTGCGAGCATCCATCTCTTGCCCCCTCTGAAGATCAATGCACCTGGTCTATGTCATCGGACCGAAATCGAACGTGTTCAAAGAGGTACATGGTTCTCGGTCAGGACTTGGCTGGGTTCATACTCGAAGTTGTCAATAAGTCCGTTGTAATTTTCTGAGCGGCTCCCATGGTTATCTCACGCGGCTTTCCTCGTCTGTAGTGATGGTGCCAGGCATGAGCAACTGTCTTGGCTGTCAAGAGTCGAACCGGGTCTTTTCAGTGTCACCCGTGAAAAATCTTCGCACACACGTGGCCCAGGATCGGCGATCGCCGTCGCGTCCAGGCTCTGCTATGCCCCAGTCCCAACCGGTTCCGCCGTATGACACCACGGTCGCCGATGCTTGAGCATCGCGTTTAAGATGACCAGCAGTTTGCGCATGCAGGCGACCAGGGCCACCTTTTTCGCCTTGCCACTGGCCTGAAGGTGGTGATAGAAGCGCCGAATCACGGGATTCCATTTTGTCGCCACCAACGTTGCCATGTAGAGAGCCGCTCGCACCGGGGCTCGCCCACCCCAGACATGTCGTCGTCCCCGGAGTGTGCCACTCTCATGATTGAGCGGCGCCACACCCACTAACGCCGCAATCTGTTTATGGGTGAGGGTGCCCAGCTCCTGCAGTTCGGCCAAGAGGGTGCGGCTCATCACGGGCCCCACCCCCAGCACACTCTGCAGCAGGTCGTGCTGGGTCTGCCAGATCGGGCTCTGCTGAATGCTCGCATCGAGATCGGCCTGCACCCGCGTGAGTTCTGTGCACAGCCAGGTGATATGCCGCTGGATGTGAGGCTGCAGGGGGGCCGCTGCTCGCTCGAGCCGGTTTTTCTCGGCCGTCACCATGTCAATCAGCTGTCGGCGGCGGGCTAACAGCGCGCGTGCTTCTTCCATGGCCGCATCCGGCACTGGGCGGAGCGCGGGACGGATGGCTTCGGCAAAACGAGCGAGCACCCGGGCATCCAGGGTGTCGGTCTTGGCCAGTTGCCCCGTGGCCTTGGCAAAATCTCGGACCTGCCGTGGGTTCACCACAATGACCGGGAGTTGGGCCGCCGCCAATGCCCGCACCAGCCCACGCTCGAATCCGCGCGTAGCCTCCAAGACGATGCGGGCGGGCTGGAGGGCTCGCAGCCGCTCCACAACGTGGAGAATCCCCGCCTCAGTATGTGCCACAACCTCCCCCGTGTGCAGTGGATGAATGGCAAGATCCAACTGCTTTTTCGAGATGTCGATCCCGACAAACTGTTCCGTGCGCTCCATCGTCTCCTCCTTCTGTTCCCTCCGCCGATTCAGCTCAGTCTTGCGAATGATACGGGCTCCGTGGGCCCAGGCAACTGTACGAGCTTGATAGAGGAAGGACGGGACGATCCAGGCTCATGCTCGGTCTTGAATGACCACGTATTGATCGATCTGTCCCGTCCTGTAGCGGGTTGGATCCAAATAGTCATAGATCAATACCAAGATACAAGTATTGGCATATGAACTCTTCCCCCTACCTGTCCCTCTACACGTTTCCCTATGTCCGAACAAACTTGGTTGTGACATAGACGCCGTTGCTGATCCCCATCAGGGTAACGTAAGTCTGATCGATCTCCGGTATGGTTCCAGTATCGACTATACTCAACGCCACAAACACGGCGGAGATGATGGTGAAGAACAGCATTTGGACTCGTGTCACATCAATTTCTGCTGGTCGGTCGGTGTCGGTCACGAGATCAGACCATTTGGGCGTACGAATGCCGGTGCTGAAGGTCTCGATTGGCGACCATGCATCCGGCGCTGCAACAGTGCGGACACGGAAATCATAGGCGGTGTTTGGAATCAGGTTGGCCACTGTCGCTTTTGGATTGCTGGGCTCGGCAAGAGCGACCATATCCCAGTCTGCGTCGCTGTCGTGGAGGCGCTTCTGAAGCACGTACGTTGCACTGTCCGTCTTATCCCATGCCAGCGGAATAGACGTGCCGGTTCTGCCGTCTTGCATCTGAACACCAGTGACCGAGGGCTGCCCAGGCTTGATGGTGGCTTTTGCCGTCGGAGCAGTGATCGTCGCGTCGGGACCCATACCAGCCGAATTGGTGGCTACGACCCGCAACTGGTAAGCCGTGTCTGGCTTCAGACCAACGATTCGCAGGCTAGTGGCCCGTAGTGAACGGCAGGCCGTACACCAGGCTCCAGCTGTGGCAGGATCGAGATACTGAACAAGATAAGTTATCAGCCCCGTGCTGCCAATGGGTGGATACCAGTTGGCAATGATCTCTCCTTCACGTGGCGCTCCCTTCTGTGCAAGGTATGTTACCTGGCCAGGCAAGGCCAGCGTGGGTGATGCCTGAGATCCCTGGCTGCTCTTGAGTTCCGCCAGCACAGTGGTGGTACCTGCAATGCCGAGCAGAGCCAGAGTGCCAATACTGATTGTGATAAGCGACATGGTGAGGGACATAACATAGACCGCGCCGGCTCCGATAACGAATGTCCATAGAATGATTTGGAACTGCGACAGGCTGGCCCAACCATTGCTGGTAGAAATGAGTCGCAGGGGGACGGAATAACCTCGCATCAGAGAAACAAGGCCCCCCCCGATACCGGTAGTGGTCGGCAGTTTAGGACCGGGAACTCCGAGATAAATCGCGAAGCGGTAGAATCCGATACCAGCACCCAAAACGGCGATAATCGCTGCTACGGCGGCACATGTGTGGTTGGTGACACCGATTTCATGGACCGCCAGTACTTTATCATCTCCGGCTGCTATGGTCAGTTCAGCGATTGGCACGATCCCGAACAGGTTTTCCTCAGTGCCAGTGGGGGGATCTCGAAAGCCGCGAGGAATGGTAACGACGTAGGCCACGCTAGGGGGATCCTGAAATTCCTTGAGCCGCCTCAGCTGAAGGTCTGCTCTGCACGACACCTTATTGCCCGATGGTATGGTCGGCTTCCAGCATAGACGCCCACGCATCTCAGGTTGCGATTTGAGATCGCCGGAGACGGTGAAATGAATATCGCCCCCACGCCCCTGATAGGTATGCTCGCCCTTGAACACCGCTTGGCTTGATCCGGTATTCTCAGCCGCCTGAGCCGAGGATGTTTCCACACCGCCGTGAGGGATGCCAGTCAGGTTGATCGGCAGGGCCAGGATCAACCCGGTCAGATGCGTCGTAATCCAGTTCCGAAAATTATCCTTGGTCATTTAGACCTCTCTATATCCGCGATATATTTTCTTTGACGCGATCTGTAAGGATTTATTGTCCAGCACAATTCCACATCTTTGACGTTGTACCTTCTAAAATTAGGTACCTTGCGCCTCACAACAAGAAGGGATCGAACAAGAGGTCGGGGGTCTTTGTTTTGCGCGTTGGCCGTGAATGCACAGGGCCGTTTGTTAATTCGCTCAGAGGTTGGTGAGTGCAATCGGTTTCTTGGGTGGTGCCAGAGGAAATGATGATGAACCATTTCACCCTCCGATCTGACGCAAGGACCATAGACAGTCCAGCTCAGACTCGCTGTGGACTGTAGCGGTTCGATTTAGAACGACCAATGCCCCGTCAGAACAGGGATAATCGTACCTGACATATGTATCGGCATGACCCTAACGCTCGATACAGTCATACCTACTTCTTTCCACTCGGTAGAAAGCTTGTTCGGTGAAGCATGAAGCAAAGTACGGGCCTAAGGTGATTTCGTAAGACTGGCCTGAATTCCGAAGGCTTGCGCTGCTGTTCCTAACGACGCAGCCCCACGAGGTGAATCTCTTTCGATTCAGTGAATCTAAATGGATTCGGTGATGAGAAATGCAATAGAAAGGCATCGGATACTTGAATTTTTTGACAGTCATGACTATCGACTTGAAGAAGCGTGTGTGAGGAGAGGTCACGGTTCGTGACGAATCGGTTCACGCCGCGCTACAATCGCGAAGAGCGAGGCTCACGTGACTACCAAACCCGGCGGCTGGTAGGCACGCTCGCCTCGCTCATCTCGACACTCTGGTAAAGTCGAGCCTCCGTGTCGGCACTCATGCCCCCCAAAGCCCATCCCCTCCTGACGGAATGCGCTCGACTGACGAACGCGCCGCTCAAACTCGTCACGAGAGCATCGTCAGAAGCCCGGGACGCCGAGGTGAGGCGAGGACGATCGGCACATGGCCGACCTCGACCCACGACAGCACCGCAATTTCCGGTTCTGCGCTGAACGATTGGAGCAGCAGAAGGACACCGAGAAAGATGCTAAGGATAACCGGCCAGATCATTGATAGGGTACCAAGAACTAAGGCGAGCGTTATCGCCGCCAACGTCTGCTGAACGAACTGGCTCTTGACTGTGATGATAAGGTCCTCCTTAGTTTGCTCTCCACTGGAACATATTGTCTCTATGAAAGCGGCTCGACACTGCGTGTTTATAGGCAAAGACCATGCCGCGAAGAATCGGCGAGGAGGTGTGCGAATTCCGAAGAATTGCCCTGTTGTTTCTGTACGTAGTAATACAACGAGGCGTATCTCTTTCGATACACGAGGATCTGAATGGATTCAGTGGAGGTGTG
>PHGD01000127.1 GCA_011090425.1 Nitrospira sp. LK70 | reverse complement strand
AAAATATACGCCGGGTCCTCCACTCCAATCCGTCTTCGAGGCCATACCCTCCTCTGTCTGCAAGGGTTTCGTGGAGAAGGCTACAGCCCTAGTTTTGTTGCCAACATGGCGGCGATTCATCAGACTCTGTGTAATCAGCCCGAAACCACTGTCCAAGTCGTGGCATCTCCCGATGCAGTGTGTGCCGCCTGCCTGCATCAACAAGAGTCCTCCGGTTGTACACTCAACGGCGAGTCGTCGGAATCGGACATGATTGACCAGGATCGGGGCGTCCTTGGGAGGCTTGGTCTCAAAGCGGGGGAGCAACTTGCTTGGCAAGAGATTCTCGGGAAGATCATCACGTCGATGAGCGGCGACGACCTGCCTTCCATCTGCGGCCGTTGCCGGTGGTTGCCGCTCGGCTATTGCCGTGAGGGGATCGATCGGCTGCGCAGTTCCATCCAAATCGAAAAACCAACCCATAGCCCGCACTCTTCATGACGGTTCGTGACGAAACCGCCAAGACGCCAAGTGGAGCCTCACGGCTTGACAGCCGTGGTCCCTGGTGATTCTTCGGCGACACCGCGCCGAAGTGGGGTCCTCCTTCGCAAGGCTGCGGAGAGACAGCCGCTGCGCCTTCCTCCACGGTGTCATCCTCCGCCGCAGACTACTACGGAGAGACAGGCAGCCGTGGCTTCCTGCGTAGGGGGGTGAGACACCGCAATTGTCCAAGCGATTCATCGTGACGGGTACAGCCAGAGAGAGGTTGCGGATTTTCTAGGATTGCACTACGCGACAGTGAGCCGGACAGGAAAAAGGCATTGATGCAAGCAACAAGACCTGAGCCAATCTCTCGTTCGATCTCTCAAGGCTGCGATGGTGCCGGCCTAGCTAGTCGCACCCGACCCGATACCTTTGACCAGCTATACCTAATATGGTATAGAATGCTCGATCATGTGGGAGGTGTGCGAGCACCGTAGAGCCGGCAAAAGCCTCGATCGCCTTCCGCTTGAGCTCCTTAAACGCTATGAGAAATGGAAAGACATCGTGCGAATCTCCGGACCGGTAGGCTTGCGCCTGATCAAGGGGTTCCACGATGAACGTCTCTATGGAGAATGGCAAGGGCATCGCTCGTCACGCCTGAATGCGCAGTATCGCGTGATTTACAAAGTTGAGGACCAACGCGCCCTCGTGATAGTCATGGACGTGACCGCGCACGATTATCGGAGGCAATGATGAACCGTAAGGACATTCATCCGGCAAAAACACGAGTGACCGTCTCGGTGGGAGAATCCGTTCGGATTATCCGCGAACTTCAGGGGCTCACGCAGAGCGAGTTAGCTCGACGGACGAAGATTCCTCAGTCCACCATCTCAGCCATTGAAACCAACCGCATCAATTTGGGCGTCGAGCGGGCCAAGACCCTGGCGCGTGTCCTGCAGTGCCACCCCGCCGTCCTGGTATTTCCCGGCTGGGACGTGACCAAAAAGTCCGCTGCGTAGGAGCCTGTCCGACATTGGCGTTGGTTAAGCAACGAAAAGTCAATGCTCATGCCTGACCCTAAAACTTCTAAAACTTCATCGCAGCGGGCGAAAAAAGACTCCGAGGTGACCAAACTGCGGAAGCGAGGCTAGCATGCGAGCAACGCGATAACCCAGGCCGCTGCAGCGGCTTGTTCGACGGCAAACTCAACGACCGAGCACAACATCGATTCCGAAGAGCACCAGATCCAGCTTCGCCTTCGACAACTTGCCGACCCGGTCGGTGAGGGAAGATTTGTCCAACGTAACGAGCTGTGAGACGTTGGCGACAGAGTCTTGGGACAATCCCGTCACCTTTGAGGCGAGGAGCACGTTGCCCGGGGCTTCTGCCCAGCGAAGATTGCTGGTCAGCGGTACGCACACGACCGTGGAGATTTGACTTCGATTGAAGGCCTCACCTTGCACAACGACGACTGGGCGCCGAAACCCAGGTTCCGAGCCCGAGGGCTCAGGCAAGTCCGCCCACCAGACCTCCCCCTGCGAGATCACCATTGCAAACGCCGAAGCGTTCGCCGCGCCGCCGCTTGAGCGAAGTCGTTATCCGCCGGCGGGCCGTCTCCGCAGACCCGGTCGAGCGCCTCCGTGATCTGATCTGCGGCATGTCGGGCCACGTACTCCCTCAGCGCGCGGCTATAGAGCTGGCTGCGAGACTTCTTGAGCACTCGGGCCAATCGTTCGGCATCAGCGAAGACATCGTCCGGGATGGAGATGGCGGTTTTCATACCCGAAGTATAACCCAATCATGACAACCCTGCAACGCTGCTTGACCGGGCGTCATACCGTCCTTGGCCGGAAGGAACTGGCAGGATCATGGAGAAGCAGGCCAGGGCCGATGGGAGGTGTGAGTTCGGCGGCCGGCGTTGCCTCTTCAGCCAGGAGGAGCTCGCATGTCTTAGGGAGGGAAGAGGCTGATAAGCCGTGAGTGCAAGGTCAAGAACTGATCCCGTCTTCCGGGTGGGCGCCGCATGTATTTCGAGTTATCGAAGTTGCGACACGACATGAACGCTGAGCCGCACTATGAGCCGACTGGGGATGAAACGTTTTTATGAGCCCACATGGTTCATAACGGTTCGTCACGACTGAATACGCAGTATCGCGTGATTTACAAGGTTGAGGATCAGCGCGTCCTGGTGATAGTCATGGACGTAACCGCGCACGATTATCGGAGGTAATGATGAGACGTAAGGACATTCATCCGGCAAAAACACTGGTGACCGTGTCGGTGGGAGAATCCGTTCGGATTATCCGTGAACTTCAGGGGCTCACGCAGAGCGAGTTAGCTCGACGGACGAAAATTCCTCAATCCACCATCTCAGCCATTGAAACCGACCGCATCAATTTGGGCGTCGAGCGGGCCAAGGCCCTGGCGCGTGTCCTCCAATGCCACCCCGCCGTCCTGGTCTTTCCCGGCTGGGACGTAACCAAACAGTCCGCTGCCTAGCTTCGGCGCAGCGCTGTTCGACCTCAACCTGCCATTCACGAACACACTGTGGCTGTTGCTTCACGGAACAACGGGACACCCTCATGTGCGAGATCGCGGATGGAGGTCATGGTCGACAGCGCCATCGTCAAACGGAATGCGTCCCACCAGCAAGATCCCGCTATGATCGGCCCTGTCGCCGAGTTCCTCCGATCGTTGAAATCGGCAATGACACCGGCCTAGCCAACTACCAGGGATGGACCCTCCAGCCGTAGATGACAGTTGATGCACAAAACAAGATCTGCCTCCAGTTGTTACAGGCAGCATCAGATCGAATCTGACGTGGAGATCATTCCGATCCGGCAAGTTAACGAAGCCTATGAACGAGTGCTCAGAGGTAATGTGCGGTATCGGTTCGTGATCGATATCGCTTCGGTGAAGTCACGCTTGCATGATCAGACCCGAAAAGACATCATTGTGTGGTACTATACTGACCCGTGGCAACCCACCGCTACGGAACCTTTGAATGGGAAGCAGCGAAGGCACGCGCAAATCTTCTCAAACATGGCGTTGCCTTTGAAGAAGCCCTAACAGCATTCGCCGATCCACTCGCGATTGACGCGCCTGATCGCTATCTTCCGGGGCGTTTTGTATTGATCGGTGTTTCTGTTCGCCACAGAACGCTCTTTGTCGTGTACGAAGAGCGAAAGACAAACATTCGACTCATCAGCGCGAGGAAGGCTTCGCCGGTCCAAAGGAGGAAATATGAAGAAGGGTCCGATGCAACATGAACCCATTCCGTCGGAAGATGCACTAGATCGATACGATTGGGGAAAATCGGTCAGAGGCCGACACGCTTCCCGATTCCCGAAGAAGGCTCATGCCGTCGTGATTGCTCCAGACCTGTGGCAGCGCTTCGGCACAGCTGAGGCGGTCAACGATGGCTTACGAGTGCTGCTAAAAATGGCTACCTTAGCGAAGAGCGAACGACCCAAGCAGAGGAAGCGAGTCATCGCGTAGCCCAAGTCGCACGAGCAAATGCCTTTACGGATCCAGTGGCGCAATCAGCACCGCATGTATTGAACGCAGTGGCCGACCCCTTAGCGCTGCACGATTCAAGATTCGACCCCACTGCTGAACGCTCAATCAAACATCGAGGCCGCTGAGCCCTCTTCCACGACCACGCCGCGTTCTGTTGCGGTCAAATGTTGGTAGCTACAAGTTTCGTGGGACCGGTTCCAGCTCCGTTATTCACACCAGCGTTAATGTTGTTTCGGAAATTGTTACCGGTGATGACGAAGTCATCGGCCCCAGTATCCACTTGACACCCATACGACTGGTAGTTCGATGTTGCAGCATCACCGGAGCGGCAGCCGGTGACAGTGACACCTTTCGAGCTAAAGCCGACTATGATTCCTGGGTAAGCGCCTTTCGCACCGCCAAACTCATCGGACGAATTGAACAGAAACTGCATTCCGGTCACAGTCACATCCTGTCCCGCTATGGCGATACCGGCTTGCCGCGCCCCTGAGACGAACCCACCTGTAAAGGTGGAAGTCTTCACGCCGTCGCTGATGTAGATGCCTGCGCGCGACCTCGATCCGTTCAACTGCAGGTTATTGAAATGCATGCGTACCCCAACGTCAAGGCGAATGCATTCGAGGTCTGGGTAGTCACACTCAAGGTCATCAAACGTGAAGAAGGATGGGAGATTCATAGCGCCCACCGTGTTGCGGGCGTGAAGCCCCTCCGCACCTATATTCACGAAATGGACGGCCCACCCGTTGACGGTGTGAACGAACCCATCGACATCTAGACCCTTCATGCCAACCGATCGCGTACCCCCAAATACTGCACGGAACAAATTGGCGACGTCACTGCGCCCAGCCCCGGCAATGCCGCCAGTGAGCCTGACATAGGCCGCCCCGGATCCGCCCTGATAGTCTGTGACCCGTATGTTGTGCAGGTCGACGTTGTTGAAGTTATTGAACTCAAGTCCATTGCGGCCGTGAGCCCCGTGGACCCGCTCCAGAATAAAGTTTGCAAGGTAAGAGCCGTGGATTAGCCGTCCACCAGTTTTCCCGTTTTCGTCGAACAGCAGGTCGATGATGCGATCGTTGAAAATGTAGGTCGCCGCCGTGTCACTCTGAAAGATAACCGTGTCGAAACTGCCGACCGGGGTGATGACCGATCCATTGCCTGCGCCCATGAGAACCACGTTGGAGAACTTGACCCGGAGCGAAGCGGTCGTCTTATACCGGCCGACCGGGAACCACACGATGCCTCCCCCAGCAGCCGCACAAGCATCGATCGCTACCTGGATAGCTGCCGTGTCGTTTGTGATCCCATCACCCTTGGCACCATATGACTTCACGTCCAGGGCAAGCTGTTTCATAGCACTTGCTCCTCCCTCAGTCATCCTTTGACCCTTTCCTGGGTAAGTCCGTGTTTCATGGGTTTTTCTTCGTGCCCTTGCCGCCTAACTATTGGGTATATTGACTGGCACAGTACGTACCAACTGACTGCACGCTGGGGCGTGATACTTGCGCGTGACAGAATACAGGGCTCCGACCCCATTGTTTCACGGACTAGCCCACATCCCCACCCCTTTTATTCCATCACAAGCTGAAGGCACTCCCCATTTCCTCCGAAACTGGAAACTAGCACTCATAGCACATTGGACCCTACATTGGTGGCAAGGCGCTGCATCAAGCGCTGCGGAATGTTGTTTGAGTTGTTGTCCATCACAGTACCGGTGTTTACAGGAGTTCGCATTGAGCAGTTGGCGTCAGTATACTCGTCTGGATTTCCATGCATATGGCCAAATTCATGCGCAGCCACCGCACCGGTGTCCGAAGTATCCCACAGCGTCATATTACTTCGAGCTGGTCCTGCTTGTACGCGAACTAGATGGTGAGCGTTGTTTGTTATCCACTGCACATCAAAAGTAATCGGACAGGCGACTTCACCAGGACGGCCGATACTCCACCGATTACTCCATCTGTTCTCAATGGCATTTTCCCAAGTGGTGCGCAGTGTTGCCATTGTTGCCGCGGAAATACCTGTGTCCGGATCGAGCTGCACACGTACGCGGACGTGCGACCAAATTTGCTCATATCTGGCAGTCCAGCTGTAGGTACATTCGGATACATCAAAGGTGATCTCTTGTCGAGCAATCGACTCGATCCGCGCTCTTAGCGTCGGGTTGCCGCCGACTCCGCTCAAAAAGGTGGCGTAAACCGACAACGGTCCTGTTTGCGACAGGAAGTGCCGTGCAACTCCCCTTACACTCATACTCATGGTGCTCCTCCTCGTTGCAGTATTTCTTTGCCCAATCGCTGCAGTGAGCCAACTGATCGGGCGGCCTTCATCGAAAGAGATCTCCTGTGTTGCCTGGCCTGTTCTTCATCGGGGAGGAAAAAGAAAGAAACCTCCTGTCCGTCAACTTTGACCGAAATCTGGCCAACGATTGTGTCTGGAACGAACCGGGCCTCTGACTGAGGGATTAACTCGCCTAGGCCTTCCCCGATTTCCAGTAGTACGGTTCTTAGTTCTGCCGCGCCTATATCCACGGATGCTTCCCGCATTACTGATTCCTGCAGTGTCCGGGCTTGCACCAAGTCAGAACCGGATAGATGAACCTCTTCGTTCACTAATTGCTCTCCTGGAGCACCGCCAGTCACTTTATACGTAACATCGATCCCGTTGATCTCACCATTCGCCGCACGCTCCCGCAGCGTCCGTAGAACTTTATCTTCCGTGGTGTTGGGCATAAGCTACCCCATATCGTGCAAATATTATCGAGGTTGTCGATACTAGCCATCGCAAACCCTATGCATTGAAGGTAGTTATTGCAATGCAATCAAAATTGGAATCAGTCCTTGCCCATCAGGCAGCGGACGCAAGGCTTTGCCAATCACCGCTCCAAATGCCTTGAGTGGGTCGTCAGCACGCATCGCATGGCCTAGAATGGTTGAGGTCGTCAGGAGGTCTCCAACCTCGATTGGGACCCGGCTCGCATCGGCCTTGCAAAACACCTTGCCGAGTAGAGCGATAGGTTTACGGTTTGGCTGAGAATGCTGCTTATCAAGTACAATGCCTGGTTTGTAATCACCCGCTCCAGAAATAACGCCCGCCACTCGCTTGTCATAAGCCTGATGACTCGGTTGTAGCGCTCCTTGGTCGCTGAGAACCATGACGGTACCTGCTTCCACACCACTTGCTTCCATGACATCAAAATCTTCGGCGCAGTCGGCGTTCGCCAACAAGATGTCGCCGTTTACGCGAACATTGCCATTGGTATCAACCACCACTCGATCCAGGTCATTCGTCCGTAAAACCAAGGGATGGTTCGACGTGGTGCCAATGTACCCTCCAGCCCCTGATGCCTGTAACAAAACGTTTACACCACTATTTTGCGCAATGGCCATACCTGCGTCTGGGTTATTACTTGCAAAAACAGCGTTTACCCGACTTGGGGAAATCGAACTTGCACCTGGACCCACCTGCACATTGCCGTTGCTTTGAACCACCACTCGGTCCAGGTCGTTCGTTCGTAAAACCAAGGGATGGTTCGACGTGGTGCCAATGTACCCTCCAGCCCCTGATGCCTGCAACAAAACGTTTACACCACTATTTTGCGCAATGGCCATACCTGCGTCTGGGTTATTACTTGCAAAAACAGCGTTTACCCGACTTGGAGTAATCGAAGAGGATCCTGGCCCTACATGAAGACGATTTTGCGGACTATTTGTGCCGATACCGACATTCCCGGTGGGATGGATGCGTATCGCTTCTGACCCATTTGCCCTGATGACGAGAGGCTCGTTGTCGGTCGTTCCAAGAAAATTGCTAGCCGGATTCGTCCCAGAGTTACCAACAGTCTCCCATGCCATGACTCACCTCCTCCAGACAGGTTTTAATACTGCAAACAACTCGATCCGCATTCAATCGATCCAATTTGTCCTGGACGTTCATTAACGCACGACCGATTTAAACGGTAGGCATCCCGTACCGCTGAATCTTAACTTTCGTCAAGCTCCATCTTCGCGTGGAATAAAGCAAGTGTGGGTAGCACATCATCTGTCTCACCTCGCTCTCTCCTTCATCTGGATGTCTAACGAAACAAGCGGGGGCCGACGCGTTTGTGAGAGCCCTCCCTTGATGCACCCGCTCTACCAATTCGTTGAACAGCAAACGAGATGCCAGTCCAGACTTGGAATGCCGATTCCATCAGACAATACGTATTGTTAACAATTTCAATGTTCTACGTATGTCGGGTCTATCTCCTTAAGGAGGACACTTCTCGCACAATCCCCGTGTGATGTATCGAAATGGATTCAAGTGGTGAATCAAAATAGATTCAAGTTAGGTATAGGATCAGTGGAAATGGAACGAAGCCTAATGGGGACAGAACTTGTTTCGTGCATTTCTGTGAGCTACACCACCGGCCATGGCACGCCCAATTCCCGTTCCTTTCTGCTGTTCCTGCCGGCAGCCTGTATTTGCCTCGTCTGGCTAGGCGGTGACACAATGGCGATGGAACTTCCGCGATGTCCGATCTGAAAATATACCCCGGGTCCTCCACTCCACTCCGTCTCCGGAGCCATACCCTCCTCTGTCTGCAAGGGTTTCGTGGGGAAGGCTACAGCCCGGGTTTTGTTGCCAATATGACGGGGATTCATCAGACTCTATGGAATCAGCCCGAAGCCACTGTCCAGGTCGTGGCATCCCCCGATGCAGTGTGTGCCGCCTGCCCGAAGTATTGGGGTCGCGTCTTGTTCTGTGCATGCCCGCGAGCAAAGATTTAAGCAGTCGGACCCCGTTTCTCCTTATCAGGCCGTCATGCGGGTACCGCTGAATCAGTGTGATTCGAGGATCTGAATCACGGTTGCCTGGCCTGTGGCATCACTCGGAGCCTCACTCTTCAACACATGCACGAGCCCGATCACTCCCGCCCGCTTTCTCTATTTCGGTAAGACCTCAACTGCATTTGGATTGCCGCTCCCAAGACAAATTTTAGGGGCAAGCTCTACTCTTTTCACTCTCAGACGATGCCAAGGAAGACGGCCAGGGAGCGATCGACGCGCACCATGAGTTCGTGGTCCAAAGTTCCAATGCGGGAGCCGATGGTATCCCGAGGGACGGTGACGATCTTGTCGATCATGACCTGTGAAATGTGCTGAAGGCCATTGGAGGAGGATGGTTCAATAGTCAGTCGGAATAGCGGAGCGTCGAGAATGTCGGTGGTCAACAGGCAAATCGTGACACTGCCAAGGGCGGAGAAGAGATCGGATTGGAGAACGATGGCAGGGCGTGGTTTACCGCTGTAGTGACCTTTGGCAGCAACGGTCACAACATCGCCGCGTTTTACGCGCTGTCCCAATCGGCGATCTCCGAGATGAACTCAAGCGTGGGCTTTTCTTGGGTCGAGCGAGCCGCGAGCCGTGCCTGTCGCCGGCATTCACCGGCGAACCCCTCGGCACGTGTATCGGGCACCCAGATTTGCACTGGCCGCAGTCCCTTGCGGCGCAAGCGCCGTCGGTAGCGGTATTGCTTCTCCTTCGGAGTCAGGTTTGTCCCGGTAGGCATGGAGGGGTTCCTTTCCGGTCTATTTTCCACAACAAGGTATCACATTTAACGGTAACATGTGACTTAATTCTCACAAAAAAGCCCAGAAGAGGAAAGGGTTAGTCTCCGAGAAGGAAGGGGTTGGGGCCACCTCAATCTGACTCCAGGTTCTGCGTACTCATTAGCGTGAGAAAAAGAGGGTCTTGTTTCATGCATCTCTGTGAGCTACACCACACGCCATGGCACGCCCAATTCTCGTTCCTTTCTGCTGTTCCTGCCGGCATCCTATATTTGCATCGTCTGGCTAGGCGGTGACACAATGGCGATGGACCTTCCGCGATGGCCGATCTAAAAATATACGCCGGGTCCTCCACTCCAATCCGTCTTCGAGGCCATACCCTCCTCTGTCTGCAAGGGTTTCGTGGAGAAGGC
>PHGD01000025.1 GCA_011090425.1 Nitrospira sp. LK70 | reverse complement strand
TGATTGCCTCCACGGCCACTCGTGCTTTGAACTCCTCCCCATGCGTCTTTCGTTTCTGCGCCATCAGTGCCTCCCGATTTTTGCGATGGTCGTTCTACCACAATCTTGGCTTCACGACCTGTCCAAAAAACGGGGGTAACTTCACGTTGTACTTTCTGAACAGCAGCCACTCTCTTGTTTTTAGCTTCGACTAATGCAGCTCCCGCTCTTCGGCGTTCGGCTTGAAGAACAGAATTGGTCGGATCTTTTTGGAGCTTGGCATCTGCTTGCGCTAGTGCCCCTTCTGCCCTATTTTCATCCGCACGTGCCTGCCGTGCTTCCGATAGTTGGTCCACTATCTCTCTTGTTCCAGCTTCTTCGGCAATTGCGGCTTCATATAGCTCAAGTGTGCGCTGCGCTTTCTCCTCAGCTTCCTTTAACCTATCTTTCAGTGTGTTGGCCTCTGCCTTCAATTGAGCTGCCTTCCTAATCGCAATTGCCTTTGCATCTGTATCGGATGCCGCGTTCAATTTAGTCACAACCTTGTCGGCAAACTTTGCTGCCTCATCGGCGGATTCGAATTCTTTCTTCGCCTTTTCAGAACCTGCCTTCGACTCTTCGACCGCTTTGGAGAGGGCTTTCATGCGATCGGACGATACCGGTTTACGTGTGACAGTAACCTTGACCAATTTCTTTGGAAGATAATAAGTCAGGCCAGGAGGACTCTTATCTTTCTTGTGAACCTTTGTTAGGACCATGTGATGACAGGCGGAAAGTATCAGGACGATGAGCCCCATGGCGACACCCTTTGGAATGATTAACAGATTGAGCATCTCAACCTCCGGTTTTGGCTAGACGCACAAAAAGCTTCTCGGAATACATGGGGGCAAGTTGGACTTCCCAGACTTTTACGGACACCGTTAAGCCCGCTTCGACACGGCTTCAAACGCATCCGGACTGACCCCGCTCAGATGGCTGTGTCGACGGGTACGATTGTAGAACATTTAGATGTGCTAGTATCAGAAAAAATACGGGGTCAGCAACCGTCTTGGCTGTCAAGAGCCAAACTGGGTGTTTTGTGATTCACCCGTGAAAAATTGCCGCACACAATTGGTCGACGAACGACGATCTCCGTCGAGTCCGTGCTCTGCTATGCCCCCGCACACGCCGTTTCCATCCCGTGGCGCCAGGGTATCAGATGTTTGAGCATCGCGTTCAAGATGACCAGCAATTTGCGCATGCACGCCGTCAGCGCGACTTTTTTGGTTTTCCCGGCCGCACACAAGCGCTGATAGAATGCCCGAATGACGGGATTGAAGCGCGTGGCCACGATCGCCCCCATATAGAGGAAGAGAAAAAGGGGTCAGCAGGGGAGACATTGGGGTCAGCAACTGTCCGCGCTGTCAAGTGCCAAATCGCGAATTTTCAGATTCCCGGTGAAAATTCTTCGCACACAGTTGGCGTAGGAACGACGATCGCCATGGAGTCCAGGCTCTCCTATGCCTGGGCACAGACCGGTTCCATCCCGTGACGCCATGGCGTCGCACTCTTCACCATCGCATTCAAGATGGTGAACAGCTTGCGCATGCAGGCCGTCAAGGCCAACTTCTTCGCTTTGCCCGCCTGGCAGAGTCGCTGATAGAAGGTGCGAATCACCGGATTCTTCCGTGTGGCGACCAACGCCGCCATATAGAGCGCGGCCCGGACGTGAGCGCGTCCACCCCAGATCGCCCGCCGCCCCTTGAGGGTGCCGCTGTCGCGGGGAAACGGCGCGACCCCGGCTAAAGCGGCCACTTCTTTGCGCGTCAAGGTCCCCAACTCGGGGAGATTGGCAACGAGCGTCGTGGCCAGCACCGGCCCCACTCCCGGCACGCTCCGCAACACGTCTTCTTTCTCCCGCCACACCGGACTTTGCCGCATCGTGGCCGTCAGATCCGTATTGATGTGATCGAGGTCGTGCTCCAACCAGGTGATATGCGCCTGCACCCGTTGCTGGAGAGGTCGCGTGGCGAGGCGCAGCCGATTCTTTTCGGCTATCAGCATCTCGATCAACTGCCGACGGCGCGCGACCAGTGCCGCCAACGCTTGCGTCTGTTCATCGGGGACCGGCCTGATCGGTGGCCGAATCGCCTCGGCGAAGCGAGCGAGGATCTGCGCATCGAGCCGATCCGTCTTTGCCAACTGGCCGGTGGCCCGCGCAAAGTCCCGCACCTGCCGGGGATTGATGACGACGACCGGCAGTCCGACCACGGCCAACGCCCCCGCGAGTGGGACTTCCAGCCCGCCCGTCGCTTCGAGCACAATCAAAGTGGGCTGAAGCGCCCGCAGTCGTGCAACCACCTCGGTGATCCCTCGTTCATCATTCGTTACCTGGAATGCGGTCCCGGGCCGGACCGCCACATCGACGGTGTCTTGCGAGATATCCATGCCGACAAAACATGTTCCGCTCATGGCGCACCTCCGTGTCTCCCGTCCTTGCCTGATGCGGGCTCGAGGCCCTCTCAACTGTTCGGGTTGGTGACCGGAGGAACGGGACGACCCAAGCTGACCCACGGTCTTCGGGCTCCCAGACCCTGACTTTTGCGATCTGCCCCGTTCCCGTCGTGCCATGATGCAAGACCTCCTCTATAGATACAAGGCTTTGATATCTTGCCCATCATGAAGGAACCAGTCGCTACCATGCCTCTTGCCACCGCGATTTGTCTCTCATGGTGAGAGACTCACCCAGCGGACTTGGCCTTTGACGAGCATCGGCAACACGCTTTGTAGTTTCGGTGCCAACAGTCGAAGGTCTTTTAAACGGTTGGTTGGAGTCTGGAGCACGACTACGGCTATGGTGAACTGCGAAAGGTTCTGTTGGAAGGAGAGATTTCGGTCAACGGTCACGAACACATCAAACTGTTCCTGAGCGAGCGTCAGCAGTTCACCGTTCTTGATGCCTGCCCACCCCGCTTGCGGGACGGTCACCACCTCATGCCTCGTGATTTCCTTGGCAAACCGGCGGTCAACGCACTCGTCCAGTAGAATTCTCACGAGGCGACGGGGAGCATCCGCGCTTTTGCTTCTTCAAGAAAGGCGATCACTTGCTCCCGCGTGACAGTGGGAAAACCTTCTAAGAAGTCGTCGATCGTCTCGCCGCCTTCCAGGTATTCAATCAGCGTTTGTACCGGCACACGCGTTCCTGTGAATACTGGAGTCCCGCCGAGCACTTCGGGCGATGTAGTGATGAGCGGACGCTTGGGAGCCGACATCGCTATCTCCTTCGTTGTGTCCCGCGATTCTATGCCAGCCCTCTGGACAAAGCAATTTCAAGGGGACCTTGGAGCAAGAATGGGCACTGTCCTCGCTCATCGGTTATCTCGGATTCCGCAGTTGAACGCTGGCAATCACGAGCGAGCGATCAGAAACCTCGCAAGATGGGAGGAGGACACGGTCTCAGGAGAGAGAGGGGTCATGCCCGCGCCTGCGGCGCGGAAGCGGGCATCCAGTCGTTCCAGCTTTCCTGGATTCCTGCTTGAAGCACGCGGGAATGACGAGAAGGAAAGGGGTCACCTGCGGAATCCAAGATTCTTCATCGTCTCTGCACAACCACCATGACCAGGTTGCTGACAGAATCTCGGATGAACTCCATCAGTGGTCCTGGATAGACTCCTAGCAACAGAATGATCGAGGCGACGAGCCCCAGAGAGAAGACGGCCGTCCAGCCTGCCGCCTCGGTCGACTGCACGGCCCGCTCGTGAGGGAGGGTTGCCGGCGCCGGCTCCTCGTCGAACAGCGTCACGATCAGTCGAAGATAATAGTACAAGCTGACGACGCTGTTTCCGATCAGGGCTAACACGAGCCACCAAAGGCCGGCGTCAACACCGGCTGCAATCGCATAAAACTTCCCGATGAATCCCGCCGTCACCGGGATACCGGCCAGCGACAACAGGCTCAGTGTCAGCGCGGCGGCGAGCCAGGGACGAGTCCAAAACAAACCTTGATAGTCCTCGAACCGATCCTTGTCTCCTACCTCGCTTGAATACACCGTCACCACGCCAAAGGCGCCTAAGGTCATGGCACAATAGACGATCACATAGAAGGTGACGGCTTCAGCGCCTGCAGCGGCTGCAGAGCCACCGGCCAACAGAGCCACGAGCAAATACCCGAAGTGCGCGATCGATGAATAGGCCAAGAGCCGTTTGACATTCTGTTGGAAAAGCGCGAGCACGTTCCCCGTGACCATCGAACAAACAGCGAGTAGGCCGAACAGATGTACAAGGGCGTCGATTTTCAAAACCCCTACATCGGTCGCGAAGCGAAGCAGCAGCGCGATGACGGCTCCCTTGGACACCGTCGCAATATAAGCCGTAATGGGAGTCGGAGCTCCCTGGTAGACATCTGGAATCCACATATGAAACGGCGCCAGCCCGAGCTTCAAGGCAACTCCGACAAGGACCAGGACAAAGCCTCCCAGCCAGAGGCTTGGAACTGCCTGCCCCGTTTCCACCACCGTGCCCACCCCGCGAAACGTCATGGAGCCGCTTTCGAAATAGAGAAGGGCCAGGCCGAAAAGCAGGAAGGTGGAAGCGGATATGGAAATCAAAAGGTATTTCACAGCTGCTTCCAGCGGGTGGCGCCTGGTCCGCAGATACCCGATCAAACTGCACAGGGACACACCGAGCAGCTCGAGCCCGAGAAAGAATGATACGAAATGCGCAGAAACTGTCAGAACCAGTCCGCCGAAGGTGGCGAGTAAGAGGAGCAGGTAGTATTCTTCCACTCCTTCCTGCTCAATAAAATGAAGCTTCAAATAGCGGTACGACAGTGAGATGACGACCATCGTCGCGCTTAGCAAGAGTCCCATGTACAGCAAGGCATACCCATCCACGATCAGCAACGCCGTCACGGTTCGCGGTGCCGACGTCGCCGCCCAAGGCAGAGTTGCAAGGGTGAGCAGGCACGACAGGAACGATAAGAGGGCGATGGTCGCATGGTGTCGCCTGACGGCGAGCACGAGCATTATCACAATGGAGAACGCACCGAGATGGAGAATGGGTGACAGGGCGACGAGATCTTGTAGGGTCATGGAGCACTCACGTGAGAGGTGGAGATCCACGGCTTGATCCATCCTCCGTAGCAGACTACTGCGGAGAGACAGGCAGCCGTGCTTCCTGATGATTCTTCGGCGACACCTCGCCGAAGCCGGTTCTCCTTCGCCACGGCTTCGGAGGACACCCCCTGCATTCCTTCACGGCTTAACAGCCGTGGCTTCCCGCGTAGGCGGGCAAAGCTGTCGGACGAGGGCAAGAATTCCGATGGCGGGCGAGTCAGCTTGGGTGCCGGCGGTACGAGCGTTCCCATGACCGGCATCGTGGTGCTCAACACCGGCCTCGGATAGAGCCCAAGCCAGACTTGTAGGACTGCGATGAGCAGCAATGTTCCAAATGCGATATTCGACAGGTCCGGTGCAATACGGGTTTCCCGTTGCCGACCAAAGAATGTTCGTTGCATCATGGCAAGGGAATAGATTGCGGCCATGACCATGCCGATCGATGCCAAGATGGTCAAGAATGGCTGAGCGGAGAAGGATCCGAACAGGACGAGAAATTCACCGATGAAATTTGCCAAGCCCGGCAGGCCGAGAGAAGCCAGCGCAAAGAACAGAGCCATCGACGCCAGACGTGGAATCACTCCCCACAATCCTCCCATCTGTCGCATGTCCCTCGTATGGAGACGCTCTTGAAGCGCGCCTGCCAACATGAAGAGGGCGCCGGTGCTCAGCCCGTGCGCCACCAGTTGCATCACCGTTCCTTGCAGCGCCAATTCAGTCCCTGCGAAGGCGCCGAGCAGGATAAAACCCATGTGGCTGATGCTGCTGTAGGCCACCAGTCGTTTGATATCCGTTTGGGCACAGGCCAAGACAGCCCCGTAGAGAATCCCGATTGCGCCGAGTCCCATGGCGATAGGGGCGAACTCACTGATCGCGCCTGGAAACAACGGGATCGTGAAACGGAGCAATCCATAGGCGCCGGTTTTCGCTAAAATCCCGGCGAGGATGATACTCGCGCCGGTTGGAGCTTCTGCGTACGTGTCAGGCAGCCACGAATGAAAGGGCGGCGCCGGCAGCTTCACCACGAAGCCGATGAAGAACGCCAGCATCAGCCACCAGCCTATCCCACTGTTCAGCGCCAGTCCCATGAGATCGGCATAGTCGAAACTGGGTCTTCCCGTCGCATGTTGATGAAGTAGCGCCAAGGCGATGATCGCGACGAGGAGCATCAGGCTACCAGCTTGAGTAAACAAGAAGAACTTGAACGAGGCGTGCCGGCGCTGTTCATGTCCCCAGATGGCGATCAGGAGATACATGGGTACCAGCATGACTTCCCAGAAGAAAAAAAACAGAAACAGATCGATCGCCAGGAACACCCCGATGACCCCGCCCAGGGCCAGCAGTACGTTACAGTGAAAGAACCCGACCCGAGTCTGGATTTCTGTCCAGGAAGCGATGATGGCGATAATGCCGATGAAGGCCGTCAAGAGGATGAGCACTAGACTCAGACCATCGAGGCCGAGATGTAGACTGATGCCCCACAGGGGAATCCAGCTGGTTTGACTTTCTAAGAGCCATGAACCCTGGCCTGAGTCCTGGAACCAGTGGTCTTGGCTCCATAGCAGAAGGGCCAGGAGCAGATCGATGGACAACGCACCGATCGCGATCCAGCGAGCAGCGTGGCGGGACCACTGTTGTCCCATCCACGCGAGGGGCGCGGCAAGCAGGGGGATGAGTATGAGGAACCAGAGGACCATACGATTTACATCGCAAACAGACCGAGTAACACAAGAGCGCCGACAGCAACGGTCGCGGCATACCAACGGACGTGACCCGTTTGAGTTCGACTCAACCAAACATGGAAGGATTCAGCTGCAACAGCTAGTGATTCGTAACCCCGGTCAATGAGCTCGCCTGATTCACGGGTAAGATGGAGCCAGGGCCGTACGATCAGTCCGTCATACATGCGATCGAAGCCCCACCCTCCTCGCCAAAATATCACCAGGGCACGACCCAATGATGTTCCTGCGAGTCGATCAACGAAGGTGGCTCGTGGAAGGAACAGGACTGCGGCCAGCCCCATCCCGAGCAGTGCTGAGAATGTGACGGCGATCTGTACAAGGGCCTCAACCGACTTATCCATCCCTGGGATTGTCTCAATCGCCGGCAAAACATGTGACAGGTACCGGCTAAACAGAGGCAGATCACCAAGCGTGCGGGGTAGCTCAAGAAAGCCGACTGTGACAGCGAGGAAAGCCAGCACCAGAAGAGGAACGCGCATCGCGACACCTGGTTCGCCGATCGGTTGAGTACGGACCTCTCCGAAAAAGACCCGAAAGAGCAACCGGAAACTGTAGAGTCCGGTGAGCAGCGTCCCGAGTAACGCGCCGAACCAGATCCAACGATGGCTCAAGGGTGACGACCAGGCAGACCACAAGATCCAGTCCTTGCTATAAAATCCGGATGTGATGAAGGGCACACCGGACATCGCAGCGGCCCCGATCAGGAATGTCCAAAACGTCAACGGCAGCCGACGCCGGAGGCCACCCATGCGGAAAATGTCCTGCTCATGTCCGAGGCTGTGGATGACGGATCCAGCTGCTAAAAAGAGCAATGCCTTGAAACATGCATGGGTCAGAAAGTGAAACAGAGCAGCGGACCAGGCTCCGACGCCAAGTGCAAGAAACATATATCCGATCTGGCTCATCGTCGAATAAGCGAGCACCCTTTTGATGTCGCGTTGAACCAGCGCGCTGCAAGCAGCGAGGAGCAAGGTCAGCAGGCCGATCATCGCGACGACCTCTTGCACCGACGGCGCGAGCTCAAAGAGTTGATGCATACGAGCGATGAGGTAGACACCTGCCGTCACCATCGTTGCCGCATGGATGAGAGCGCTGACCGGAGTGGGACCGGCCATGGCGTCCGGCAACCAAACTTGAAGCGGCAGCTGCGCCGACTTTCCGAGCGCCCCGACCAAAAATAGAACGGCCACGATCACGGCAACGTTCGAGCCAATCGGCCAAGCCTCAGCGGCAAGAGTCTGGACCTGTTGTATCGACAAGCTCTTCAGTTGAGTAAAGAGGATGAAGAGGCCGACGGCAAAAGCCGTGTCTCCGATGCGGGTTACGATAAAGGCCTTCTGCGCGGCGGCGCCGTATTCCGGTTCGCGATACCAAAAACCTATCAAGAGGTAGCTGCACAGCCCCACACCTTCCCAGCCGAGGTAGAGCAGAAGCAGATTGTCTGCCAGCACCAGCGTCAGCATGGCTGCCACGAACAGATTCATGTAGGCAAAGAACCGCGCATACCCCTGATGGTCCTCACCCGCCCGCCCCGCCGGCGCCGAGACGCCCGCCTCCCCGGTGCCAGACATGTATTCGACCGAGTACAAATGGATCAAAAAACCGATGCCGGTGACAACCGCCACCATAAGGAGTGAGAGAGCGTCCAGGTACCAGGAGACTCCGACGGTCATCTCGGACGTGTCGATCCACTTCCACAGCATTTGATGGTAGGAAGGACGATCGGGAAAGGCTCGGAGGAAATCTGCGCCGACGAGTGCGGTGATGAGGGCCGCCGCTCCCACAGAACCGCAACCGACCCGCGCGACCTGTCGACGAGACAAACGGCCACCGAACAGGGCTAACAGCAGAAAGCCGGCGAGCGGTAGGGCTGGGATAAGCCAAAGCAACCTGAGCATCTGAGATCCCGTCACGAGGTTTACTTGAGATGCTACCTGCGAGTTCATGCACAGGGCACAATTACAAACTCATCACCCTTTCATCTCGCTGAATGCATCCGCGTCCAATGTCTGGAACCGGTATGAGAGCTGGAGCACGATACCGAGTGCGACGGAGACCTCAGCCGCCGCCAGCGTGAGGATGAACAAAAACATGATTTCACCGTCTGCCTGTCCCCAGCGGGCTCCCCCGGCAATGAATGCCAAACTTGCCGCGTTCAGCATGATTTCGAGCGACAGCAACATGTAGAGAACGTTACGTCGACTCAAGAGACCGACCAATCCGATGCAAAAGAGCATGATGGCCAGCACCAGCGCATGCGTCGTGAGCATCAACGAGACTCCTTCGGCACGCGACGACCCAAGTGATAGGCGCCGATCAGACCGGGAAGCAGCAACATCGAAGCTAATTCCACCCCAATGATGTAGGGCCCATAAAGGACGATGGATACGCCTTTCCGGCGGGTCTCCATGAAGTCAATCGGTAGATGGTCTCCGGCAGCAATGAGATATCCCACCTCCCCAAGCAGCACTAGGGCCAGCACATTTGGTCCCACCCATGTTCCCGGCGTGAGCCAACTCTTTTCCTGCTCGACAGCGAGCGGCCCTAAGAGCATCACCACAAAAATGAAGAGCACCATAATGGCGCCGCCGTAAATAATGATCTCCAGCGCTGCGGCAAACTGAGCGCCGAGCAAATAGAAGATCAGAGCCAGCGCGATGAGCGCCACGACCAGATAGAGCAGCGCGTGGACGGCATGCACATGGGTGATGACACGCACAGTCGCCAGGAGAGTTACGGCAGCGGCGATGTAGAAAAGAATTTCCATAGTCCAATTCACGCCCGACAGACGCGACAAGCGAGAGCGGCGAGACTCGCTATTGTCCTCGATGTGTGTCCTCGTCGCCCCTGTCCTGCCCGTCTCGCTCTTCTCGCCGGCTCGCCGTAATCACGGCATCAAACTCCTCACATCCACCGGCGGGAGTTCGTTTTCAGCTTGACCCTTGTCTTTATCGCGAATGTTCACACCGGCGACTCGATAAAAGTTATAGCCGTGATACTTGCCGGTACCGCTGATTAGGAGATCTTCCTTTTCGTAGACCATGTTTCGACGCGCATATTCGCTCTGTTCAAAATCCGGGACGAGCTGGATTGCATAGGTGGGACAGGCATCTTCACAATATCCACAGTAGATGCAGCGCGAGAAATTGATCCGAAAGAATTCCGGATAGCGGCGCTCATGAGCGGTCGGGTCTTCAGTGGCCTGTAGCGCGATGCAATCAACGGGACAAGCCACTGCGCAGAGATGGCAGGCGACGCAACGTTCTTCTCCGTCCGGATCTCGGGTGAGTACGATTCGTCCTCGCCAGCGTGGAGGCAAATAGGGTCGTTCTTCCGGATACTGAACCGTGACAGGTTTTGTAAATGTTCGTTTGAAGACGATCCAGAGACCCGTGAGTAGGTTCAGTACGTATGTCATGGCTCTCACGTTTCGTTATTCGTTAATCGTTAAACGGAGAAGAATTCTGGTTCCCGCGATTCACGATTCACGTTTAACGTCCCTCTCCCATTCGGGCCAGCACGATCCCTCCAGTGACAAGGAGATTGATCAATGCGAGCGGCATCACCACCTTCCAACCGAACGACAACAGTTGATCAAAACGTACCCGAGGCCAGGTTGCTCGAATGAGGAAGATCAGTACAATGAAGCCGGAGGTTTTCAAGAAAAACCACACTACCGGCGGCAACCAAGGTCCGTGCCATCCGCCGAAGAAGAGGATCACGATCATCGCCGAGAGTACGATGACGCTGAGGTATTCGCCGACAAAAAACATCCCGAATTTCATCCCGCTGTACTCCGCATGGTAGCCGGCGACCAGCTCAGCTTCCGCTTCCGGCATGTCGAACGGCGTGCGATGTGCTTCAGCCAGTCCAGCCATAAAAAAACCTAGAAAACCAAGAAATTGGGGAACGACAAACCAAAGATGCCGTTGGGCTTCCACGATGTCGCTGAGGTTGAAGGATCCTGCCAGGAGCACAGCCCCCATCAATGACAGCCCCATAAACACTTCATAACTCAACAGTTGCGCGATCGCTCGAAGGCTGCCGAGAAACGCGAACTTACTGTTGGATGCCCACCCTCCGATGATCACACTGTAGGCGGCGAGGCTCGACATGGCCAAAAAAAACAGGATCCCCATGTTGAGATCGGCGACGACGAAGCCGGGGGCGATCGGCACGACAGCGAATGACATCAATGCCGTGATGACGACGATGGCCGGTGTGAGCACGAAGACCGCCTTATCCGCGAAGGGCGGAATCCAGTCTTCTTTGGTGAACATCTTGATCATATCCGCGAGTGCTTGCAGGAGACCGCCGGGCCCTACACGGTTCGGCCCGTACCGTTCCTGCCAGATTCCCAGCAGTCGACGTTCAACCCAGATCAGCAATCCGGCCAGCGTCAGAGCGCCACCGAGGATGACGACGATCGTCAACGCGGTGTGGCTCCAGTCGATCACGCGACCCTCCGTTTCCGTCCGGTCTTGATCGCCTCGGATAGATCGACCCACACCGGCAATCTCAGCCCAGATCCATCAGGTACAAGGAATAGGCCTGCCGTGCCGGCCGGTATCGAAGGATCGAAGTGCACGGCAAGGCGATAGGTCGTTCTCTGCAACGCCAATTCAATCGTGCGTCCGTCTTCCAAGCTAAGCCGCGCTCCATCTGAAGGATGCAAAGATATGAAAGGTTCTGACATCCGTTCGGCAATCGCCTGAGATCGACAGCTGAGCTCCTCGCCCCCAAACACAGCGGATAGTGGCAACAGCAGCCATCGATGAGGAGTAGACTTGAATGGAGGTGGAACGGCGGTGAACCAAAAGGGCGCCTTCGTCGCAACCGGCTCGATGAGCCGCAGACCGGGCATCTCATTACGCAGCGGGCCGCCGATTTCGTCTTGGTATTTGTTCAAGGCTTGGATGGAATTCCATCCGGGACTCCAGAATTGTGGAATCAGCGGTGATGGAATTGGTCCTCGGTACCCCTCCATCGAAAAGGCCAGCGGAGTATCGGGGTCGGTTGGAGGTCGAGGTTCGTGGACGGTCAGGTGGGACAACAGAGACGTGCGTCCACTATACCGATCCGGCTGCCGCGGAACTTTTTGGCCTGCCACACGAAAGTCGGCGGACGGTGCCACCTCTCCAATCCGTGCCAGCTCAGGAACAGCCGCCGCAGTACCGGCGACCGCATCGTCGAAATTGCGCCAGGTTGCCACCCCGGTCGAGCCTTCAGTCTCCTGTGATTTCGCGTGGGCGAGATCTCTCGCCCACCGCCAACTTTCTGTGATGTCACCATCCGGCACAAATACTCGATAGAACCGCTGGGCACGCCCTTCTTGGTTCACGAGCGTCCCATCGGATTCCGAGTATGTGGCAGCAGGCAGCAGCACGTCGGCGTGCGCCGTCGTGCGATGCTCGAGGGAATCGATCACAATCACTGTTTTTGCGGCATCAAAGATTGCATCGACTCTTGCCTGCTCCGCGCGTCGGTACAGGTCGTTCTCCAGCACGATGACAGTATCGGCCTTTCCCTGACTGATCGAGTCGAACGCCCCATTCAAACTTTCGCCGCCCAGCAACGCGAGACCTAAGCTATTACAATCCGGGAGAACGAAACTGAGCCGCGGTTGCTTTCCTCTCTGGCGCAAGGCCCACGCGACATTGGCGGCAGCTTCGATCGTCGCCTGAGAGCCGCTTCCCATACCGGCAATGATCAGGGGGCGCCTCGCTTGGGTCAGTGCGTCGGCGATGCGCTGAGCGAGGCCACGCACTTCGTTGGTGAGCTCGGGAACGGACGGCGCATCAGCTCCGATTGTTCCAGCGACCGCAAATCCTAGACGCGCGATGTCGTCTGGTGCGGCGAAATAGCTGTCCGTCGCATAATCATGGAACCAGGTGCGCCGATAGCCGGCTACGAACAAAGGGCCTCGCCTGTCTTGCACGGCGTTGCGCGCCGCCACCTCGTCCCATCGGGGAATCTTCAACTCATCGACCCGTTCCATCGGCTGTTGTCGAACTGACTGTAGAAGAGCAAGCGCCAATCGGGGAGCGTCATTCAAGAGATCTTCGCCAAGAACGAAGACGGCGTCTGATTGTTCTGCGTCGTGAATGGAAGCGGAGGGCACCGGTCCGTTCCTAAGAATATTGAGAATGGTGGAAAGGAGCTTGTGTTCGTACTCGTCGATCCCAAGAAAAAACTGATGCGGTCCGACCAAGGAACGGAGCGCCACATTGGCCTCCAGCGAGGCACGAGGCGAGCCGATTCCAACGATCCCGCGAGCGCGTCGTAGGCGGTCCGCTGCGACCCCGAGGATTTGCGGCACTCCTTCCGGCTTGGCCGGCTTGGTGCGATCGAGTTCCGGCCGCAGAAGGGCTCGCTTGATCCGGTTGTCGCTGTTGACATACTCGTAGCCGAACCGCCCTCGATCGCAAATAAAATACCCGTTCACTTCGCTGTTAAACCGATTCGTGATCCGACGCAAAATGCCGTAGCGCTCCCCTGGCGTCGTGTTGCAGCCAAGGCTGCAATGGGGGCAAATCGATTGGGCTGATTGAAGGTCCCACTTCCTCGTATAGTGGTGGAACAGGGTCTTATCGGTGAAGACTCCGGTAGGACAGACTTCTACAAGATTCCCACTGAATTCATTCTCCAGCGTCCCGTCTTGTTCTCTGCCGAAATAGAGCGCGTCATGTGCGCCGAAGACATTGAGGTCTCGCCCACCCGCGTAGTCTCGGTAGAATCGGACGCAGCGGTAGCATTGGATGCACCGGTTCATCTCGTGCCGAATGAACGGACCGAGATCCTGATTACGATAAGTCCGTTTAGGAAACCGGTAACGACGGTAGACATGGCCTGTCATGACCGTCATGTCTTGTAAATGACACTCTCCTCCTTCGTCACACACCGGGCAGTCGTGCGGATGATTCACCATCAGCCATTCAATGATCGACGCGCGAAAGGCCTTCGCTTCAGGATCGTCGATCGAAATGCGAGTGCCGTCGGAAGCCGAAGTCATGCAGGCCATCACCAACCGACCGCAACGATCATGTTCGTCTTTGAACTGTTTGACGGCGCACTGGCGGCAGGCACCGACTGATCCCATCGCCGGGTGCCAGCAAAAGTACGGCAAGTTCAGTCCGATTCCGAGACAGGCGGCGAGCAAATTTTGCCGTTCGTCGACTGTGTAGGCCTGGTTATCGACAATGATGGAAGCCATAAAACTATACCAAGACCCTTTCGCGTTTCTGCTTTCTACTCCAGGGACAGCTTCCTGAAGATATATGCTGCATGAAGTCGTCGCGAAAGTATTTCAATGCCGATTGCAACGGGGCTGTCGCGCCGGGCGCGAGGGCACAGAATGTATGGCCGGGAGCGAGGAACTTGGCATGCATCTCCAGCAGCGCCAGATCATCGTGGGTGGCGCGTCCTTCCTCGAAGGACTCAAGTATTCGCGCCACCCACGGCAATCCTTCCCGGCAAGGCGTACACCACCCGCAGGATTCGCGGGCAAAAAACTTTTCTAAATTCAGCACGAACCCCACGGGACAGGTTTGGTCGTCGAGCACGATCATGGTGCCGGTCCCGAGACGGCCGACCTCAGGCGGGATCGAAGAATAGTCCATGGCGAGATCGAGCTGTTGCTCGGTCAGAAATGCCGTGGAAGCGCCGCCGGGCAGCAACCCTCGGAAGCTCGCGCCATTGACCATTCCGCCGGCATGCTGTTCCAATAACTCACGCGCCGTCGTGCCGAACGGCAGTTCCCACCATCCAGGATGCGTGACGCGACCGCTTATCCCGTAGATTTTCGTGCCGCCGTCCTTACTACGGCTCAAACCGCGATACCAAGCAGATCCATGGTTCACGATATGAGGAAGGTTGTATAACGTCTCGACGTTCTGCACGATCGTCGGTTGCCCCCAGAGGCCGACTGTCTGTGGAAATGGAGGTTTCGCCCGAGGAATCGCTCGTTTGCCTTCCAGCGCATTGAGCAGCGCCGTTTCCTCTCCACAGATGTACCGGCCAGCGCTGGCATGGAGATGGAGGTCAAAGCGAAATTCTGTCCCCGGAAGAGGCTTGCCCAGATACCCTTCTACATAGGCCTCCGCAATAGCTTGGGTCAGTCGCTCTGCAGACCGATGATATTCCCCACGCAGAAAAATGAAGCCGACCTCCGCTTCTAAGGCATAGCCGGCGATGATCATGCTTTCCACGAGGCCATGAGGCTCACCTTCCAAGAGGACACGATCCTTAAACGTGCCCGGTTCCATCTCATCAGCATTCGCGACGATATACTTCGGTTTCGGCGCATCGGACCCCATCGGTACGAAGCTCCACTTATTGGCCGTCGGAAACCCAGCCCCACCCCTACCCCGCAGTCCTGCTTCGGCGACCAACCGTTGCAAATCTTGAGGCGCCATCCCGGCGGCGAACGTTTGTAGGCTGCGATACCCGCCGCCCTTGAGGTATTCCGGTAGCCATCGCGGGGGGCCGTCTGGATGGATGTATTGAGTGAGCGGACGTTCCATCTTCGTTATTCGTTAACCGTGATTCGTTAAACGCAGGAAACGTCTTGCGATTAACGGTTCACGATTAACGTCTTAATCCCTCGCTCTCCATTATTCGTCAAACGCCAGAGTGCGCTCTTGCGATTAACGATATTTCTCCACGATGCTTTCAACTTTGTCGGGCGTGACGCAGCCGTAGACATCCTGATCGATCATCATGGCCGGCGCCCGTTCGCAATGTCCCAAACAGGCGATCGGCAAGAATGTCAGGCGCCCGTCGCGCGTCGTCTGCCCCGGTTCGATTTCATAGCGTTCCTTGATCCGGGCGCAAACCTGTTCGTACCCCATGATCCAACAACTGATACTGTCGCACACGAAGGCGACATGCCGACCGACTGGCTTGCGAAAGATGAGGTTGTAGAACGTCGCGATGCTATCCACATCCTCGCCCGTCATACCGAGGAATTGTGCAATGTCGAGGACCGAGTCATCCGAGATCCACCCACGTCTTCGCTGTACGATCAGCAAGGCGTCGATGGCTCCCGCCCGTTTGTCGGGGTAGTGTTTCACTGCAGCTTCAAGCTCGTGGCGCTCAATGTCTGTCAACATGTTCGTTGATCGTTACACGGTACTCGTTAAACGCAGGACACTTCTTGCGATTCACGATTCACGAATAACGCCTTCTCGTCTCACCTCACCGGTCCACATCCGACAACACGTAGTCCACACTTCCGAGCACGGCTAAAAGGTCCGACAACAGTTCGCCACGCGCCATGAACGGCACCATCTGAATGTGGGCGAACGAGGGAGTGCGGATTCTCGTGCGGTATGAGACCTGAGCCCCATCACTCGTCAAGTAATAGCTAGTCTGGCCTTTTGACGATTCCGTGGGAACTTCCGCCTCGCCTGGTGGAAGCACCGGCCCCCAACTCACCCCTACAAAATGGTGGATGAGCGTTTCGATGTCGTGCATTGTGCGTTCCTTCAGCGGCGGTGTCGCGAGCGGATCGAGTGACTTATAGGAACCGGCCGGCATGGAGTCGAGGCACTGGCGAATAATCCGCAGCGATTGGCGCATCTCCAAGACGTGCACCACCGCTCGATCATAACAATCCCCGTTTGACGCGACCGGGACTTCAAAGTCGAACTGATCATAGCCGGAGTACGGACGCACCTTGCGCAAATCCCAGGGCAAGCCGCAGGCGCGCAACATCGGGCCGGTGGCGCCCCAGGCGATGGCGTCCTCGAGTGAAAACGCACCGATCCCGACGGTCCGTTCTTTGAAAATCGGGTTGTCCATCACGAGGCGTTCGTACTGATCGAGCCGGCTTGGAAACCAATCGACGAACTGATGGATCAGCTTATCCCACCCAATCGGGAGATCCTGCGCGACTCCGCCGATGCGGAACCAGTTTGGATGCATACGGCCGCCGCAAATCGCTTCTGTGATCGCATGGATTCGCTCTCGATCGTTGAACATATAAAAGACAGGAGACAAGGCACCGATATCCTGCGCAAAGGTGCCGTACCAGACGAGATGGCTGGCGAGCCGATAGAATTCGGACATCATGACACGGATGGTTTGTGCTCGTGTCGGCACGTCAATGCCGGCCAGCCGTTCGACCGAGAGACAGTACGGCATCTCATTCAGCACGCCCTGGAGATAGTCCACGCGGTCGGTATAGGGAATGAACGTATGCCACGTCTGCCGTTCGGCGATTTTTTCCTGGGCTCGATGGTGGAACCCGATATCAGGCACGATGTTGATGATTTCTTCACCCGCGAGCTGTGTCACGAGTCGGAGGACGCCGTGCGTGCCGGTATGGGCTGGGCCGAGATTGATGAACATATAGTCGAAGTCCGGGTCGTGATGTGTGCGGGATAAGCCCCACTCCTCGGGCTTGAATTGCAGCGCCTCCTGTGTCATGACGAGCTTCTCCGGCGGAAATTGGAACCGACCGATCTCCGTCCCACGCGCTGGATGATCCTTGCGAAGCGGATGACCCTCCCACCAGGGCGGCATGAGGAGACGCCGGAGAAATGGATGACCGTCGAATCCAATGCCGAACATGTCGTAGATCTCTCGCTCGTACCAGTCGGCGTTCGGCCACAGATCGACGATCGACGGCAGTGAGAGGACCTCACCCTTGAGCGGCACTTTGATGCGGATCGATTGGTTCCGATCGAATGAAAAGAGGTGATAGAAGACGGTAAAGACACCGATCGGCAATCCTTCATGGTGCCGGCGTAATCGTTCATCCGTCGCACTCAAGTCGAACAGCATGGGAAAAGGATGGGGAATTTCAGATTGTAGATAACGGAGCGTCTCACGCAACCGGTTCTTCTCGATCCAAATCGTCGGAATCTCGTCCTTCGTGTATTGCGCTGCCGTCAGAAATCCTTCCGAACCGAAGCGACCTTCAAGCTCCGCCACCACTCCGGCCCGTTCACCCGTCGAAGTATCTTTCATGGCCGATGATCGTGGGGTCATGGTTTCGGATTCGAAGGATCGACTGGTTGTCCTGCAAAGTGGGGGGAGAGCAGATCGGTCCGAGGTAACACATCGATGGCGTGATATTCGCGCTGACGAGTCCGCTCCTCTCGTTTCGCATCCCGCATCGAGGGCATTATGGGTTGCTGGACCTCTTGCGGGCCGAACCACCAGCTCAACGGCCGACGCTCAGATGCGACCTTGTTCTGCAGGAGCAGAAGGCATTCCATGAAGGCATGTGGTGGTGGAGGGCAGCCCGGCATATAGACGTCCACCGGCAGGAACTTGTCGACACCCTGTACGACCGAGTAGGCGTCGAACATGCCTCCGGAATTCGCGCAGGAACCCATCGAGATCACCCAACGCGGCTCCATCATCTGTTCGTAGAGCTGCTTGATGACCGGAGCGACCTTCATGAACACCGTTCCCGACACGACCAACACGTCGGCCTGGCGTGGTGATCCTCGTACCACTTCTGCGCCGAACCGGGCAACGTCGTATACGCTGGTGAGACTCGTCGCCATTTCGACGAAACAGCAAGACAGGCCGAAGTTCAGGGGCCAGAGGGAATTCGTTCGTCCCCATGCCAGTAAGTCTTGAAGCTTGGCGAAGAGCACAGACTGACCGACAACGGAAGTCAACGGGCCGTCACCGCCCTCATTCATGCGCACACCCTCAAGCCTTCCGTTACGCCACCCTGTCATCGTGCCGCTCCTTGATCTTTGCTGTACGGAGGTGATGGACAGGCGACCGTTGATACTGTGTATTCCAGTTCAGGGCCCCGGTGAGCCATAAATAGATGAGGGCTGCCAAGAGAAGAACGACAAAAATCGTCACTTCGATAAAGCCAAGCCAGCCGGTTTCTGGCACAGCTACCGCCCAGGCATAAAGAAAAGCCGCCTCAACATCGAAAATGACGAAGAACATGGCGACCAAGTAATATTGCACCGGCGGACGAACTCGAGCGCTGCCGGTCGGCAAAATACCAGATTCATAGGGAATGACGGTCGCGCTTTCGGATCGACGTTCGGATTTCTTCCAGTGACGCTCACCAAGCAACGCTGGGAATCCCAACATGACGACAATCACAAGGCCTACAGCTAACCCGTAGATACAGACCTGCCAAATCATCATCGCGTCGTTGATAGACATACGCCTATGGTCACTCCTGTCGATCTGATGCGGAGGTGATCGCTGGTGAGAATATGTTCAAAAACGGAGGGAAAAGTCAGAGGCGTTCAGCCTTAATTAATGGCCCTACCGGTAGGCTCTTTCAGCCGTTCTCCAGACAAGACGATCGCACGTAGCCGGATTATCAGACTCAGCGAACTGCAAAAAACTCCCGTTACCATTGCATTTTCCGACACCTTTGTTTCTTCCCAACGGTCGCGCGTCATCTTACTTCTGAAATATGAACTGCATCGCTTTGGGATCATGTTGAGGCAGTTCTTGCCGCAAAAATGAAAGCATGAAAGATTTTCCTGTAGAGAATCAATTCTATCAGTGCGTCTGGACAACAAATGCGGAGACTATTCTTGTCAAGAACCTGCTAACCATCCGCTTTCAACTCGACAAGCTTCATTGCCAAATCCCTCTCTTCCCTTTCCGTCTTGATCTCTCCGTTCAGCCGCACATCGAGCAGTCGGTCAAGGATCTTTTTGAACTGCGGACCTGGTTTTAATCCCATCATCTTGAGATCGGTGCCAGTCAGAATCGGCTTCACCTGCTGATAGGTCGTAAGGAAAGCCGAGACCTGCCGTTTGACTGTTTCTCCTTTGCTCTTCGCCATGAGGAACAAGAGCGTCTCATCGGATAGTCCCGACAAGAGGTGGTACACTTCTGCCGGTTTGAGCGATCGCTTCGTTGCAAGCTTTCGAATCACCTTGTGACAGCCCACGCGAGCCATTTTGAGCCTGGCCGCTTCCTGCTCGGAAAAGGGAAACCGCTTAAACACGTCCTTCACAGCACGCTCCGGCAATAGCTCCAGAAGCCCCATCACGTAGGCTAACCAGGTTTCCATCCTCCGATCTAAGTAGAGTAGCCGGTACCAATCGACGGTTTCCTCGAGTGAGGCCAACAACCTGTTCAACCGGTCCGACCAACTCAGCTTCGGATGGATGAACTTCAAGAGATTGAGTTCTGCCAATCGTTTGATCGCCTGTTTCGGCTCCCGCTCGCCCAGCAGCAGTTTCAGTTCTTCCAGCAGACGATGGCCGGACAATCGTTCAAACAGATTCATCTTGACGGCGCCGGCGATCAACGCCGTTGTGTCCTTTCCTAAACGAAACCCGAACCGGGATTCAAAACGGATAGCTCGAAAGACTCGGGTCGGATCTTCAACGAAACTCAACCCGTGCAAGACTCGGATGACCTTGTCATTCAGATCCCGTTGCCCACCGTAGAAGTCGAGCACATCCCCGAACCCCTTTTCGTTCAACCGGACGGCAAGTGCGTTCATGGTGAAATCTCGACGATAGAGATCTTTCTTGATGGAACTTTGCTCCACTGTCGGGAGGGCGGTCGGATATTCGTAATATTCTGTTCTTGCGGTGGCCACATCGAGCCTGAAGCCATCCGCCGACAGCAAGATGGCCGTGCCGAATCGCTCATGCACCTTGACTCGTGCCTGCAGCACTTCACCGAGCTTTCGCGCGAAGGCGATTCCGTCGCCTTCGACCACCAGGTCCAAATCCAGGTTCTCGATGCCAAGTAAGAGGTCTCGCACGCAGCCGCCGACGACAAAGAGCGGGACCTCGCAGCGGTCAGCCAATTGACCGGCCTCTTCCAGCACCGTCACCAGGCGCTGCGGCAAGCGGCTTCGCAACAGCCTCTTGACGTTCCGGCGCGACCCTCCACCCTCAGCTTCGGTTTCGCTCGGGCGCATCGTCCGCATTCGAGCCACCTTCAGCACATCGTCGTGCAAGGTCCGCAACAGATCCGTCCTGGTAATGACGCCGACGATTTTCGACTCTGTGATGATCGGCACAAACCGCTGGTTTCGTTCGATCATGGCCGTTTCGATCTCATGAAACGGAGTGTCCGGCTGCGCCGTATAGGCATCGGTCTGCATGATGTCGCGCACGGCCAACCTGCCGAGCCGATGAAACAAGGCTTTCTGAATCGACTCCCGACTGACGAGGCCGGTGTAATGATCTTTTTCATCCAGGATGGGAAAAACATTCAACCCATAGGCCGTCATCCGCTGTCCCGCTTCAGTCACGCTGATATCGACCTCGATCGCTTTTACCGGGTGGGTCATGACATCCTGGGCCAGCAGCGTCGGGCGATAGTGTGTGGTCAGCAGGTGAACGATCCTCTCCTTGACTTCCGCAAGCGTCCGTCCTTTAACCGCAGCGGCTGCCGCCACGGCGTGGCCTCCTCCTCCGAATTCCCGTGCGACCCAACCGACGTCGATCTCAGGCCTGCGGCTTCTCCCGATCACTTCCACTCGGTCTGCCATCATCACTGCCACAAGGACGGCATCGACACCCTGTAATTCGACGAGTCTATGCACGACGTCGGCTGCTTCTCCGCGGCAGCGATCAACCGTGCTCGTGGCCACCAAGACCTTGCGGCCTTCCAGGTAATGCACTTCGCTGTGTTCCAACAAATCGTTCAGCAACGCGACGGCATCAGGATCCAGAGGACGGTGCAGGATCTTCGCCACCATATTCAGATCCGCGCCGGCTGCGATGAGAAACGCCCCGGCTTCAAGATCGCGGCTGGTCGTGGAGGTAAAGGTGAACGACCCGGTTTCTTCATAAAGGCCCAGGGCCATCACCGTTGCCTCAAACGGCGTCACGGGAATGTGCCACCGTCGAAGTTGTTCGATGAGAAGTGTCGTCGTTGCTCCGACCGATGCAATGATCGATTGCTTCGAACAACCGGCACAGGATGAATCCGGTTCGACATGATGATCAAATACGACCACTTCGACTGCTGGATTCCCGATGCACGATTTAAGCGCTCCGATCCGGTCGGAGTCCTGCGTATCGACCAGCACCAGCCGGGTGATCTGTGAGAGATCGAGATCTTTGAGTTTCGTGATGTCGAGATCGTGCACGGCAAGAAAATTGCGGACAGCTTCCTGGCCCCCAGCCGGCAAGACCAGCTTGGCATCCGGAAACAGTTTGCGCGCGGCGACCATGGAGCCAAGCCCATCGAAATCCGCGTTGTTATGCGTGGCAATGACATCCATGCGCGCATTTTAGCAGGGTCACTATTTACACGACATGCCGCACTCGATCATGAATAGAACAGTTCCGTCGAAAACGAAAGCATAGATAGTTAACGGATATCTTGGAAAAATGCGCGAGGGAGAACCGCCAGACGCAACTCGACGTGGAGAATGATGAGCAGCACTCTGAGGAAGCTTCGCCCAATGCCCATCTTCACGACCTTGCGTGCATCGGGGACAATAGCTGGATTGAGATAGCACCCGACAGTGGTCATCGGCGAATACTGATCGAGAATGCCTTTGATGACGAAGGCATTGCAGGTGCCAATTGAGAAAACCAGCCGCTCGTCGCGCGCTGTGAGAGCATTGGGATTAACCTGTGTGACGCTCGCCGTGCAATTTTGCCCAACCATGTGCCGTTTTTTCTCCGGTCTCATTGAAACGCAGTGTTTCCCCGCAGCAATTTTCTGTAACTGACGAAGAGTCATCATTTCCAGAGCAGTCTCGATCGGCACGTACTTTGCTGCACACTCGTGCAATTCACATCGTTTGTACCAGGAGGTGCTTAATGAAGATTCATCGCATGAAGATCCTTCCAGGTGTTCTGGGATGTCTAGTCGCTCTTTCTTTGGTTATCCCGTCCATAGCAGCCGCAAGCTCAAAGGACGCGAAGAAATCGGGCGTCGATTCGTCAGCCGCAATGGAGGTAGGGGCTTCAACAGGGAAATCTCCCTCCCTCCCCTCTGCTGATCGATCGGACCGTAAGCCGGGACCGGCATGGAAGACAATCGGCGGCACCGTGAAATATATTAAAGGCAATGTCTATACGGTCGAAGACTTCGAAGGGAATCAAATTCAACTCTACGTAAGCCGGGAAACCAAACAATTGCGCGGCAGCAAGAAGGTCGGCGACATCGTACGCGCCGAAATCACCCGCAACGGTTTTGCCAACTCGATTCAGTAACGCCTGCATCCACTCAGCGGGCCGAGTGAAATTCACACCGGCCCGCTTGTCTTGGACTCAACCGTTCCTCATTTCACCTGCCTTTGACGAAGGTAATGTCGCCGTAATAGGCGGTCGCTCGTTCCTTCGTGTTGTCCGTATCGCTCATGATCGCCACGCCGTTGATCATCGACGGCTCTTCTCCAAAGGCTTTTGTATAATCCTCATAGATGTTCCGTTCTTCGTCCATCCAGGTGCCGACGTTTTGTGGTCCGCTTTCGACGACCACCATTTTGACGAAATCCGTATAGGCATTGTCGATCACTGCGCCGACCGGCGCTTTCCTTTCCCAGACATAATTGATGGCGGCGATGGGAATGTCCCCGAACAACACCCGGCCAGCTTTATACTTCAGTTTTTTTCCTACAGTCGCCTTGTCCGGGTCGTATTCAAAGGTAATGTAGAGTCGAGCCGGATAATCATCGCCGTCTTTTCTCGTGACATCGCTGGTCTGAAGCAAATTTTCGACTTTCCACTGCCACCGCACAATAGAGAAGTCCTTAGGATCTATTTTGACCTGTTTGGTTAGCCCAGAAGCCGACGCCTCGCTCACGGCTTTTACGACCAGCCTGCCACCGTCCTTGACGACCTCGTACCGTGTCTGCTTCGGAATCTTCGGAAAGGTGAGCGGCTTCCACCCGTCGGGCAGTGCTGCTCCCTCGGAGGCGGCTGAAAACTTCCCGATTTCCAACGTCGATGGATTTTGAGCCCAGACAAGGCTGTTGGCGCTGGGTGACATGAGCATCGCCCAAGCAAGGAGACAAACCGACGCCCTCACCCGTCCTGTCATTATCGTCTCATCCAGGCGAACAGCTTCGTGAGGAAGCGTTTCGTTCCCTGTGTGAAGTGCGCTTTTCGCCAGAGATTCACCACTTTTTTATTCACCTCGGCCTGAGTTGGATAAGGATGGATGGTACCGGCTATCGCTTTGGCCCCCGCCCCACCCTTCATGGCGACAGAGAATTCACTGATCATGTCGCCGGCATGGGCCGCCACGACCGTCGCGCCAAGAATTTTGTCCGTTCCTTTTTGAATGTGAATCCGCGCGAACCCGTCCTCCTCTCCATCCAGGATTGCTCGATCAATTTCATCCAATCCATATGTATAGGTTTCAACCTCGATTCTCTTTTCCGTGGCGTCTCGTTCATACAGGCCGACATGGGCGAGTTCCGGTTCGGTGAACGTACACCAGGACATGTTCAACGATTCGACAGTGGCGTAGCCCAAGCCCAAGGGGTGAGGGAACAGCGCGTTTTGGATGATAATTTGTGCCATGGCATCAGCGGCATGTGTAAACTTATAGCGTGAGCAGACATCACCGGCCGCGAAAATCTTGGGGTTGGTCGATTGCAATCGGACATTCACCCTGATCCCATTCTTATCGTACGAGACTCCAGCGGTCTCCAAACCGATCCTCTCTACGTTCGGAATCCGACCCACCGCGACGAGAATCTCGTCGACGAGGACATCGTACTGTCGGCCATGCGAATCGACTGTCAGACGTTTACCGCCTGCGGTCTTTTCCACATTCAGATATTTTCCGCAGCAGAGCAGCTTCACACCATCGCGAAGCATCTGTTGTTCAACGATACCCGCTGCATCTCGATCCTCGTTCGGTAGGATGCCATGCATCGCTTCGATCAGATAAACCTGGCTCCCAAAGCGGGCAAAGGACTGCGCCAGCTCGCATCCGATAGGTCCGGCCCCGATGACACCGAGACGCTGCGGCAGCTCAGTCAGAGAAAAGATGGTTTCGTTCGTCAGGTAACCGGCTTCCTGAAGGCCGGGGATATCGGGTATGGCCGCTCGCGCACCAGTACAAACAGCGGCTTTCGCGAAGGTGAGAATCCGATTACCGGACGGACCTTCTACTTGGACCGTTTCAAAACCGAGAAAACGTCCGCTGCCGATATACACGTCCACACCCAGTTTGGCATACCGTTGGGCTGAGTCGTTCTGGCTGATGCGGGCCCTCAATTTCCTCATGCGCGCCATCACTGCGCCGAAGTCATACCTCACGCCGGCGGGAATATGGAGCCCGAACTCCGCGGCCTTCCGCAAGCCGGCCCAGGCTCTGGCTGCTCGAATCACGCCTTTAGACGGTACGCACCCAACATTGAGACAGTCGCCACCCATCAGATGCTTTTCGATTAAGGCGACCTTCGCTCCAAGGCTCGCGGCGATGACGGCCGTGATCAATCCGGCGGTCCCAGCACCGATCACGACGATGTTATAACGACCTGTCGGCTCAGGATTGATCCAATCGGCAGGATGCACATTGGCGACGAGCGCTTGATTATATTCGTCGTCCGGAAGCATCAGAGATTGGTCATGCTCGCTCATTCCGATCACTCTTGTGATGGGTTGCGTGGTCATAGCCTGACATCCTTTGGTGCAGATCGTCAATCGATGCAAGCGGCGAGTGAGTGGTGCCTATGGAGGCTGTTCGACGAAATGCTGAGTTGCCCGATTTGTGGCGAATGGCCGCCGGTCAGTAGGTTGCTAGATGATGTTCAATTCCCGTACTCTGTGTGGAAGGAGAGGGAAACGAAATGGACGAATCGAGCAGGCTGACAAGGACCAAAGAACAATGGGCTCGGGCTCGGCGAGGAGGTGAAGAACGAGAAGTTTTTTATGAGGGCGATGATCGCTTGCCCCCAGGCCAACACCTCGTCGACAACTTTCCTGTGCTGGACCTAGGCTTCAAGCCGGAGATTCCATTAGGCGAGTGGAAGCTCAGCATCGGCGGATTTGTCGCTCACCCGCTTGTCTTGACGTGGGAGCAATTCCTGGCACAACCCCAATTCAAAAACCGGTCGGACTTCCATTGCGTGACTTCATGGAGCCGATATGACAACGACTGGGAAGGCGTGAGCTTCAAATATTTCGTTTCCGTCGTGAAACCTCTGTCGCTTGCGCGGTTTGTCCTCTTCAAGTCCTACGACGACTACACGACGAACCTCCCGCTTGAGGCCTGTGGCGATGACGATGTGCTGCTGGCCCATAGCTGGAACGACAAGCCCCTGTCCCGAGACCATGGGGGGCCGGTCCGTGTGATCGTTCCGAAACGCTATGCCTGGAAAGGGGCTAAGTGGGTGAAGGAAATTACGTTTTCAGATAAGGATGAGAAGGGGTTTTGGGAAGTCCGCGGGTATTCGAATACCGCGCTCCCGTGGAAGAACGATCGCTACGGATAGTGGCTATTTCCTGATCCACCCACTCGGACGTTCAATGAAATGTCCCTGCTTAGCATTCTGAATGAATTTATCTCCGGCGAGCGTTTCCACCGTTTGGACGCTGGTGAGGTTTCGCTTTGCAATATCTTCATAGGCCTGCCGCCGCTTCTGATTGACGCTCACTATCACCGCTTGAGCTTCAGCATTGGATGGGTTCACCGCCCCCAGATAGCCGTTGCTCTTCTCACCGACCAACCCCCTTGCTTTCGTTTCATCCAACAGTCCGTTCTCATTCGACAGGATCTGATCCAAGTCTTTGTCGACTTTCAGTCGAATCTCATGATCAATCTTCACATTGAGGTTGATTGTGATCGGTTTCTCCGGCGCCGCAACCTCCCCCCGTGGAGCACAAGCCGCTAAGGTCAGAAGAAGCATGAGCCACGCCGACGCGCCGACGCCTATCCGTAAGGTTCCGCTCTGCATGGCTCGATTCATAATGACCCTTGGCGTCTGTATTTTCTTTCGGCAGTCCCATGGACATCCTCGACCATATGAAGGCTTTGGAGGAGCGTGGGGAGGTGCTCCTGCACGGTCAGGTTGAAGTGAATCGGGGGAGTATCCCTGAGGTCCGGATTCCTGCCTTCCAGCCGAGCATTCAGATCCAACATTCCAGTTTCGCCGTATTGCACGTCGACGCGCAACAGCGAGTACTGAAAGTTAGTGAGCGCTTGCGCGACGAGCTGAAGTTGTCGATCTGACTCTGAAAGCATCTTTGATGATTCGGGCGTCGATGCGTACCGTATGGTACCACCGGGAGGCTGTGCCTCGATCACTCCGTCTTTGACGATGATCCCACCCGCCGTGATGGTAACGGGAAGAGTCCCGTGAAGGGTTCCGGTTCCATGAAGTCCCTTCTGTTGTTCCACGCTGAGAATTTGTGCGAGATCGAGATTCTGCAGAGAAAACGTCGTGGTGACCGGTGGCTTGGTCAAGTCTACCACAGGACCTGGATTGCGGATCGTTCCTCCAAATATTTCGCACTGGAAGTCGCTGACATCGAGAATCGGTAAATCATCCGACAGTTTCCATCTCATCTGGTAGGAAGCCGTAAGATCAGCAGCCTCCACACCGTTCTGTACTGTCGCCACAAAGATCGAGGCTGGTTGTGTCATGACAATTGACTCAAACCCCTGAGTAGCTAACACCAGCGTGGTGCTCAAGCCTCTTACGGCATAATCGGCGTAGTGACCGGACAGGTCCTCGGCTACTACCTTCGCGGTCGCCGATACCGAATTCATCATATTGATCCGGTCAGGCAAGTCGCTCGACCAGGACGCATCGACGGCGGCTGTGAACATTCCATCGATGAGATCGGCTGAAGGGGGAAGACCCATGACCATCCGACTGAGCCGCCGATCGGTGTCGTTGAACGTCAGCGGACCGATGACAGCGTGCATGACTCCTTGCGTCTTCTGCAGGGGCTGTTCGATCCTGGCGGTCACCAACCCCGCATGCGTCGGGGTACCGACTCGAAGGTCGGCCCTGATGCCCATCTGATCAGCCGAAAACGTGACTGCCCAATCACTCGTTGAAGGCCACCAAGAACCCTGTTCCGGACTCACCCCGGCGACCGACAAGGTCCCCTGCGCAGCCCATGCAGCCTTGGTCGTTTCTGCCTCCTGAAGTCTTAAGACGCCTTGCGCGAGGTGAAAGTTTCGACTACCTAGTCTCACAGTCGGAGCGCGAACCGTCGCGATCATTGCTCCCCCACTGCAGTGGATCGTCGTCAGATCGCATTCAACTGCCAGCGGTTCCGACAGATTCAACGTAACATTTGCAATGAGTGTGGGGCCATGTCCGACCTGTTTCGCCGTAATTGAAGATGGTGGTAATAGCACTCCACGTATATAGGTCCGAGCCAGCTTTACCGTCCCCTGAACTCTTCCTGTCGCCTCTTTCGCTGAAAGCCGATCGGCAATGGCCTTTGGAAGGATCCCCTCCAGGTAATAGGCTCCTTCGACGAACACCAACTCATTTCCAAGGCCCTCGGCGCGGGTGGTCTCGAATTGTGCAACCAATGGTTCCGGTGTTCGACCGTACGTTACATGCAACGGTCCTTGCGCCACCGTACGTATGGAGGTTTCCTTCCAATAGAAAGTCCCTTGCACAGGTTTCTTATTCTCAATCCGCACCGGCTGATCCCCATGAGGAAGTATCAAACGAACTGCTTCGGGAATAATGCGCGGTTGGGTATTGATCGTCGCGGTCAGTAAGACACCGGGGCTCATGGCCCAGTCGACCTGAGTGGCATTCCCTCCGAATCTACCCACATAAGCGACAGCAATATCTTTGGCCACGCCTTTCAGTGCCGGCAGCGTGACATTGACTCGCATAGTGCCGTCCAGATGTGTGCGCTCGTCTTCCCACAACGATTTGAGCGCGGCCTCCGCATCGGCAATTCCCGCCCAGTCTATCGCCACCTCTCCCGTGACCTTCTCCAGTTCCGACCCGATCGGGACAAGGAGTGCGATGAATGGAGCGAGTTCTTGCACATTGACCTGAAGGCTCCCATTGATTTGAATCTGTGAGCCGTCGGGACGCGCTTGCGACCGCAAGGAAACAATCGGCGCCGCTTGCGATCGTTGCGACGCCAAGGTCACCGACCAGGTACTGGCGGAATGCCCTACTACGACGAGGCTGTAAGATGCGGTATCACGTCCACGAAACGCGAGGCGACCTTCCACCTCTCTGCCGCTATAGGTCAAACTCCCATCAATCGTCACTCTACGAAGCGGCCCCGTCGCCTGCTCACGAAAAATAGTGAGGTGATCCAGCTGCAACTCGTCGAACGGGAGGATCGGGAAATTGCGTAAGAGATCCCCCGCCGTCAACAATCGCCACGGTGATTCCATGTCACCAAGCCGCTCCGTATCCTTTGCATCTTGCGCGAGGGAATCTGTGGACGGCACGTTCAACACATGGATTGCCGTGTCTCGCAAGACAATGCGACCGACACGCCCTTGAAGCAGCTGAGCCGGGTCATAGTGAATCTCTGCATCCGTCAGCGAGACCATCAGTCGTTCCTGGCCCAAATCCTGTTGAAACGAGACGACGGGAATGCGCATCTGCCCCCAGCCCGGATAGCCGAGCTGAAGGATGACGTTGCGGTACCCATAGTCACGAAGTCTATTCGTCAAGAGATAGGAGGCACCCAACGGCAACAACAAATAGCAGCTCAAGACCGTCACCAGCCCAAGCAGAACGGCTATCTGGTATCGTTGGGACAACATGGATTTCTTGGTCAGCTTTGAGAACCTGCCGACGGTTGTCGAACAAACCCTTACTCCCTGTCAAGAGGTCCGAACAGCTCTGTCGTAAGCCACGGTCCGATCGGCCTGTTTTTCTTCGCGTTATGATGAAAGAAAATGGATGGGCGGAATTCATCCCGAAGTCGGAGGAGGATCAACGTCCGGTTCCTCGCACTTCTTGCAATTCAAAAAGGTTCCCAAATACTGGTCCCGTCCGAAGGCGGTGAGCACCCAAGGGCGATTCGTGAATGGAGGTTGATGCCGTACGTGTTGTCCGTGGCCACAGGCTAGATCCGCCACCCAATCTTCGTACTCATCTTGATGATACCCGACGATCGGTTGCTGCATACTGTCAACATTCCTCAATATTAGGTGATGTGGAAGAATCTTAGTGTTTCTCGAATGGTAGCTCGGGGCGATGGGCAGCGGCAAAGTAGGCCCACTGCTGTTCTTCATCTTGATCAAAGCTTCCAACGAACACGACATTACGATCGAGATGACGAAATTCTGACAAGCTCGTATGACAGTCCTGTGAATCGACGATGCGCGCATCATACTGTCCGATCACATACACCATGCCTTTTGGCGCGTGATAAATGTTTCGTCGACCCACATGTCCGGTATCGGGAAACAACTCGGTTGTCGAGGAACACCCCCCTGGACCTCTGACGTTCAAGGTGAGATTAAATCGCGGGAGAAATGGGTCCGTTGCAGTCCTAACGATAGTCAGCCGAAGTTGCACCGAAGGAATTACTGCGGAGGCGGGCTCAGGAGTCCTGCTGTTGCAACCCACAATCGACAGCATCACGCTTCCCATCACAGTAGCCCACAGTCGTCCTCTCACTTGGTTGCGGGCACCTTGGACGCTGCACCGATCGCATCAAGCCCCTCCTGGGCGCAAGCATCATCCAGATGGGCCCCCGGTGCGCCACCGACGCCGATTCCCCCGACCAGTTCTCCTCCGATCTCGATGGGGAGGCCTCCACCCAGTATCAGGATCTCGGCATTCATGTCACGAAGGGCCTGCAAGGTGGGAACTTTCATGATGAGATCGGCTAGCTCACTGGTAGGGCGCCGCACACTTGCTGCTGTATAGGCTTTCTTCCGGCTACTATCCACTGTATGCGGCCCGGCACCGTCGGCACGTCCCATCGCGCGAAGGACGCCGGCACGATCCACCACGGACACGCTCACTCGATATCCATCTTTTTTGCAGGCCTCTAATGCTGCGTGAACCGCCTTGTTCGCTGCTCCAAGCGGCAACACGGACTCCTTTGCCATCTCGTCGGCAAAGATCACGCAAGGTGCGGCAAAACCTAACAGCGACAACATCACCGTATATGCCATGACTAGCTGGCCATTTCGGTTCGGTATAACGCATGCCATCGTACTGAGTCCTCCCAACATATCCAGCACGTTCAGACTACGGATGCTTGCGAACTCTGTCAAGAGAGCAAGAAACCAATCCGTTCCGGTGTGGGCACTAATTCGGCTTGGCGAGGACTTAGTTTGCGGTGAGATGAGCAGGCCGCTCCAGTCGGAATCGGTACCTCGGGGTGTCTCGTATTGGCACGCGAAACGGTTCCCGATGCAACCCCCCAGCGGCCGTTTGTATCCAGCCATTCAACGCTCGGTGCCCGACCGGCATTCCGGCAAGCAACTGTCTCAACTTTCATCGGCGTCGTCCTATTCCCCCGACTGCTGAATCAACTTGGCGACAAGTCCGGTCCATCCTGTCTGATGATTGGCCCCGAGACCGGCACCATTATCACCATGAAAATACTCGTAGAAAAGAATGGCGTCTCGACAGAAAAGATCTTCCTGGAATTTGTTTGTGCCTTCATAGACCGGGCGTCGGCCGGTTTTATCGCGAAGGAAAATATGAGTCAGCCGTCGGGACAGTTCGGAAGCAACCTCATCTAATGTGGCTAATCGACCTGATCGTACCGGATACTCGACCTTGTACTCATTCCCAAGAAAGTAATGAAACTTCTGGAGCGACTCGATCAGTAGATAGTTAACCGGAAACCAGATGGGGCCTCGCCAGTTCGAATTCCCTCCGAATAACCCCGTGCTTGATTCGGCAGGTTCATAATCGACCCGATAGTCTCTGCCCATGATGGAAAGCACATAGGGATGGTCCTTGTGGTAGCGTGAGAGCGCTCGGATGCCGTAGGGGGAGAGGAATTCTTCTTCGTCGAGCATGTACCGCAACACCGACTTGAGCCTTGTGGGGTTGACCAGAGACAAAAATCTCCGTATTCCTCCGTCATGTGAATGGGTTTCGACATGAGCGCTGAAATCGGGGCGATTTTCGATGAACCACTGCATGCGGTGCTTAAACCGTGGGAGGCGATCGACTAACTCGGAGTCCAGTGTTTCTACGGCGAAAAGCGGGATCAGTCCGACTAGAGATCGGACCTTGAGCGGAAGGGTTTGTCCATCAGGAAGGTGCAGCACATCATAAAAAAATCCGTCTTCCCTATTCCAGAGCTCGATTTTTTCTCCGCCGATGTTGTTCATGGCTCGACAGATATAGACGAAGTGCTCAAAAAACTTGCTCGCCACATCCTCGTATGCTCGATTATCACGCGCCAGCTCGAGTGCGATCGAGAGCATATTGAGGCAATACATCCCCATCCAACTTGTCGCGTCCGACTGTTCGATATGACCACCGGTCGGCAACGGAGCGCTCCGATCAAAGACGCCGATGTTGTCGAGTCCCAAAAACCCCCCTTGAAAGATGTTCTTCCCCTCGGCATCTTTTCGATTGACCCACCAGGTGAAGTTCAACAACAACTTATGGAACACTCGCTCGAGAAAAATTCGATCACCGACTCCCCTTCGCTTCTTCTCAATCTTATAGACTCGCCACGCAGCCCAGGCATGAACCGGAGGGTTGACGTCGCCAAATGCCCACTCATACGCCGGAATCTGACCGTTCGGGTGCATGTACCATTCTCTCAACATCAGAATGAGCTGTTCTTTAGCAAAGGTTGAGTCGACAAGGGAGAGGGGAATGCAATGGAATGCCAAGTCCCAAGCCGCATACCAGGGATACTCCCATTTATCCGGCATGGAGATCACGTCGGCATTGTAAAGATGTGTCCAGTCTGAGTTGCGTCCACGAAGACGTTCAAGGGGAGGTTCAGGCATTCCTGGATCACCGACCAGCCAGCGTTTCATGTCATAATGGTAGAATTGTTTGCTCCAGAGTAAACCAGCGAACGCCTGTCTCTGCACCAGCCTTGCATCCTCGGAAAGACCAGCCGGAGCCAGTTCGTCATAAAACTCATCGGCCTCATGGATACGTTGCGCGAAGAGCTCATCGAACGCTTGAACTTCAATCCCAGGCGCTTCTGTGCTATTGGTCAGACGCAGGCGAATGGTCTCCGATGCGCCCTGAGAGAGTGCCAGTTGATAGTGGGCGGCAGCTTTCGAGCCGATCTTCTCAGGATTGATCGCATCTGTTCGACCCTGGACGATGTAGTCATGAAAACTGTCTTTCACATACTTGACGCCATCTTGGTCACCGTATAATCGGCGCGTATTCGTCTCATTTTCAGTAAAGAGTAATGCGGGCTTTCCTTCACACCATAGGCGACGTGCTCCATAATATTCGTGATCCAATTCCATCACGCTCATCTCATCGGCAGCTTTTCCTTCGCGCATTCTCGGCCGACGGGCATCGATTCCCCACGACCACGTGTTCCGAAACCATAGAGTGGGTAACAGCGTTAATTCGGCACGATCCGGTCCTCGGTTTGTCACTTGAATACGGATCAGAAGCTCCTCCGGCGTCGCCTTCGCATATTCCACCACCACATCGAAGTAGCGATTCTCATTGAAAACTCCGGTATGGATCAGCTCATATTCCGGCTCTTCACGTCTCCGACTTCGGTTTTCCTCTACGAGCTTGCCATACGGAAATTCTGCCTGAGGATACTTATAGAGATACTTCATGTACGAATGGGTTGGCGTTGAATCTAAATAGAAATAGTATTCTTTTACATCTTCTCCGTGATTCCCTTCGGTACCGGTCAAACCAAATAGGCGCTCCTTCAGAATGGGATCGCGTCCATTCCAAAGTGCGACGGCAAAACAGATGTATTGATGGCGATCTGAAATCCCGGCAAGCCCGTCTTCGTTCCACCGATAGGCGCGCGAGCGAGCATGATCATGAGGAAAGGCTTCCCAGGCCGTCCCGTGAAGGCTGTAGTCCTCACGTACCGTTCCCCAGGCACGTTCACTCAAGTACGGCCCCCACCGCTTCCAGTGCTGCTTGCGAATTGCATCTTCGTCAAGCCGTTGCCGCTCAGCGCATGAAGGAGTTTGAACGGGAGCGGGTGTCCGAACTGCGTTCCCCACTGGATCTCTCACTGTACTCACGAGTTAGAAGCGCAAAGGGGCTACGATGCACCGCCATACGGGCAAGAATCAAGTCGGTGTTCGCTCGATGCAACGACCTGGACTCATTCCTCTTTTCGGTCTCTCGTATATTTCCTAAAGGACATACTAGTCGGAAGTAGAGAGGAAAGCGGGAGTCTTACACACATCTTCAATAGAGGAGAGGAAGAGACACTGAATATTAATGGAGGGGATTGCACTGAAAAAAGCCGGAGTCGAATGCCTAGCTCCAGACCACTCGTTCCTGATTCAACAGGTACTCAATGACTTCGATGCTGTTCCGCATCTGGATTTGAGCCTGTTCAGACATAGGAAGCACAGCCCCGACCAACTTGCCGGACTCCATATCCATGAGCGAGGGGATGCTTTCACCCGACAGCTTTTCAAGATTACTGCGGAAGCTAGCCAAGGGAAACCTCCTGGTTGAATCCTTCTCGGCGGGCTTGTGACGTTACTTTAATTGAGGAATGGACCGGAAGGATTCGTGGTACAGAGACAGCATACCATACGCATTCCCTCACATCAGAGGCACTCTCTAACTCATTGTTTCAACGGTGGTTATTAACGATTGTGTGCGGGGGTCAGAAGCGGAGGAAGTGCTCCAAGATAACGAAACTCTCCGCGGTTGAGCAACGTCGTGTCTGGCTTCAGTCGAAAGTCGTCATGCTCGGCATCGACAAAACGAGGATCGGCCATCATATCCGACTCCGCCTGGAGTTCCGGCGCATGCATGTTCGGCGACCCGGCTCGCATGTAGTTCACCTCATTATTGAACAAGGCGTTGTATGAGGTCTTGGTTTGACTCGAGGCGGCAATGAGAAAGCCCACTTTATTAAGGCTCAGAATATTCCCCGATGCCTCAATCGTGGACAAACCCAGGAATGCCCCTCCGCCTCCGTTCTTAACCAGAGTATTACTCACCAAAACCGCTTTTGCCTGGTCGTCGATCACGACGGCCTCGAACAAATTTCGGGTGATGATATTGCGATCGAGCCGAACCGAAGACTTGCCGGTCACGTTGACACCGTGGTCGTTATCATGGATAAAATTTCCGATCAGAAGGACCTGAGAATCAGAAAAGTGCAAGCCCGTCGTCTCACTCTCCCCGATCACGGAGTCTTCGATGCGAACATCTTCTACTTGTTGACCGAAGACCATTCCTTTCACATGAATCTGACGCAGCGTGATGCGGTTTCCGTTGAAAATGCCGAGGGCATGCCCTCCATGCTCCTTGATCGTAAGACCGCTGATCTCAATATCCGTCGCCCCATACGGCCATTTACCCACATGCAGCACACCGACCAGCTCATCTCGTCCAAGCAAGACGACTTTCTCGACTCCCGCTCCGACAATCTTGATCTTCTCTTTGCTATGAACGGTCAAATCTTGAGCGTAGGTCCCTGCCTTGATCAGCACCGTGTCGCCTTTCCCGGCACTATCGACCGCCTCTTGAATCGAATAGAAATCTCCCGATCCGTCGAGTGCAACGGTGATCATCCGTGGACTAGACGGCACGGCATCGGTCCCGGCAACACCAGACCCGGAACCAATGAAACAGCAAACGGATGCGATATGGAGGAGTCGTCGCACACCGAAATTCTTACAAGCGGAGAACCAAGGATGTCAATCGCGGTTTCTTGCCGAACCTATCACGTGATAAGCTCCGCCGCCATGATCCTGATCGGACTCACTGGAGGCGTCGCCACTGGAAAAAGCACCGTGGCGAAGATGTTCAAGAAATGCGGTGCCATCGTGATCGATGCCGATGAATTGGCGCGCGAGGTTGTCCAGCCAGGCAAACCGGCATGGCGGGACATCGTACGCCGATTCGGAAAATCCGTCCTGAACCCTGACAGAACGATCAATCGGCAAGTCCTCGGACAGATCGTGTTTGGTGACGGAACAGAGCTTCGAAAGCTGGAACAAATCATCCACCCTCGTGTAGCCCAACAACAGGCCAGACTTACCAGACAAGCGGCCCAAAGCAATCCGCAGGTCGTCGTAATTTACGATGTCCCTTTGCTCTTCGAAGCCGGTATCGATAAGCGGGTAGACAAGACAGTCGTCGTGACAGCTGATCGCGAAACCCAGGTCATGCGGCTGAAAAAGCGGAACGGCTTCACCAGAACCGAGGCTCTCCGGCGAATCGACAGTCAGATGCCGCTTGCGATGAAACGACTTCGAGCAGACTACGTACTCGATGGAACAAAACATCGGCAAAGCCTTTCTCGGGACGTCAGCCGACTTTTTGAAAACTTTCGCTCCCTGTGACAGGCTGTTTGCTTACCGGAGAATTCCCTCCATCTGCCTCTTGCTATGAAACTACAATAACGTCCTACCTTCTTCCTCCTTCGCTGTGATACAGTCACTGACCATGCATACCGTCGTTATTATTGGATCCGGTCCGGCCGGACTCACCGCAGCGATTTATGCTGCTCGTGCGAACCTCTCTCCCCTACTCATCGAAGGCTGGCAAGCCGGCGGCCAGCTCACGACGACCACGGAAGTCGAAAACTACCCTGGTTTCGCAAAGGGCATCATGGGGCCAGAGTTAATGAAAGAGATGCGCGCCCAAGCAGAGCGGTTCGGAACCGCCTTCAAGACCGGAGACGTCACATCTGTCGATCTCAAGACTCGGCCTTTTCAAATCGTTGTGGATGGTGAGGAAACCCTTAAAACCAAGACGTTGATCATCGCGACCGGCGCCTCCCCGATCACGCTTGGTCTCTCAAACGAAAAGCGCTTGTGGGGACACGGTGTGTCGAGTTGCGCAACCTGCGATGGGTTTTTCTTTAGAGGCAAAGAACTCGTCGTCGTAGGCGGCGGAGACAGCGCGATGGAGGAAGCAACGTTTCTCACTAAGTTCGCCAACAAAGTGTCGATTGTTCACCGTCGTGACAAACTTCGCGCTTCCAAAATCATGCAAGACCGAGCCATGCAGAATGAAAAAATTACCTTTGTCTGGAACAGCGTCGTCGAAGATGTTCTTGGGCAGGATGTCGTGTCCGGTGCCCGAATCAGGAACGTCGTCACCGGAACAGTCTGGGATTTGCCCTGTGCCGGGTTCTTTTTGGCGATCGGGCACCGCCCGAATACAGCGCTCTTCGCAGGCCAGCTGAAGATGAACCAGGCCGGCTATCTCATAACCACTCACGGAACAACCACCGATGTCCCTGGTGTGTTTGCGGCCGGGGATGTGCAAGACTCCCATTATCGCCAAGCCATTACCGCGGCCGGTACGGGCTGCATGGCTGCGATCGACGCCGAGCGGTTCTTAGAAACCTCAAGCCACGGTTGAGGCAAAGGTTGGGCTTTCACGGAAGGAAAGATCTTCCACCTTAACCTCGACCTCACCCTATCTCCGGTATGCGTTGTGTCATCGCCCATTACCACGAGCTTGCTCTTAAGGGGAACAATCGGGACTACTTCGAGCGATGCCTCATTAAGAACATTCGGACCGCTCTCAAGGATGTCGGAATTCGACAGGTCGAGGATCTTCACAGTCGAATCCGGATCCGGCTCCCGCTAGAAGCCTCCCTCGAGGTGGTTCGAGACCGGCTCAGACTTGTATGCGGGATCGTCAATTTTTCGCTGGGCCGTGTGGTCCCGCTTGAATTAAGCAATCCCAATTTGGATGTGCTCACAACGGCCGTCCTCGAAGAAATTGAATCACAATCCTTCACCACGTTCAGGGTCACAGCCAAACGGGCCGACAAGCGTTTGGCTCTGACCTCAATGGATATAGAAAGAGCTCTTGGTGCAGCGGTCTGTAACAGAACCGGCAAGAAAGTCAGCTTGAAGAATCCTGACTTGACCATTTATGTCGAACTTCTATCGAAGGAAGCGTTTTGCTCGGCGGAAAAGATCGAAGGTCCTGGCGGTATGCCGGTCGGCGTAAGCGGAAAGATCACCTGCCTGATTTCGGGGGGGATCGACTCACCTGTAGCCGCCTATCGCATGGTGAAGCGCGGTTGCCTTGCTTCCTTCATCCATTTTTCGGGGCGGCCATTGGTCAGCCGGGCTTCGGAAGAAAAAGTTCACGAACTTGTGCGGCACCTCACCACCTTTCAATACGAATCGCGCCTCTATGTGGTTCCCTTTGGAGAGATCCAACGCGAAATCGTCATCAATACGCCCGCTCCATTTCGAGTCGTGCTCTACCGGCGAATGATGGTTCGGATCGCCGAGGAACTGGCCAGAAGAGAGCAGTGTTGGGCGCTGGTGACCGGTGATAGCCTGGGCCAAGTGGCTTCTCAAACGCCTCAGAACTTGTGTGCGATTGACGAAGCAGCGGAGCTGCCGATCCTCCGCCCGCTGATCGGCATGGATAAACGTGAGATCATCGACGAAGCCAAACGTCTCGGCACCTACGAGACATCGATCGAGCCGGACCAGGACTGTTGCAAGCTATTTGTGCCGCCCCATCCGAGTACAAAAACTCGCCTTGACGATGTGCATAAGGTCGAACACCTGATCGATGTTGCCACCTTGGTAAAACGAGGTGTGGAGAAGGCGGAGTTGACCGAGTTCTTGTTCCCCTCCTCAACCGCATAACTCGTAGACTTTTTCTGTTTGGAGCCGAGGATCATGAAGTCGCGTGAAGTCTGCCTTGACTCGACGCCGGTCCCTATGCCGTGCTCGTACACGACGGTGCTTCTGTTCGGTGTCAGGCCTCGGCCCTAGGCACAGGCTCTCGCTCGCTCCTCATGAAGGGTGAGGGCTGGTGCGGTGATCCCCGGATCCCACTCTACTCTCTCCCCAGTTTCTGAGAATAAGCCTGTGGACAAAACTCTTTCCTATCGCCCGAAGAGGCGACATACGTCTGCAATGAGTCTCTTGCCTAGTTTTTAGTCATTGATACGAAATGAGATTCAAACACCACATCTCGAGGTGTTACCGTTTCATCAACATTGCCGACTAATTCGAAACGTTCCATGAAAAAGCCTTGCGATCGTCTGAGCCCTGTTGACAGAAAAGGAGCAGGTATGTTACCAATGGATACATGTTGAAGCCGAGAGACCTAAAACGTATTCGAGAAGGATTAGGGTTCACGCAGCAGCAACTTGCTGATGCCTTGCACACCACACGGGTATCTGTGGCGCGATATGAGTCCGGCATGCGGAAGATTCCTGGTGTTGTATCGGTGGTGCTGGATCAATTGCGACAGAAAACCGAGATTCCTATGGCTGGCCTGGTCGCAGCCGGCTCACCCATCGAGCCGGTGTCGCAATCGGAACTCGTGGACATACCACCGAGCATGCTGCGAGGCGGTGAGACTTTCGCCTTAAAGATAAAGGGCGAGTCAATGAAAGATGACGGGATTTTGCCAGGCGATCTGGTAGTCGTGCGCAAACAGGAAACGGCTAAAAACGGGCAAACCGTCGTCGCCTTGGTCAATCGCGAAGCCACAATCAAGACATATTTCAAGAAGAGTGGGCGCATTGAACTTCATCCGGCCAACGACCACATGCAGCCGATTATCGTCCGGCCATCGGACGAATTTCATATCGAAGGCATTGTCATCGGCGTCATTCGGCATTGCGCCGTCTAATCACTCGAAAGGAGCAACGATGATCGCAACAGAGCGAACAACCTTAATAAAAGACCACTTGATGGATTTGGAAAGAACGGTGGCAGCACTGGACAATAGATTGCAGAGCATCCAGTGGGGATCGCAACTAAGCACGATAGGATTAGTGATGGAGCGTTTTCGAAGCGTCATGCGATCCAAGCAGAGAAGCCAGTTCATGTCGACAGTCTGCAATCAACCTATACGTTCGAATACAAAGCTGGCGAGTCATGACGGTCCAAGAACATAGCTCACCATCAACGACGACAGGACCCTGTTCCGATTGTGGAACCGTGGTCGAACGGCGGATGGTATCGATCGACGGCTTTACGCATTCCGCGGTCCAGCTTTGCCCAACTTGCTGGAATGCATACCGGCAGCGGCAGGTATTTGCCGGCGGATGCTGTGGATAGGAGAAGGCCGTGGTATGAGAGGCACAGAAGCGAGAGGAGGAACTGCGCAGTTACCGGTCACAGGCGGGGAAAGTCTCCGTCACAAACTCTCGTCACGGTCCGGACATGCAAAAGCTGAAACAGAAGGTCCATCCATCCCTCTGGTTGCGCTGAATCCATCTGATCGGTTGACCGTATTGTATGGTCATCCGGCTGCCTCACGAATCGCCGCACAAGTTCTCGTCGATCGCGCCCTGTCCGGCCAGCCAGTCGTGTTTCTGGATGGAATCCACGCGTTCGATGCGTTCATCATCGGAAGACTAGCTCGCAGTCGCAGGCAACAGCCTCGGAAAGTGCTGACGATGATCCATGTGGCTCGAGCCTTCAGTGCACGACAATTGGAACGGCTGATGTCTCAGTGTTTGGTTGGCGCCTTGGAGCGTTATCAAGCTCGCACGGCAGTGATATCCGGCCTCCTTGAAACGCTATGTGCCCCTGGCCTGACAGATCACGAGGTCAGGCGTCTTACGGACCGCATGATCGAATCGGTGGGACACTTGACGCTGCAAGGATTTTCGTTGCTCTGCCCCTGTCCCTCCGTTCCGATGCCAACGGCTCCAGCCCATCGGCTGTTTACCATATTGCGCTCGATGAGCAACCGTTGCGTCCATGTGTATGAGGTGCAGGGGAAAGTAGTGACAGAGGAAATTCCGTTGGAAGCCATACCCGTCTATACAGAGCCTTGAGAGCGAACATGAACCACTCTACCGAAACGAAAGTCCGACTCCTCGTTGGTGTGAAATCTATGCAGTTCGTCGGTTAATGACCCAGAGGCTACCCTTCATCGTGGGTTGACCGACAAGAAATCGTGAGCAAAATCTTTGACCAGAGGCTCGACCGCATTGGCTATAATTTGGAGCACATTCGCTTCTCCCACTGCCCCAACAACACTCGCAGACCAGGTGGCTCCCCAGGCCTGCGCGTTTTTGATCGACAACAATCCAACCACTTGTTTGAGATCCACGTTTACAGCATAGGCGTACAACCCTAACTCCTCCTTCAGCGTGTTGACATTGATGTAGAGATACGGTGCTGATCCCAAACGCGTCCTTTCTACGTTGGTGATGACTCGAATGCCCTTTGAGCGGAGGATCAACTCGGCTGCCGTCCGGATCGCATCTTGCGAGAGACCATCAGCTGAGGCCTCGGGATTGATGTCCTCAACCACCACCCCCACTCCTGAGATTCCCCTTAAGGATTCCCGGCTCCCCGCATCAAGCCCTTGAGCCCCCTCGATATTCCCCCAGATCAAGGCCACGACTATCAGCTGCAACACGTACTGCATAGGACCTCCAGAAGAAGCGACCTTCTTGGCTTCGTGCATCCATCTCACGTGCTCCAAAACTCCGTATCTCCAGGCATACTTACGCTACCACCAGCGACAGCTCTCTTTCACCAATTCCCGATTGACGCTGGTCCTATCCGTGACTGAAACTGGAACCGAAGTGAGCAACGGGCTTGACAAGGAACCACAAACCAATGAAACTACGGTCACGCCCCCGTAGCTCAGTTGGATAGAGCAGCGGTTTCCTAAACCGCGGGTCGTACGTTCAATTCGTATCGGGGGCACCATACCAACCTTCGGTTGAACCGCGGGGCTATTTTGATGTTTATCGTAATCAAGCCCCGCGGATAGAAA
>PHGD01000024.1 GCA_011090425.1 Nitrospira sp. LK70 | reverse complement strand
TTTTGGGGCATGCAGCAACACGTCTGCCACTCCACCTTGGATGAACTTCAGATCGGTGACCTTTCCTTCGGCATTCAGTTTTGTGATAAAGCCGTTGTTGTCCCTTGCTTCCGGCTCGCCGTTGATGTTGGAAATGAAATATTCCTTCCCGGACTGGTCGCCGACGAAGCTATTGGGTGATCCCAAACCGGTGATTTGCGCGGCTTCACCGGGGAACGCCAAGCCTAGGATGAATGTGGTCGGCAGAAAAAAGTGGTAATAGAGCTTCACAAACAAAGGCGGGCTGTCCAGGTTTTAGCCGGGTTTCATCGTACCGAAGGAGCTAAGAGAGTGTCAAGAAATGGCTATGAGGGTTGAGAGCAAGGAGTGTGATCTGATGAAACGTTGACTTGTATAAAATTCCCCTGCTAAGTTGCGGCGGTTTGACCGGCAGAACAGTTACAGGGAGGGGATCGTGGCCGCACAATTGATTGATGGAAAAGGGCTCGCTCAACAGGTTCGCGATCGTCTGGCAAGAGAATCGGCGGAACTGTTCGTCAAGAAGGCGATGAAACCTGGTCTTGCGACCATTTTGGTCGGTGACGATCCCGCTTCGCATGTATATGTTCGAAACAAGCAAAAGACCTGCGAATTAGCGGGGATCTACGTTGACGCTCACAAACTGCCGGCGAGCACGACGCAGGCCGAACTGTTGGCGCTGATCGACAAAAAGAACGCTGACCCCAAAATCCATGGAATCCTGGTTCAACTCCCGTTGCCCAAACAGATCGACAGCCAGGTGATCTTAGAAGCAGTTTCGCCCCTGAAAGATGCGGATGGATTTCATCCTTACAACTTCGGCCGACTGGTGGAGGGGCACCCGGTCTTCGAAGCCTGTACCCCAAAGGGTGTCATCAAGATGATCGAATCGACCGGGGTGACAATAGAAGGTAAGCGGGCAGTTGTGCTGGGACGGAGCAATATTGTCGGGAAGCCGTTGGCGTTGATGCTGCTTCAACGGAATGCAACGGTCACGATCTGTCATTCAAAAACCAGAGACCTTCCCGCAGTTTGCCGTGAGGCGGAGTTGCTTCTCGTGGCTATCGGAAAGGCGAAGTTTGTGACGGCCGACATGGTGCGCGAAGGTGCGGTCGTCATCGATGTAGGGACCAACAAGACTCCCGAAGGCAAGCTGTGCGGCGACGTAGATTTTGATGCGGTCAGCCCAAAGGCCGGCTGGATCAGCCCTGTCCCCGGTGGGGTCGGTCCGATGACCATCGCGATGCTGCTGGAAAATACCGTGGAGTCGGCCAAGAGAGCGGCGGGGATGTTATGAGGAGCCATCCATGAGTCGAGAGCCACAGCGCCTAATCGATGTCCTCGACCGAGGAACGTTTGCAGTCACGGTTGAGTATAACCCTCCCAAGGGCACCAACATCTCGCCCATTCTCGAGAGTGCCAAACAGCTTGTCGGGCTGGTGCACGGTGTGAACGTCACCGACAATACCGCCGCTGTGGTTCGGGCCGGCTCACTCCCGGTCTGCCGCCTGTTGTATGAGTTGGGGCACGATCCCGTGATGCAGTTGACCTGTCGCGATCGTAACCGGATCGCCATGCAGTCTGATCTGATGGGCGCCCACATGCTGGGGATTCGAAATATTCTGTGTCTTACAGGCGATTATCCGACGGTCGGCGATCATAAGGAGGCCAAGCCGGTGTATGATCTCGATTCAGTCCAAGTCATGCAACTCGTGCAAGGATTGAACAAAGGTCACGACATGGCCGGGCATAAGTTGGACGGCTCGACGGCATTTACGATCGGCGCCGCCGTCACACCGGAGGCCGACCCGCTCGGACCTATGCTGGCTAAGTTTGAAGTGAAGGTGAAGGCGGGTGCCCAATTCTTCCAAACTCAGGCGGTGTACCATCCGGAGCAGTTCGCGAGCTTTATGAAGGCGGTCCAGCCCTATAAGGTCAAGGTTCTTGCTGGTATCCTTGTGCTGCGCAACCACAAGATGGCGGAGTTCATGAACGCGCATATTCCAGGCATCTCGGTTCCAAGCGAGATGATCGATGAACTCAAAGCTGCCGGTGAGAAGGCAGAGGACGTCGGAGTCGACATTGCCGTACGAACGATCCAGGCGGTTCGGCCGCATTGCGACGGCGTTCATATCATGGCGATCAAAGCCACGCATCGGTTGGCCGAGATCATCACCAAAGCTGAATTGAACTGATGACGATTCTCGATTTCCAGCAGCTCAAACGAGAGAGGAAGAAACTCGCCGTCGTGACGGCCTATGATGCGCTGTTTGCGCGTATCGTAGAGCAATCGGGCATACGGGTGGTTCTGGTCGGGGATTCGCTGGGTATGGTCGTGCAGGGGAAGCCCAATACGCTTACGGTGACGATGGACGACATGCTGTATCACACCAAACTGGTCGCCGGCGTGGTGCAGCGAGCACTGGTGATTGCGGATATGCCGTTTATGTCCTATCAGACCAGCACAGAGGAGGCCCTGCGGAATGCGGGCCGATTGCTGCAAGCAGGCGCCGCTGCGGTGAAGCTGGAGGGGGGTGCCGTGATGGCAGATCGAATCAAAGCCATGACGAGCGTTGGGATCCCTGTCATGGGTCACCTGGGTATGACACCGCAATCAGTCTATGCGTTGGGCGGATACAAGGTGCAAGGCAAAGCCGACGATCACGCCTCCCGGCTCTTGGAAGATGCAAAGACTCTTGAAGCCGCCGGCGCATTCGCGCTGGTACTGGAAGCGGTGCCTGCCGATCTAGCCAAAAAGGTTACTCAAGCCCTTTCGATCTCCACCATTGGTATTGGAGCAGGCCCTTATTGCGATGGCCAAGTGCTGGTGCTCTATGATCTTCTGGGACTCTTTGACGCCTTCATCCCGAAATTCGTGAAGACCTACGCTCACCTCAAAGTCGACACACTCCAAGCGCTGACTCGTTATAAAGAAGAAGTGGAACAGGGGAAATTCCCTTCGGATGCAGAAAGCTACCACTAGACCGTTCATACGTCCTCCCTGGCTTTTCCGCATCCATTTCAACGCAATGGCGTTGGCCTACCTCCTGTTCGTAAGGAGGGGAGACAGGGCTGAGTCCGTTTGATAGAGTCCGGCCTTCCGACTTACCTTGGCCTGCGGGATAGGCACGATGGAATGGATGGAGTGGCTGCTGAGCCGAGAGTTCCGGCAGTTCGTCTTCGCCCATGACCTGTTCATTCCGCTTTTGTTCACGGCGAGGGTGATCTTCGTCACAGCGCTTGAATGGATGATACCGGCGAGAAAAGTTCCCTATCGGTCGATCTTCTTCATGGACATCGTGGGGGCCACGCTGGTTGGGTACCTGCTGCTCCCTGTTGCCTTGTCTGTGAGCGAATGGATCGTGATTCGGCCGCGGTTGCCGGAATTTATCTCGACCCTTCCGACCGCGACGACTCTTGCTCTGTACTATGTGGTTGGAGACTTCGGCGCCTATTGGGTACATCGGTTTCTGCACCTGAGCCCGTTTTGGCGCATCCATAAGTGGCACCATTCCCCGAGGCACATGTACTGGCTGGCAGGATATCGAGCCTCGCTCCCGCAACAGATATTGTTCAACCTGCCCTGGATGATGGCCTTTTCGGTTTTCGGCCATGCTCCATGGTGGATGTATTGGGTGGTCTTGTCTTCCCACGTGTTGTTGAACGATTGGATGCACATGAACGTCACCTGGCGCTCGAATTGGCTGGAATGGATCGTTGTGACGCCAAGGTATCACCATGTCCATCACAGTGAGAACCCGGCACATGCCAACGTGAATTTTGGGGTGACGTTCTCGATTTGGGATCGACTGTTCGGAACCTATGTCGATCCGGAAGAACTCAAGACACCGATTACATTTGGAATCGGCGAGCAGGTTCCCCTGGCGCGCCTGGTCGCAGGGGTCTGAGCTGGGTGTGTGTTAGGCCCGCGTCTGTCCATCAACCTGAAACACCGACCGATCTTCCAATCGCACCGCTGTCAGTTGTCGTCCCCACACACAGCCGCTATCGATGGCCAGCAGATTGGGCTCCATGTGTAGGCCGAGGGCAGCCCAATGGCCGGCAATGATGGTCGTATCCGCACTGCGGCGAGCGGGGAGACGGAACCAAGGGAAATAGCCTGGCGGTGCCTTTTCCGGCGGGCCGGAAAAGTTCGAGGTGTCGCCGGCCGGTGTACAGGTGCGAAGTCTGGTTAGTACACGGGCCACGGTGACCAACCGTGAGACGCCAGTGAGGTTGGGGCTCCACGTGACAGCCGGCTCATGGAAGAGTGATCGCAAGAACGATTGGAAACCGTCACCGCGCAGGGCGGTCTCGACCTCGCCGGCCAATTGAACGGCATCTTGCGTTGTCCAATGAGGGAGTAGCCCCGCATGGATCATGAAAAACGACCCCTCATGATGGTGCAAGGGTTGGTGCCGGAGCCAGTCGATCAAGTCCAGTCGGTCGTCGGCTTTCAAGACGTCGCCTATTGTATCGTTGGGTCGAAGCGCCGCCACTCCTTCCGAGACTGCAAGAAGAAAGACGTCGTGGTTGCCGAGCACCACGCGCACGGATGGTCCGAGCGAACGGATGTATCGAAGCACACCAAGGGAATCGGGCCCGCGGTTGACGAGATCGCCGACGAACCAAAGACGGTCGCAGCTCGGATCAAATCGGATAAGATCGAGAAGACGTTGCAAGGCGTCATGGCATCCCTGCACATCGCCGATCGCATAGGTCGCCATGCCTACCGTGAACTAAACCGATACAAGGAGGCCATACTTAAGGACCTTCGAATCCCGGCTGGTTTGCTGTTGTTCGGTTAAGGAAATTTGGCTTCGATCTTACTTGAAAGCCCGCCGCGCGCCGTGAAGGTGCCGGTGACCTTTGCCCATACGGGATGGCAGGCCTTAACAATATCGTAAAGGATTCTGTTGACGGCATTTTCATAGAAGATGCCGAGATTACGGTAGGCGTGGATGTACATTTTAAGCGCTTTCAGCTCAAGACATTCTTTATCAGGCATATAGTGCAGTGTAATGGTTCCGAAGTCCGGCAAGTTGGTTTTTGGGCAAATCGCCGTATACTCAGGGATCTCAATCGTAATTTCATATCCCTTATATTGATTCGGGAAGGTCTCGATGTCAGGAAGCGTGGCGCTGATTCCGCTCTTTGCGTGCCGCTTGTTGTAACCCGATTTCGTGGTCTTTTGCTTGCCCCTCATTTTCTCCTCTTCTCCACGCTGGCCCATTCATAGTTGCTTCATCCATTCTGTCTGGCCGATTTTCTCCAGTTCTATATAAAGCGAGACCCATGGACATTTCATCTCGGGGTAGACCTCGCACAGTCCACCTTTGCGAACCCCTCCGCAAGGACCGTGCGCCATGAATTTCGGACATTCGGCTTTGGCTGAATCGTCCGGAATCGGCGGGCGTTTATGAACTCCGCCGACATGGAAACCGGCATCATCTTCACCCGGGATGAGAACGCGTAGTGGCATGCTTTGCAGTGTAAACGGAATGCGGTAGATCGGCAATGTCTAAACGTGAATTGTTGAAAAGTTCGGAGGTGCCTGTTCTTGTAGCGTTCTCGTTCTGGCCGTTTGGGGCGAATGGCCTATCTTGCCGACTGAAACTAGGCCTTCTTTTGGATACCTTAGGCCCTCTTAGAAGTTGCTTTGTTTTTCACGACGTTATACTATTGCGGAAAGTATCGTCGAAAATTCACGGCTGGGGCTGTGATGAGATGAAATAGAGACGAGAAAGAGTCGAGAAAAGGTTGAGCAAAGATTGACAGTCATTTTTCGGCTTTGCTAGGATGCCCAATGCTTGATGAGTATAAGTAGTGGTCTGATTGTCAAATCCTCAAGTCCTCAAGTTTTCTTCGATGCATGTGGAAGTGGTGTGAAGAAGATGAGCAGCGGCCGACTGTTGCCAACGATATAAGGGAGGTGCCTGATGAGTCTTGATTATGTCAAGTTTTCCAATGGATTTGAAAAGTTTATGCCCAAGGAATATCGAGACATGGTGGAGCATGGGCCTTTTGGAAAGAAAGTCACTGTCTCACAAATGGGGAATTTCAAGGAAGTACTGGAAGAACATCCCATGTGTGCAGGCTGTGCCATGACGCTATTCATTCGACTGGCCATGGTTGCGTTTCCCAATCCAGAAGATACGATTACTGTCGGGACGGCTGGTTGCGGTCGTCTGGCCATTTCTCAGGCGGCGATTCCCTTTGTCTACGGCAATTACGGTGACCAAAATGGAGTGGCGAGCGGCCTGTCCCGTGGTCTCCGTCTTCGCTTCGGCGACAAGCCAAAGGACGTGGTGGTGATGGCAGGCGACGGCGGTACGGCGGACATCGGCTTTCAGCAAGTCCTCCACTCCTGGTTCCGCAAGGAGCGGTTCACGACGATCATGTTGGACAATGAAGTCTACGGGAATACCGGTGGCCAGGAGAGCGGCATGACCAACCGCGGCGCCGTGCTGAAGATGGCACCGCTCGGCAAGAAGTTTGAGAAGATGGATATGCTGCAGATGGCGAAGGTTGCCGGCTGCGCCTATGTCGCCACGGTGGTGCCGAACAATCCGCGCCGTGTGGAAAGCGTGATCAAGAAAGCGGTGTTGATTGCGCGCGAAGTCGGATCAACCTACATCCAAGCCTACACGTCCTGCAACATCGAGTACGCTATTCCGACCGACAAGGTCATGGAAGATGCGAAGGCGGTCGAGAATGATCGGTATCAGTTCACGGAATATGTCAGCGACGAAGCGAAGCAATACCTCACTGAGCGTTACGGCTACAAGGAATTCCTTGCAAAGCCTGCTGCTCCAGCCGCCGCGATTCCCGGCAAAGCTTAGGCGTTCACGAGGAGGTCCATCATGGCAAAGAGATTCAACATTCGGATGGCAGGCGTCGGGGGGCAGGGTGTCGTCACCGGCTCGCATATTCTCAGTACCGCCGTGATCAATGCAGGCGGCGAGAGCACCATCGTGCCGTTCTATGGGTCGGAAAAGCGGATGGCGCCGGTCGAAAGCTATGTCCGGGTGTCGGATGAGCCGATTTACGAAATTGGTGAAATCACGTTTCCGCACATCATCATCATCTTCCATCCGCAGGTCATCACTCACGGCAAGTCCTATACGATGCCGTTCTATTTCGGCCTGAAAGAAGATGGAGTGGCGTTGATCAACAACGACGGACCGATGAATCTTCACAGAGATCAGGCGGCTGAGCTGAAGAAACTCCGGGCGAAACTCTATTACTTCCCAGCGACGAAGATTTCATTGGAAGTCGCTGGTATGGACCTCGCTACCAACATGGCGTTGATGGGTTGTATCGGCGCGATTACAGGTCTGACGAGTATGGCGGGGTTGGAACAGGCCGTAAAGGACCGGTTCCTCGGGAAAGGCTTTGTGGTATCCGGCGGTACTGCCGCACTCGATAGTGTCGTTGAACGGAAATTCAAGAAGAAACAGGAACTGATCGAAAAGAATGTGGCCGTCATGCGGACGGGATGGAACTATGCCGTCGATCACGACTGGGCCGCAGCCGATGTCAAGCGCGCTGAGGAGCCGGTGGCGGCAGCCACCGCATAAAAGGAGCACCATGTATCTTGTTGCCGATATCAGCGTCGAAATCTGCGCCGCGAAGAGCTGTAAGCTCTGCACGCAATATTGTCCGGAAGCCAATACTATTCAGTACAGCGACGAGTTGGGCAAGGATAAAGGATTCAAGTACGGTTCGGCCTACGTAGCGGTGGATCGTTGCAAGGGCTGCGCGCAATGTGTGTGGGTCTGCGACAACATGGCTAAGAACTACGCGATCAAAATGATCATGATCGATCAGCTGCCCAAGGCAGCGCTGACCGAGAACATCACTTACGGTGAAAAGAGCACGACGGCCGTTTTCGCCAGTCCGTCCGCCGGATAGACCTGAAGAAAGGGGAAGGCGTGGGAACAACACAGGATACTAGAGAGCGTATCATCGTACCGGGACCTGCGGGCTTCCATCCTCCGTCCGCCGCGCAATTAGGTGTGTCGCTGCCGGATCCAGGAGAAGGGTTATTTTACGGATTGCTCGAGCCGAACGAGGAAGTAGTGATTGAAGAGATGGCTCGTAAAATGCTGACAAGCCCGAACGCGACTCTCTTCCCCGGACCGTTGTTGCTGTGGGCTTGGAACGATCATGCAGTGGAAAAAGCGAAGGCAACGTTGGAAATTGCCGCGCAGATTCCGGAAGTCATGATCATCCCGATGCCGGACTATCGTCCGAAGTATCCAAAGATCGACCCGGAAGAAGTCATCAACCCCAATCACCCCAATCTGACGATTTGGGGCAATAAGATCGAAGCCTGTATCTTCATCGGGGTGCATTGTCATTATGCGAATTTGACCCTCAAGATGATTCGGGCGGGAACGAATTGCTGCACGATGGCGATTTGTGCCGAGCAGGGTCATGAAGACGCCATGCTCACCATCCGCGACTCGGATACGGCCAAGTTGAAACGTGTGGCTCAGATCTTCAGGCGGGTACGCGAAGAAATGGGTATCAAACTGCCGGAGAACGGCGAGAACGTGCGTTTTACCGGAACGCAATCCAAGGTGCATGATGGGAAGACCCACACCAATCCGATGGCGTTTGCACCAACCCCAGGAGGGGCGGGGAGTGCAGCGATCTTTGGTCATTCAGCAGAACAGATGAAACGAGAAGGGTAGGTTGAGCGCCCAGCTCACCATCTTTATAGAGGTGCAATCATGAGCGAGACCGAAGTTAAGACCAATCCACAAGGCGACCCGATCACCAGCGTCGCGGTGCCGAAGTCGGATGGGAAAAAAGATCCTCATGGGGAAGCAAAGAGACAGAAGGTCGTGACCCCTGAGTACATGTTCCTCGAAGCGCCGCGGACGAAGGAATTCATCACAGGTAGCGAGGCGGCGAAGGAAGCGGTCCGCCGCTCGAACGTGGATCTGGCCATCGCCTATCCCATCACCCCGCAGAGCGAGACGATGCAGCTGGTCGGTGTGCTCTACGGTGAAGGCTACGTGAAAGAGTATTATCGTGGTGAAGAAGAAGTCGGTGTTATGGCGGCAATCGCCGGTGGATCGCGCGCGGGTGTCCGTTGCTATACGGCCACGGCAGGACCTGGTACGCTACGTGGTTTGGAGGGTATCGCCTCCTGGCCTGGCCATCGTCTTCCAGTCGTTGCCATGTTTACCTGCCGCGTCGTCAATGCGCCGCTTGCCATTCAGCCGGACAATATCGAAGTGTCCTATCTGCTGAACTGCGGGATGATCGTATTCCATGCGGAGAACCAGCAGGATATGTTCGATTTCACGATGACCGGCTTCACGATCAGTGAAAAGAACGATGTGACTTTACCGGTCGGGGTTTGTTGCGATGGATTCTTCGTCACGCATGCCCGCGGTTATGTGCGGATGCAGGATCGTGGCATCAAGTTGCCGCCGCGTGAAGCCTGGCGCGGTGCGGTCCCTGTGCTTGATGCGGAGAATCCTCCAGCTCGCCTGTCTCGCGATGCCCCGGTCCAGAAGTCGAACTTCATGGCGTACAACATTCACGCCGTGTGGCAGCAAGAGGTTTGGGCTGCCGTTGAACGCTCCCGCAAGTACATCAATAAGTACATGGGTGGCTTGGTGACGGCGGAAAACGTCGAGGGTGCGGAGGCCATCATCATCGCTTCCGGCAGCGCTGCGGCCCAATCGCGTGAAGCGGTTCGTCTTTGCAAGGACAAGGGTCTCAACGTCGGGCTGATCAAGGTTCGATCGCTCCGTCCGTTCCCGACGAAGGAACTACGCGAACTGTGCAAAAACACGAAGCTGATTGTTGTGCCGGAATTCAACTACGTCGGGTGGTTGGCCAAGGAAGTGGCGACCGCTGTCTATGGGTATTCCAAAGCCAAGATCATCGGCGGGCCACGTGTGTACGGTGGTCAGTCGATGCCGGTGGAGTTGATCGTGGATGAGGTCGAATCCGGCCTGACCGGCAAGAAGTCCACGAACGTCGCGATGTCGCAGGTCATGGGCGGGGCCGTCAGTCACGACGAGGTTGCCCAATTCATGCGCAGCATCTGACAAGGCGTCACTTAGTAATTGAAAAGAGCCTGGCCGGGAAACCGGGCAGGCTCTTTGCTTTTTCGTGTCCCGCGTCATACGTGAATTGTCAATCGTTAATCGTTCGAATTTTTTCCTGCGATTAACGATTCACGTTGAACGAATAACGAACTTAGCCTTGGATCTCGTCCTCAACCATCTCCTCACTGGCCGGCATGCCATAAGCGACATACTTCGCATAGGACAGATAGATTGCCGCGCTATCAGTCATGGCTTTTGAGCCGGCCGTCAGTCGAACGACCTTGTCGGAGCCTGGTGGTTCCACGTTCTGCAACATGGTAACGTGGTCATGCAGGAGCGTGATGTATCGTTCCACCGCTGATTCGACTTCTTTATAAGCCTTCAAGATTTCATCCGTCATGGTTGTCCTCCATAATAGGTCGAGCATACACTAGCCTCATGCGATGCCTCAACGCCACGGTTTCACCGTTACTCCTTGAGGCCATCAATGAACGGATCGAGAGCGAGGATCTCTCTCGAAAAAAGTTAGGGCAGGCAGTGGCGGAGCTTTCCAAGAGCTTCACTAAAGAGCGGAGTCGTCTAACCCGAACATATCTAGATGATGAGCTCTTGGGGGCTGCGTACCTTCAGTATTTCCTGCCGGTCAATCTGGCCAAAATCCAGTTGTTGCTCGATGAGATGCCGACTCCGAAACCGGTCCAGAGGTTTTCCGTTCTCGACATTGGTTCGGGACCGGGAACCGGGGCTCTGGCAGTCCTTGACTGGTGGTCTCAACGAAAGTCGCCATATGCGTTATCAGTTACCACTGTCGATAGTTCGACGGTAGCCCTCAGACAATCCAGGAAGTTATGGGATCGCTACTGCCGGGCGGCCAGTATTCAGGAAGCGGACTTGCAGACGTATGAAGGGGATCTTGAGAGACGAGCTTGGTTGGAGCAGGTTAAACAGAAGGGGCTGTTTGATCTCATCATCCTTGCCAATTGCTTGAATGAGACCTTTGCAGACGCAGGCGATCCCATCATGGCGCGAACTATCTTTGTTGACCAGACTCTAGCGTTACTAACACCACAAGGCACGATGATGATCGTGGAGCCGGCTTTACGCGCAACCTCTCGATCACTCCACCAGGTGCGTGATCGATTGCTCGAAGAGAAGCGTTGCACTGTCTATAGTCCTTGTCTTCATGAGGAGAATTGTCCAGCCTTAGCGAAGGCCGACGATTGGTGTCATGAGGAGCGAACCTGGGATGCTCCGGCGACTATTAGAGCAATCGACGAAGAAGTCGGCTTTATCAAGGACGCCCTGAAGTTCTCGTACCTATTGTTGCGAAAGGACAGCAAGACAATTGTGAATCGGAGGCCTGACATCTATCGAGTTGTGAGCGAGCTTCGGGAATTGAAAGGAGAGAAGCGGGCCTGGCTTTGCAATGAACATGGCCGTCAAGAAGTCGGACGACAGGATCGCCTGGTATCTTCTCACAACGAAGCATTCGATCAGTGGCATCGGGGCGCAATCGTACGGATTGAAAAGATAATTCATAAAGAACGAGGAGGAAAGGTATCGGCCTTGGGGCGGATCGAGTTAGATGCGGCGGTCAAAATAGTCCGGCCAGCATAAACTCTGTATCGGGAGGAAGAATGATGCAGTGCGACTTCTGCGGGGCACAGGGAGCCATTATTAAAAAAGCGACCAAAAGCTTTGGTCATGGAGACAAACTCGTCATCATCGAAAACATCCCAATTTTCCATTGCTCTCGTTGTCATGAGTCGTACCTTACCGCAGAGACAGCCCGCGAACTTGATTGTATTCGCAAGAATCGCCACAGCCTAGGAAAGCCCAAGCTGGTGCTCGTGGCATCGTTCAAGAAAAGCGCGGCATAGCCAGAAGGTTGTCCTGCCCGACCTAGTCTCATGCGCATGCACAATCCTCCGCATCTCGGAGAAATCATCAAGCAGCTGTGTCTGGAGCCACTCGGGGTCAGCGTTACAGAAGCAGCCCAAGCATTGGGCGTTAGTCGCAAAACTCTGTCGGCGATTCTGAATGGTCGGGCGGGAATTAGCCCCGAGATGGCGGTTCTGCACGTCGGCTGAAAATTGGCTGAATCACAAGCGACTTCTCCTCGACTCCCCACTCTTTAAGAGCATCCGCGGTCGACTTGATGACGCGTACGGCTCTGTGAAAGCTGAGCGATGCTGATGTTTTTCAACGAAGGTCATGAACCACACGTTATAGGAGGAACAGTACGATGGACAAAAGTATGGGCAATATTCTCGACCATACGGACAGCATGGGACAGGCCAAGATGTTCTCGAAGGCCTGGTACAACGAATACTTCAGGCGCGCCTATACGAGCCGGACTCACGCCCGATTCTGCGAGGCAGTGTACGGGCGCGACCTCTGCCAGCACGGCATGATGGATGTGGAAGAAATGGATTTCTTGGCTTCGCTGCTCAAGCGCGACGAGCAGGTCCTTGAAATCGGCTGCTCCAACGGACGCATCACAGAATATCTGGTCGAAAAAGCCGGCTGTTCCATCTTCGGGATCGATTATTCGGACGTGGCCATTACTCAGGCCCAAGACCGCACTCAGTCCAAAGCCGACAGGCTCAGGTTTCAATGCGTTGATCTGATCGCTGGCGACATACCCGGTGAAGAGTATGACACCATCATCGCGGTGGACTGTGTCTATTTCATGGGCGACTACGATGGAACGATCAAGAAGCTGAACCACAAGCTGAAGCAAGGCGGCCGGATGATCGTGGCAGCGTTTCAAGCCAAGGAGGAAGGCGATCCCGAAGACATTTTGGAGCCCGGAAGCACCCGCATGGCTCGCGTGCTGCAGGCGTTAGGGCTGACGTACCGGCAGTATGATTTCACGCCGAATATCCGGAACCATTGGGTGAAGAACTACGATTTCTCTCGATCGCTGTATCGAGAATTTGCCGCGGAAGGAAATGAGTTTCTCGCTGACGCGCGTATCGCCGAGAACGGATGGTTCAAAGACCATGCGGAACGGAGAACTCTGGTGCGGTTCTTGTACGCCATCAATCACAATTCCGACCTGAAGTAGACGGTGCGGATTCGTCCATAGACGGCACATTCGAGCGAGAACGTGCTGTTAGCTTCATCAATCGGAATCCTTAAGCCGGAAGGGTCTTGAGCGTGGCTTAGTCCGCTTCCGGTTCCGAGCTTCCGTGCTGGTGGGAGACCTTGTCTTCCTCGAACAGATCCGCCATTTCTTCGGCCATCACAGCACTATCATCTTGAATGGCGATCAGAGGGATTTCTTTTCTCTCCTTCGGCTTCTCATCAGGCGAGGAGATTTCAGGCTGTTTCGGTTGGTCAGTCATAGGAATTAGTATACACCAGCGACAAGAACGATGGCTGATTTATTCAAACGCCTCCAACGAGGATTTCTCCGGGAACTGCCGCTTGCAGTTCCGGCAGGTCACGAAGTAATAGGCATCGCGCACGGACAACGTGGCTCGAAAGTCGAGATCCACCCCCTGATGGTCGCAGGTTGTGCAGGAAATCTCCTTTAGCCGGAGCGGTACGTCCGGCTGTGTCCGAAGATAGAACTCCATATCGGTATAGACCGGAAACGTGTAGTAACACTTCTTGCAGATGCCTCGCCAGTCGCCATCTGTCCCCATGAACCGTTCGTCGATTGCGAAGCTGAACTGTTTGCAGACAGCGCAGGGGACCGTGTTCAGCCGTCGTTCTACTTCTTGCTGAGTAAGAGTGACCATGCCGACGCGAGTATAACGGGCGGCGAAATGAAATCGCAACCACAACCGAGCAGAGGAGAATACCTTGACGTCTATCAAGGTGCGGTTATACTGAAAACGCTATGCATCAGATCACAGACAATCTGCTGGTAGGCAGCATCATCGATGCGGAGGAACCTCCGCCGACGATCGGTACACTTCTGCTGGTCGCCGAAGAGTTTACGATTACACCTGCTGCCTGGATGGATTATCATCGGATTCCTTTTCGGGAGTTTGCCAAGGCCGATCCTCTTCAGCTGATGGAAGCGGTTCGATGGCTTCAGTTACGCGCACCAAAAGGTCGGACCCTGGTCTGTTGTCGAGCCGGCATGGGCCGCTCGGTTTCTGTGATCATGGCCTATCTATGCTGCATCGAAGGCCGGACCTATGATGAAGTCTTGAAGTTGGTCCTGGCTCGACGCCCTGGTGCCATGCCGCTGCCGAATCTTCAAGTCGCCATTGAACAGGTCCGCCAACTCCGGCGGGTTGCATAATTCTGTGGCCATTCTGCACTGATTTTTCCCGATCCTTCAGCGCCGTCTTGCCTTTCCTCACCTCTCATGGCGTAATGGAGTTCCTCACTAGCTTTCAACCTGGATGAGTTATGCCGGAGCTTCCGGAAGCTGAAGTCGTCGCTCGACAAATCCGTGCTCGTCTCCTTGGGGCACGATTGCGTGAGGTGTGGATCGGACGGGCGGATATCGTTCGAGAAGGCTACAGCACCGTGGCTTGGTATCGAGGTGCCACCCTGCAATCTGTCGAGCGATTCGGTAAGAGTATCGTCCTGGGATTTGCAAAGGCTCAAGCCGGTCGGTATGTGGTGGCTGAGCTCGGGATGACCGGACTGCTCTTGTTCCAGTCGGCTCGGACGAAACATCCCCGACATACCCATGTAAGATTCTCGTTCGAGGGAGCCAGTGAGCCGGAACTCCGCTACTGGAATCCTCGCCGGTTCGGACGTCTTTCCCTGCTGGACAAGACAGGGCTTGAACGATACGTCGCACGCCGATTTGGACTCGATCCGCTCTCCGCCTCGCAGCAAGACTTTGTGAGACTATTGCAAGGGCGGCGTGGACGGCTCAAATCTCTCCTGATGCATCAACAAGTCGTCGCCGGCATCGGAAACATCTACGCGAATGAGATTCTCTTTAGAGCCGGTTTGCACCCACATGTTCAGGTGAGGAGACTTTCGGTGGGTAGGATGGAAAAGCTCTATCGGATCATGCGGGAGGTCCTCCATGAGGCGATTGCCTGCGGAGGATCGAGCGTCCGAGATTTTCTTTCTCCCGATGGAACGGAGGGACAATACAAGCGGCGGCATCTGGTCTATGGAAGAGAGGGACAGCCCTGTCTACATCACTGTGGCGGGATCATTCAACGTTTTCAAGGGGAACGGAGCGCATATTTTTGTCCCAGATGCCAGTCTCTTCGCTCTACAAAGTAATGGGCAGAGGCGAAAAAGTACTTACGTTTTCGCGGCTTAGCACGAGCTAGGTTTGAAAGTTTCACGCTAGGTCTTTTGATCCGCTTCACGGTAGTCCCTCTGGTGTCTTGAGTCATCCCGTTGATTTCCGCTACAATCCGACTCCCCCAATCGACTGAGTTGAATACGAAGGAGAACGATCATGGCAAAGGTGTTGGAAGGTCCCGGGATGGGATTGATGAAGAAGTGGGGAATTCACGTTCCACATTATGCGGTTGTCACCTCCGCGGACGAACTCTCCAAGCTTGGGCAGGTCAACGAGTGGATGAAACAGACTAAGTTGGTTGCCAAAGCGCATGAAGCGCTGGGTTCCCGGTTTAAGCTCGGTCTGGTGAAAGTCGGCCTCGATCTGAATGGGGCGGTGGCGGCAACCAAAGAAATGATCGGCCGTCAGGTCGGGAGCATTACCATCTCGCAGGTCATTGTCTCTGAGATGGTTCCTCACAAAGAGGAATACTATTGCGCCGTGAAGTCCACTCGGGAAGGTGTCGAGATCCTTGTCGCCAATTGCGGCGGGATCGAAGTGGAGTCCAATTGGGAGCGAGTGAAGCGGTTGTGTCTCGATATCGGGCAAACTCCTTCCGCGGACCAGCTTGAAAAACTCCCAAAAGATGCAGGATTTGCAGGCCCGGTCGCCAAGAAGATGGCCGACTTCGCCGGAAAGATGTTTGCCTGTTTCGACAGCGAAGATGCGCAGTATCTCGAAGTGAATCCTGTCGTCACACGCGAGAACGATGGTGAGTTGATTGCGCTCGATGCCGTGACGCTGCTGGACGGTGACGCCAAATTCCGCCATCCGGATTGGAATTTCCAGTTCGCCGCAGAATTTGGGCGTGCCTACAGTAGAGATGAGATGGAAGTCATGGGGGTCGACAGCAAAATCAAAGGGTCCGTCAAATTCATCGAAATTCCAGGCGGCGATACGGCGATGTTGCCGGCCGGCGGCGGCGCGAGCGTCTATTACTCCGATGCCGTCGTGGCGCGAGGCGGCAAGTTGGCGAACTATGCCGAGTATTCGGGTGATCCCCCCGATTGGGCCGTTGAGGTGCTGACGGAAAAGGTCTGCTCGTTGCCCGGCATCAAGAATATCATCGTCGGCGGGGCGATTGCCAATTTTACCGACGTGAAGAAGACCTTCGGCGGCATCATCAATGGATTTCGCAAGGCAAAGGGTGACGGCAAGTTGAAGGGGGTGAAAATTTGGGTGCGCCGCGGTGGGCCTCGTGAAAAAGAAGGCCTTGACGCGATGCGTGCGCTGAAGGACGAGGGCTTCGACATTCACGTCTTCGACCGCAACACTCCGCTGACGGACATCGTCGACAAAGCGCTTCAGAAATAGCCACGAGGACTCAGGACTGTGGACTGAGTTAGGGAGGATCACTTGGCCCTCAGTCCTCAGCACTCAGTCCTGATGCAAAGAGGAGATTGCGATGAGTATTTTGGTAAATAAGGACACCCGCGTGGTGATTCAGGGGGGTGCTGCAGGTGTCAACGCTGCCCGCCGCATGGCGGAGTTCTGTTACCTGATCAAGCGCCCGCTCAATGTTGAAGCGTTCGTCTATCCGCCAGACGCCGGCAAGACCAACGAGATTCCCTACGGCAGCGGCTTGATCGCGATTCCAATCTACAAGACCATCGCGGAAGCGACGAAGAACCATTCGACCATCAACACGAGCCTTGTCTACATCGGCGCGGACCGCGCGATGAGGGGCGGGATGGAAGCGTTGGATGATTCACATATTAAGGTTGTCTCGATGATCACCGAGGGTGTGCCGGAGAAGGATGCGAAACTGCTCGGCGCCCATGCCAGGAAGCTAGGCAAGGTCTTCAACGGTCCCTCATCCATCGGCATTATCTCCGCCGGCGCTTGCCGGTTGGGCGTGATCGGTGGAGCGTTCGACAACCTCGTGCTCTCAAAGCTCTATCGGGAAGGTTCTTTCGGCGTCATCACCAAGTCGGGCGGTCTTTCCAACGAAATCATCTGGATCTGCTCGCAGTTCGCCGACGGCATCACGACGGCGATCGGCATCGGCGGCGATGCCTATCCCGGCACCGACTACGTCAGTTACCTCGAAATGTTCGAACATGATCCGCAGACGAAGGCGGTGGTCATCGTCGGTGAAATGGGCGGCGATCTCGAAGAGCGGGCGGCTGAGTGGTACGGTGCGAAGAAGCGCCGGATCAAGCTGATCGGCGTTGTTTCAGGATTCTGTCAGGAGAGTTTGCCGAAGGGGATGAAGTTCGGCCATGCCGGCGCCAAGGAAGGGATGAAGGGTGAAGGATCGGCCCGATCGAAGTCAGAGGCCCTCAAGAAATCCGGGGCATTGGTGCCTGAGACGTTCGGTGCGCTTGGTCCCGCGATTAAAGACACCTATCAGGGATTCTTGAAGTCCGGTCTGATCAAGGAGCTCATTGAGCCGGTCAGTCTTCCAAAGCTCCCCAAGACCGTCGAAGAAGCGATGAAGGCGGACGAAGTCGTGGTGGCGCCGCTCATCCGCACCACGATCAGCGACGACCGGGGGGACGAACCTTGCTACGACGGCTATCCTGCCTCCGAACTTATCAATAAAGGGTATGAAATTCCTCATGTCATCGGTTTGCTCTGGGACAAGCGGCTGATCTCAAAGCAAGAGGCCGAAATTATCAAGCGAATTATGATGTTGTCCGCCGACCACGGCCCCTGCGTGAGCGGTGCCTATGCGACGATTCTCGCGGCCTGCGCCGGCATCGGGCTGTCGCAAGCGGTCGCAGCCGGTTTGATCATGATCGGGCCGCGCTTCGGCGGCGCCGTGACGGATGCCGGCCGCTGGTTCAAGTATGCCGTCGATAACAAGATGAAAGTCGACGAGTTTCTGGCTTACATGAAAAAGCACGTCGGGCCTGTGCCAGGGATTGGGCACCGAGTGAAGAGCTTGCGTAACCCTGATAAGCGCGTGAAGGAACTGGTGGGTTACGTGAAGAGCTTGCATATCAAAACGCCCTGTCTCGACTTCGCGTTAGAGGTGGAGCAGGTGACGGCGGTGAAGAAGGATAATTTGATTCTGAACGTGGACGGCACGATGGCAGCTGTGCTGGTCGATATGGGATTCCCGGTCGACAGTTTGAACGGATTCTTCATTCTGTCGCGCACGATCGGATTGATCGGTCACTGGGTCGATCAGAAGCGTCAGGACAGCCGCTTGATCCGGCTGTTCGATTACCTGGTGAACTATGCGGCGCCCAAACGAAGAGAAGTGCCGCCTCTCAAGTAAGTGCTGAGTAACGAGTGCTGAGTCCCTGAGTTGCGAGCCCAGTCTCAGCACCCAGCACTCAGAACATTGAAGGAGTGAAGCCATGTCTATGGATCTTGCCAAAAAGCTGTACGATAAAATGCCGCAGGTCTTCGAGAAGGCCAGAAAGAAATTCGGCCGTGGCCTCACCTTGACCGAAAAGATTCTCGTCTCGCATGCCGACAACTTTGATGCCCAACAGTGGGAGCGAGGAAAAGCCATGTTGGCGCTCCGTCCCGACCGCGTGGCGATGCAAGATGCCACGGCGCAGATGGCCATGTTGCAGTTCATGCAGGCCGGCAAGCAAAAGGCGGCGGTGCCGAGCACGATCCACTGTGACCACTTGATTCGCGCCGAAATGGGGTCCGAGAAGGATCTGCTGCGTGCCATGGACGAAAACAAGGAAGTCTACAACTTCCTGGCCTCCGCTGCGAAGAAGTACGGCATCGGCTTCTGGAAACCCGGCGCCGGCATCATCCATCAGGTCGTGCTGGAGAATTATGCCTTCCCAGGCGGCTTGATCATCGGCACCGACTCGCACACGCCGAACGGCGGTGGTTTGGGTATGTTGGCGATCGGTGTCGGAGGGGCGGACGCCGGCGAAGTGATGGCAGGACTCCCGTGGGAAGTGCTCCATCCGAAACTCATCGGTGTGCGTTTGACCGGTAAATTAAACGGCTGGACCTCGCCGAAGGACGTGATCCTCTACCTCTGTGGTCTTCTGACCGTCAAGGGTGGGACCAACAAGATCGTCGAATACTTCGGCCCCGGTTCGGAGACGATCAGTGCCACCGGTAAAGGCACCATCTGCAACATGGGTGCGGAGTTGGGCGCCACGACCTCCGTGTTCCCCTTCGACCAGAAGATGGTGGCCTACATGAACATTACGGATCGAGCTGATCTGGCCACCTTGGCGCAGTCGCACAAGGAACTCTTGGTGGCTGATCCGGAGGTCTACCAATCGCCCGAGAAGTACTACGACCAGATCGTGGAAATCGATCTGTCGAAGCTGGAACCGCACGTCGTTGGTCCTCATACTCCCGATTTGGCCAGGCCTGTTTCCAAGGTTGCGGCTGAGGCGAAGGAGAAGGGCTATCCGGTTGAATTGAAGGCGGCGCTGATCGGGAGCTGCACCAATTCCTCTTACGAAGACATCAGCCGGTCCGCTCACATTGCGCAGCAGGGGTTGAAGGCCGGGTTAAAAGCCAAGACGGCATTCCTTGTTTCACCCGGATCCGAGCGCATCTATCATACGATGAAACGCGATGGGTTCCTCGACACCTTTGAGAAAATGGGGGGTACCGTGCTGTCCAATTCCTGCGGTCCCTGCATCGGTCAGTGGAAACGTGCGGATGGAGTCAAAGGTAGGGCCGATTCGATCGTCAGCTCCTTCAACCGGAATTTTCCCGGCCGTAACGACGGCATCAACGAGACGCTGTCGTTTTTGGCCAGTCCGGAAATCGTGACGGCCTATGCACTGACTGGCGATTTGCGGTTTGATCCCATCCATCAAAATCTAAAGGCCGCCGATGGGAAGGAGTTTAAGCTGGAGCCTCCCGTGGGAGAGGAACTGCCTGCCAAAGGTTTCGCCAAGGGTGAAGAAGGGTACGTGGCGCCGGCTGAAGACGGCTCAAGCTTGACAGTCGATATTCCACCGACCAGCGAACGGCTGCAATTGCTGCAACCGTTCCCTCGTTGGGATGGGAAGGATTTCGATAAGCTTCCACTTCTGATCAAGACCAAGGGCAAGACGACGACGGACCACATTTCGCCGGCAGGGCCTTGGCTCAAGTTCCGTGGCCACTTGGACAAGATCAGCGACAACATGTTCCTTGGCGCCAACAGCGCGTTCGCGTCGGAACCTGGTAAGGGCACGAACGTCCTGACCGGCGAGGCGAATCTGAACATCGCGCAGATTGCCCGGGCGTACAAGTCGAAAGGCATCAGTTCGATCGTGGTCGGCGATGAAAACTACGGCGAAGGCAGTAGCCGCGAACATGCGGCCATGTCGCCACGGTTCTTGAATGTGCGGGCGGTGATCACGAGGAGCTTTGCGCGTATCCACGAAACCAATCTGAAGAAACAGGGGATCTTGGCGTTGACCTTCTCTGATCCGAAGGACTACGAGAAGATTGAGCAGAATGACCGCATCAGCGTGACGGGGCTCGGCAGTCTGGCTCCCGGCAAGCCGGTACAGGTGACAGTCAACAAGGCGGATGGCCGATCGCTCACCATCCAGGCAAACCACAGCATGACGGCACAACAGATTGCGTGGTTTAAGGCTGGCTCAGCGCTGAACGCGCTGAATTAACTCACTGGTGAGGGGGAGAATCATGGCACAAGCGGACAAAATTATTTACACGAAGACGGACGAAGCGCCGATGCTGGCGACCTATTCGTTCCTACCGATCATCAATGCGTTTTCGAAGGCGGCGGGCGTGACGGTGGAATTGCGCGACATTTCGCTGGCCGGTCGCGTCATCGCGGTCTTTCCGGAATACCTGGCCCCCGCGCAGAAACAGCACGATGCCTTGGCGGAATTGGGCGAACTCGCCAAGACGCCGGAAGCCAATATCATCAAGCTACCGAACATCAGCGCGTCGATCCCGCAGTTGGTCGCCACGATCAAGGAATTGCAGAAGCAGGGCTACAAGTTGCCCGACTATCCGGAAAATCCGAAGGACGACAAGGAAAAGGACATCAAGACCCGATACGACAAGGTCAAGGGCAGCGCCGTCAATCCGGTCTTGCGCGAAGGGAACTCCGATCGTCGCGCGCCCTTGTCCGTGAAGGCCTATGCCCGGAAGCACCCGCACAAGATGGGCGCCTGGTCGTCCGACTCCAAGACGCATGTGTCGCATATGAAGGGAGGCGACTTCTTTTCAAACGAAAAGTCGCTCACGATTCCTGCCGCGACAACGGCCAAGATCGAGTTCGCGGGCGCGGACGGCAAGGTCACCCTGCTGAAGGACAAGATTGCTCTGCAGGCCGGTGAAGTGCTGGATGCGACCTTCATGAGCGTGAAGGCGCTGCGTGTCTTTTTGGAAGAGCAGATCGAGGAAGCCAAGAAGCAGGGTGTGCTGTTTTCGCTCCATATGAAGGCCACCATGATGAAGATCTCGGACCCGAAGATCTTCGGCCATGGCGTCACGGTCTACTACAAAGATGTGTTCGAAAAGCACGCTGAGACATTCAAAAAGCTCGGCGTGGATCCGGATAACGGCCTCGGCGATGTCTATGCCAAAATCAAGTCTCTGCCGGATGATCAACGCAAAGTCATCGAAGCGGACATTCAAGCGGTGTATCAGAAGCGGCCGCCGATGGCGATGGTGAACAGTGACAAGGGCATCACCAACCTCCACGTGCCGAGCGACGTGATTATCGATGCCTCCATGCCGCCTGTCATTCGCGACAGCGGCAAGATGTGGAATCCACAAGGCCAGTTGCAGGACGTGAAGTGCGTGATCCCGGACGCCAGCTACGCGCCGGTCTATCGCGAGGTGGTCGAGTTTTGCAGGAAGAACGGGGCCTTCGATCCCCGTACGATGGGGACGATTCCGAACGTCGGCCTGATGGCGCAGGCGGCGGAAGAATACGGCTCGCACGACAAGACCTTCAAGGCGCCCGGCAACGGCACGATCCGTATCGTGGACGCGTCCGGCAAGACCTTGCTTGAGCACAAGGTGGAAGAAGGCGATATCTGGCGCGCCTGCCAGGTGAAGGATGCTCCGATTCAGGACTGGGTGAAGCTGGCGGTGAGTCGGGCCAGGGCGACCGGTGCACCAGCGGTCTTCTGGTTGAACAAGGATCGCGCGCACGACGCTGAATTGATCAAGAAGGTCAATGCCTATCTGCAGAAGCACGACACGACCGGGCTTGAGATCAAGATCATGGCGCCGGCCGATGCCTGCCGCTTCTCGATCGAGCGGATGAAAGAAGGCAAAGATACGATCTCCTGCACCGGCAACGTATTGCGCGACTATTTAACGGACCTGTTTCCGATCCTCGAAATCGGCACCAGCGCCAAAATGCTCTCGATCGTCCCGCTGCTGAACGGCGGCGGACTTTTCGAGACCGGCGCGGGGGGATCGGCTCCCAAGCACGTGCAGCAGTTCCAAGAGGAGGGCTATCTGCGTTGGGATTCGCTCGGAGAGTTCCTGGCACTGGCCGCTTCGCTGGAGCATCTGGCAAAGGTCGGAAACAATGCGGTGGCCAAGATTCTGGCGGATACGCTGGATCAAGCCAATGCGAAGTTCTTGGAGAGCAACAAGTCTCCGGCCCGCAAAGTCGGCGAGATCGACAATCGCGGCAGCCATTTCTATCTCGCGCTCTATTGGGCGCAGGCCTTGGCTGCACAGACGGCGGACAAGAAGATTGCGGAGAAGTTCCAGAAGATCGCCAAGGACCTGGCCGACCACGAGAAGACGATCGATCAGGAGTTGTTGGCGGCGCAGGGGAAACCGCAGGACGTCGGTGGCTACTATCACCCGGACGATGCCAAGGCTTCCAAGGCGATGCGTCCGAGCGCGACCTTGAATCGGATCATCGACGCGATCGCCTAACAGGACCGAGTAGCGAGGACTGAGGGCTGGGTTTTGATTGGGGCGAGCATCGGTCCCAGTCCGCAGCACTCAGTCCTCGGTTCTGAATAACAACGCTATGACGATTGAAAGCTGAGAGCTATGGCAACGGACGATAGCCAAAACGTCATCGACCAGCCCGAGGTGATGAAGCCACGGATGGCCACGATCGAGATCGCCGGTAAGAAGGTAGAGGTGCCGGAAGGGATCACGGTCATAAAGGCCATGTGGTACGCTGGCATCGACGTGGTTCGGGGGATCGGCTGCCTCGGCGGGTTCTGCGGCGCCTGCGCGACCTACTACCGGACCAAGGACGATCCGAAAGTGAAGACTTGCCTGGCTTGCCAAACGGCGGTGCAAGATGGAATGTGCTTCACGATGATGCCGCCGTTCCCGGCGCGCAAGGCTACCTACGAGATCCAGAAGCTCCAAGATCCGAAGCAAGACCTGTTCAATTTCTATCCGGAAGCGCCGCTCTGTCGAAATTGTAATGCCTGTACCGAAGCCTGTCCCCAGAGGATCGACGTGCGCGAGGGCGTGTGGAAGGCTGTGTTCGGCGACTTCAAGAGTGTCTCCGAAATGTTCATGGACTGCGTCATGTGCGGCATGTGCACGCCGATCTGCATCGCCGATATCGCGCCGAATCTTGTCGCGCTCTATGTCAGTCGGGCTCAGGGCGCGCATTTTGTCGAAAAGCCGATCGGACTGGATACCCGCATCAAAGAAATTCAAGACGGTCGGTTCAACGACGAGTGGAACAACATACTGAAGATGAACGACAAGGAACTTGCAGAGCATTGTGCGACTGTTAAATGAAAAAGTTGGAACCTGTGAAAGTCTTACAGTCATGGTTCAGCGGCAATCGTGAACCTTTGAACTTTCCCACTTGCTACGGTTGAATCATGGACATCCACGCACTTCAGCAAATCGTCCACAAGACTCGCGATGCCAGGCGTAAGCAGACCATCGCGAAATTCTCGCCCGCCGACCGCGACCAACTGATTCACAAGTACCATCCGGATTTCCGGGCCAGCGCCTACCGGCCCATCCGGTTCGGTCCGAACGAAGGTGAGAAGACTGTGGTTGAATTGGCCACCCTGCTTGAAGGTGATAGCCCCATTCACGACGATCTCGACCTGACGCCGCAGTATCAGACCGATGTCCTGGTCATCGGCGGCGGCGGAGCCGGCTGCGCAGCGGCCCTGCACGCGCACGGAGCCGGCACGAAGACGATTCTCGCGACCAAGCTTCGGTTGGGCGATTCAAACAGCGTGATGGCCCAGGGAGGGATGCAAGTATCCGTGGCACCGGAGGACTCTCCGGTCACCCATTTTCTCGACACGCTCAAGGGTGGGCATATGGAGAACGACCATGCCCTGCTCAAGGTCATGGTCGAGGAAGGTCCATCGATCGCCAAGTGGCTGCTTGAGCTTGGGGTGTTGTTCGACCGCCAGGCGGACGGCAACCTCCATGTGAAAAAGGGCGGCGGCAGCTCCAAACCACGACTCGTGACCTGCTCGGACTATACCGGGCTGGAGATCATGCGGGTGCTCAAGGATGAGGTCCTCAACCAGAAGATTCAGCTGCTGGAATTCGTCGCGGCGATTGAACTGCTCAGCGACGACAGCGGCGCTTGCACCGGGGCGATCTTCAAAGATCTCGACAATCAGCGCCATGTCGTGGTCGCGGCCAAGTCGGTTATTCTGGCGACAGGTGGGATCGGCCGGCTTCATATTCAGGGATTTCCCACGAGCAACCACTACGGCGCGACCGGCGATGGGCTCTGTTTGTCCTACCGCATGGGAGCGAAGCTGGCGCACATCGACACGTTTCAATACCACCCGTCGGGAGCCGTCTATCCGGAGCAATTGATCGGCGCGTTGGTCACGGAGGGCATCAGATCCGAAGGCGGCCAGCTGGTCAACGCCAAGGGCGATCGGTTTGTAAACGAGCTGGATACCCGCGATGTGGTGTCGTCCTCGATCATCCGAGAGTGCGAAGAAGGCCGCGGCATCCGCACGATGTCGGGCCGTGTCGGCGTCTGGTTGGATACGCCGATCTTGAATGTCGAACACGGGGCTGGCACAGTGGAGAAACATTTCCCGGCGATGATGCTGCAATTCGAGCGGTTCGGCATCGACATCAGCAAGGACCCGGTGTTGATCTATCCGACCCTGCACTACCAAAACGGCGGGGTGAAGATCGATACGAACTCGGAAACGAACGTGAAGAACCTCTTCGTGGCCGGCGAGGCGTCCGGAGGGCTGCATGGACGTAATCGATTGATGGGCAACTCGCTCCTCGACCTGATGGTCTACGGCAAGCGATCCGGTTTGACGGCGGCAGGGCGAGCCGGATCGATGAAGCAGGGCAAGCTCACATTGGAGCATCTCGAGCGGTTCCGCGCCGAGGCAAAGCAGCACGGGAATGTAAGCGGCGTGATCTCACCGATGATCCTGCCGGCCTATACCAGGAAAGCGGGTTAGGACTGCAACGGGGCATTTCTTGTGCTCGCGCAACGCGGCACACGAAATGGAATTTTATCCCGTCGCCAAGATTATTTGGAGGGGGCTCCGGGTCGAACAAGTTCTGTTTGGCGGTGCTCGCAATGGGTGAAGGGCGCCTCTCGGCGCCCTTAGGGTGGGTGGGTGAGAAGGGGCGCAGTAAGAAACGTTCCCGTCGCAGTCCTTTTTGAATGAGGTAGAGAATGAATGTGCATGAATTCCAAGCCAAGTCTCTCTTCGCGCAATTCGGCGTGCCGGTGCCTCGCGGGAAGGAGATCACCTCCCCGGACGCTGCGACGGCCTGGGCCAACGAGCTGAATACACCAGTATTCGTCGTCAAGGCCCAGATCCATGCCGGAGGACGGGGGAAGGCCGGCGGCGTCAAGATCACCAAAGATAAGGCTGCTGTGGCCGGCTTGGCCAAGGAGTTGATCGGCAAGACGCTGGTCACGCACCAGACCGGTCCGAAGGGGCGCCGGGTCCATCGCCTCCTGATGGAGGAAGGGGCGAACATCGCCAAGGAGCTGTATCTCTCAATCTTGGTCGATCGCGATACTGGTTGGCCGACCTTCATCGCCAGCACCGAAGGCGGCATGGAAATCGAGGAGGTGGCCGCCCATACTCCGGAAAAGATCGTCAAGGAGGCGATTGATCCGGCGGTGGGATTCCAGGGACACAACGGGCGCAACGTCGCCTTTGCCCTCGGCCTCCAATCCATCGAACCGACGGTGATGAATCCTTTCGTCAAGCTGCTCGAAAATCTCTATCGTCTGTTCATGGAGAAGAACGCGGCGCTGGTCGAGATCAACCCGTTGATCATCACGAAGGAAAAAACGCTGGTGGCCCTGGACGGCAAGGTCTCGTTCGACGACAACGGCCTTTTTAAGCATGAAGACGTGCAAAAGATGCGCGATCTGAATGAAGAAGAGCCGCTCGAAATCGAAGCCACGGCGAACAACCTGAACTATGTGAAGCTCGACGGCAATATCGGTTGCATGGTGAACGGTGCAGGCCTTGCCATGGCGACGATGGACGTGATCAAGCTGGCCGGAAGCGAGCCGGCCAACTTCCTGGACGTGGGCGGCGGCGCGACGAAAGAAACGGTGGCCGCCGGCTTCCGCATTCTCCTGAAAGACCCGAACGTCAAGGGTATTTTCATCAATATCTTCGGTGGCATCGTCCGCTGCGAGCGGATCGCGCATGGAGTGATCGAAGCGGCCAAGGAAGTGAAGATCTCGGTGCCGTTGGTTGTGCGTCTGCAAGGGACGAACGCAGAGGAGGGCCGCAAGCTGTTGGCCGAGTCGGGCTTGAGGCTCGAAGTGGCGAACGATCTGTGGGAGGCGGCGCAGAAGATTGTGAGATTGACGGGGAAAACGGCGTAGGAGCTTGGTGAGTCACGGGACCAGGTCCCGTTGCTCGCGCAACGCGCACGCAAGACCTATAGTGATTTCAAAATAGAGGGCGGTGCTCGTTGCATGCGCGCAGTAGGGACCTGGCCCCGCGCCTCACATGAATGGTGAGCAGCTTTCCCCGAAGATGGGGAGGCGAGGAAGAAAAGAGGGAATCGTGAGCATTTTAGTCAATAAAAATACGCGGGTGGTGGTGCAAGGCATTACGGGCAAGGAAGGGTCGTTCCATGCGATCCAATGCAAAGCCTACGGGACAAAAGTCGTCGCGGGAGTCACGCCGGGGAAGGCCGGGCAAGAAGTGGAAGGCATCCCGGTGTTCAACACGGTGGCCGATGCGGTGAAGAAGACCGAGTGCGATACCTCGCTCATCTTCGTGCCGCCGCCGTTCTGTGCCGACGCGATTCTCGAAGCAGCCGATGCCGGTATCAAGTTGGTCATCTGCATCACTGAGGGGATTCCCGTCAACGACATGGTCAAGGTGAAACGTGCGCTTCGCGGCCGCGACGGTCGTTTGATCGGACCAAACTGCCCCGGCGTGATCACGGTAGACGAGGCCAAGATCGGTATCATGCCGGGATTTATCCATAAGAAGGGTGTCGTTGGAGTCGTCTCTCGCAGCGGCACCTTGACGTATGAAGCAGTGCACCAACTCTCGACGTTAGGATTGGGAGAGACGACCTGTGTCGGTATCGGCGGTGATCCAGTGAACGGCACGGGATTCGTGGATGTCTTGCCGCTGTTTGAGAAGGACCCCGAAACTCAAGCGATCGTCATGATCGGAGAGATCGGCGGCGACGCCGAGGAAAAAGCGGCTGAGTTCATTAAAAACAACATCAAGAAACCTGTGATCAGCTTCATCGCCGGCATTACCGCGCCTCCAGGCCGCCGCATGGGCCATGCCGGCGCGATTATCTCTGGTGGCAAAGGCACCGCAGCTGAAAAGATGAAAACCCTGGAAGCGGCCGGCGTCAAGGTCGTCAAGAATCCAGCTGAGATCGGTGCGGCGGTCAAACAAGCGCTAGGACGGTAGTTCCCAGGTACATTCTTCCGTCGGCATCCTCCTCTGTCACAACTTCGTCGGTGTTATCTCGATGGGATGTCCCTCGCCTCTGCTCAGTGACGCAGGTGTGACGATTGTCATGGTGAGCTATTGGATTTACCGATAGCTCCAATCCGTTTTATCTATTTTCAAAACCGAACTCGGGGTTGCTACTGTGGGCGCCGTCCGCCCCTACGGTGCGAGAAAAGTGTCCCCTCCTGATCGCTCTGGAGGCGGATTGGTGGACTTTCATGCCAAGAACCGCAATAGCCGAACCGGGGGTCGATTCGAGTCTCACGAAGACGCCATTGTCTCGTATCGCCTCACTGACCATCGACGAGAGACTGACGGAGATCAGATTTCGCGACCCAAATTCGTCGAAGAACATGTTTTCTTTACCGTGGGAGGACGATGAATGAAAACGAGAATTTCGGCGATGATTTGTCTCCTCTGTGTCCTTGGCTATTCGGATCTCACCAGGGCGGAAGATCCGTACAGCCAACGGGTCGCCGATCCCTATGCCCTATCGCCCGATCCCCCAACCATGTCCTCCGGGACGAACGAGCTCTATCTTTCCTTTATGGCGGGCATAGCACTGCCGAGCAGTGCGGACGCCACGTTTACTGACGGGACACAGCCTACGATAATCCCGAATGTCGACTATGCGAGTAGCATGTCGATCGGTGGCAGCGGGGGGATCTGGTTTCCAACCAGAAACAAGTTGGCGGGATTCGATCTCGGCGTTGAAATCACCGGGTTTGTTTGGTATCCGGACGTGAACTGCTGCGTGGAAAATTTTAATGGGCAGACCAATGCATCCGGACAGTTTCAGGGCACCACGACTGAAATGTCAGGCATCTACATCGGCCCCAATTTCCTGCTTCGCTACCCGATGGCGATTTCCGAGTCCTATCCCAACGGGCGGTGGCATCCGTACGTCGGGATCGGCGTGGGAGCGCATATGATGTCGTTTAGGCCTGGTGGAAACCGAGGAGTTAGTTCCTGTTGTGTCCCTGGGGGTGATTTAACTACGAACCCCATCACCGACCAACGGGCTACGACTGTCGGGTTTATGGGAATTGGAGGAGTCAAGGCGCATCTCTTCAAGTACGTGGCTGCGTTTGTGGAGGCGAAGTATCTCATGGCCCATCACGACCACCTGGCGACGGATCGGTATGGCTTATCCATACCCGGCTCACTCACGGGAAATGCTCTAGTTATGAATGAGTATTCATCCTCGATCAACACGATCCTGGTGCATGCGGGCTTGGCGGTTCACTTTGACTTCAGGCCGTAGGGTCGCGCCATATCACTACCTCCCCCACCGCTCGCGGTGGGGGGCGATCGGCCCCAAATGTTCTCGCTTCCGATCTTCCTTCTCCTCACTGCATTCCCATCTATCGGGCAAGGCCCGACACCAGTTGATCCCTAAGGATGACGAGGCCTATCGTCATTGGATAACGGTGGAGCTTAGGCGGGTAATGAGAGGAGGTTCGCCTCTTGAGAGACAGCCCGATTCAGCCTCTGTCGGGTGAGTGTCGGCACAGGGATGAATTCCACACCGAAGGTATGTTCCTTGACCCGGCGGATTTTTCCCAACTCAATTCGATGGGATGTCCATCGCCTCTGCTCAGTGCCGTGGGTGTGACGTCATCATGTCTTCCAATGAGGTATTCGCTGATGTTCCGGAGTCAGATGAGAAGCGACTCGTGATGGCGGCTGCTAAAGGCTCGATCAATAGTCAAGTATTCCGTCGCCACAGTCATACCTGTTGGGATATTGGATTTACCGATAGCTCCAATCCGTTTTATCTATTTTCAAAACCGAACTCGGGGTTGCTACTGTGGGCGCCGTCCGCCCCTACGGTGCGAGAAGAGCATCCCCTCCTGATCGCTCTGAGAGGCGGATGAGTGGAGTCTCATGTCAAGAACCGCAACAGCCGAACCGGGTGTCGATTCGAGTTTCACGAAGACGCCAACGTCTCGCCTTGCCTCACTGACCGTCGATGATAGACTGACGGAGAACGGATTTCGCGACCCAAATTCGTCGAAGAACATGTTTTCTTTACCGTGGGAGGACGATGAATGAAAACGAGAATTTCGGCGATGATTTGCCTTCTCTGTGTCGTTGGCTACGCTGAGGTCACTCGGGCGGAAGATCCGTACAGCCAACGGGTCGCCGATCCCTATGCCCTATCGCCTAATCCCCCAACCATGTCATCCGGGACGATCGAGCCGTATCTTTCCTTTATGGCGGGCATAGCACTGCCGAGCAGTGAGACCGCTACGTTTACTGACGGGTCACAGCCTACGGTGATGCCAAATATCCCCTATCAGGATTCTTTCTCGGTCGGTGGCAACGCGGGGGTTTGGTTCCCAACCAGAAGCAAACTGGCGGGATTCGATCTCGGTTTTGAAATTACCGGCTTTCTTTGGTACCCGGACGTGGGCTGCTGCGTCGACTGGTATAATAATAGCCCCACGGGGGCTGGGAATATTAATGGGCTCGCCAATCAAGGCACCACGACTGAGATACAAGGCATCTACGTCGGCGGCAATTTCCTGGTTCGCTACCCGATGGCGATTTCCGAGACCTATCCCAACGGGCGGTGGCATCCATATTTCGGGATCGGCGTGGGAGCGCATCAGATTGAGATGAAGCCAGGTGGATTCCGGGGGGGTAATCTTCTCAACGCCATCACCGACCAACGGGACACGACTGTCGGGTGGATGGGAGTGGGAGGAGTGAAGGCGCATATCTTCAAGTACCTGGCTGCGTTTGTCGAGGCGAAGTATCTCATGGCCAATCACAGCGGGCTGACGACAGATCGGTATGGGAATTCCGATATGGGCAGTCTCGCTATATTGTCTAGTGGGCCCGGTCCGTATGTTAATACATATGATTCCACGATCAATACGATCTTGGTGCATTTCGGCTTGTCGCTTCACTATGACATAAAGCCGTAAGGTCGTGTAGGAGCAACGCAGCTTTCTTATCGCGGTGCAGCGTGGCGTTCAGCCGGTGTTGGCCTGGCTGAACGCCGACTCCGAGAGCAGTTCCCCCTCTCCATCCAATACATCGCGGTTGCCTCACTCATGCGCCCACTACCTCCTATGCTCTCTCATTGGATTCTAGCCTTTAGCGTATCGCAGCAGAGGATACCTGTCTGGTGTCAACTGGAATTGAGAGGTTCGATTGACGTTCAGACCAATGTCGGCAAGCAGTTCAGGTCTAGGGTCGGCGCTTGAGACATGACTCGATCCAATCGGTGCCGAGTGAGGGTGGGCACACGAATGAACTCAACGCCAAAGGCATTTTCACGAACCCAGCGAATTTTCCCTAACTCAATGAAGAGAGAGGATGTTGGATCGGGCAACACAACGCTCAGCTTGATATAGCTACCTTTGAGGACGGTCCGCTCACAGCTAACGGAGCAGCCCGAGATGGAGAGGTCCGACAGCATTCCTTCACCGACAAACGGGGCGCCTCCGAATATCACAGGATATGCCACAGGAAGCCGCTGGTGTAGTCGCCAGTTAACCGGTTGGTCTACCATAGCGATGTCCTCCTAGGCCGCAGTCTATCCAGGTAGACGGCAAGAGGCCATTCCTCGGAGGGGGGGCTCATGGTGACTTGTGGATTGGTATCAGGGGTTCGTTGAACTACTCTTTACAGAGTGTGACAGCAGAGTCGCGGCGATCCACGAATGTGTCGGCCTTAAGGCTTGGTGGGGTTTTCCGTTGAGGAGGACGGAGCGACTGTCGACGGGAGCTCAAGTCGTTCAAGCAGATCTTGCTTCAGCCGAGTAGGTTCCTCGATGCGGTTCTCCCGTTGCAGAGAATTCGCATCCCTAGCCTTTCTCGCGTTCAATTCGACCATGTCGCTCTGATCTCGCACCACGTGAGGAGTCAGGAATACAAGGAGATTGAGTTTCTCGCTCGTGCGAGTCTGAGACTTGAACAGCCAGCCGATCCACGGAATGTCTCCCAGCAATGGAATTTTCTGTTCACTGAGTGTGATATTGTCACGCACCAATCCTCCTATAACGAGCGTCTGTTGATCCTGGGCAATCGTCGTTGTTTCCATGGATCGCTTGGTCGTTGTGGGTCCGACCGGGACAGAGGAGGTGCCGGTGCCGATCGTTTGAGCCACATTGTCTGCGATCGCCGTGATCTCTTGCTTGATTTCAAGGCGAATTAACTCATCTTCGAGTACCTGTGGTGTCAACTCTAAGGTAACACCTACGTCTTTCCGCTCAATTGTCACGAGGGTCCCACCCGTGATGCCTTGGGCCTGTCCGGTTGGAAAAGGACGATTCTCGCCGACTACGATCTTGGCTTTCTGATTATCCGCAGCCAGCACCTGCGGAGTGGAGAGGACGTTGGTGTCGGTCATACTCAGCAGGGCATGGAGGAAGGCGCGGACATTAACCGTGTTCATCACCGCTGGGAGTGTACCGCCCGTGGCCACGCTACCTGCGATGGCCGCCGCAAGAGTTGAGATGTCCTCCGGTGTTCGGTTGAGTCCGACGAGCCCCCGAATCATATCATTCCCTCCTACAGCGATGATCTGCGTGGGATCGGTGCCGAGCTGTCTCAACCGGTCGACTTGCACCTCGAGAATGACGGCTTCCACGAATACCTGCCTGCGCTTGATGTCCAGGTCGCGGATCACTGGGTGGAGATGATTCCAGGCGATCTTGGTCGAACTGATCACGATCGAGTTCGTTGCCTTATCGGCAAACACTTGGACCGGAGCCTCGAATTCCGTCAAGGGTCTGATCGGGGGCCTCGTGCCGGGCGTCATCTGTGCAACGGTTTGTGAGCGTGCAACCAGGTTCGTCAAGACGGCAGCGAGATCTGTGGCATTGGCGTTCTTGAGTTTGTACACGAATACACCGCGTTCGGGAGGTAGATCCCCCATCGGAACGACCTGATACACATTCCCCCCTTTGGGAACGACTGCCAACCGAGCGGCTTCCAATGCCGCGACGAACATGTTGTACGCCTGCTCTGACGAAACCTTGGTGGGAGAAAACACTGAAATTTTCCCCCCCTGTTTTTTAATGGTTTCATCCAAGACGAAGTTCTTCCCGGTCAGTTCGCTGATAAAGCGGACAAAGATCGGAACATCCACATCGCTAAAATCTAGCGCCACCTTCGCTGGGTGGCCTCCTGTACCCTGCGAGAATAGAGGAGGAGGGATGGCCAAGGAGAGAAACAGGAACAAAGCCAGACAGGCTTCAAGTCTCCTGGTTGTTTTCAATGGACGACAACCTATTGAAAGGGCTTGCACGATGGACTATTGATTCGGTGGTATCGGTGGTACCAATTGAGCCGAATACGTGAGCCTGACCGTATCATAGGCGTATCGAATGACACAACCAGGATGAGGTTTTTGGAAAGGGAGCCTAAGCTTGTGTGTGGAAGAGGGGTCTATTTCCACAGCTTGATTCTTTCCTTGAGCCGCGGAGCCGGCTATTCGCAGATCGGTAAAGACTCTCACAAAACATCCGAGAAAGAGAGGCTATATGTGTGACGAGTCACGAGCCTGTGCCTAGAAACGCAGCTACGACATGACGAGCATCTTGCAGGTTCAGGCAGGCTGTGCGGTCATAGTTGTGGTGTGGGTCGACTGTAGTACGTCATGTTCTCCGTACATTATCCCAACGCACTGATTGATCTGCTTCTCTCATCGCATATCTGATTTTGTGCCGCTCTACGATTGATCAATCAGGAAGGGCAACGGTCCGTCCAAAATTGGATGGGCGATGGAAATGAAATGAACGTTCCTCGGTCAGGCCCTTAATTTTCAAACATTTGATCTGGTCACTCATTTGAGAGCTGGGCATCCAAGTTGCAGTGCCCAAAAAGATTTCATCCCTATGTCAATGCCCACTCCTAAGGGGATAGTGGGGAGGGAAATGGGCCGTAAATACAGACTCTCAGATGTAGGGATCTGCTAAGGTTGTTGTGTGCGTGCAAACAAAAAACTCCCTCTAAAATCTGATAAAACCCAGGCCAGCCATGGCCACAAGCGTGGTGTGGTGGGCTACAGCAGGAAGACCGCTCTTCTTGAGGAAGCCATCACGCAAATGAATGCGGGAAAGTATGGGCGTTCTTCTGTCGCTCTGAAGGAATTGCTGACACTCGATCCTCACAACATGGAGGCGCGGCGACTTTTCGCTACCCTCCACCTTCGCCTCGGGAGCCTTATCCCGGCGAGAGAAGCCTTTGACTCACTCATCAGCGAAGCATTTCAGCGTCAAGATTATTGGCTCGCAGAATCGTTGCTTCGAGAGTACTTAGCCGCCGGTCCGCGATGCGTTCCATTCCTGGAGAAACTTGGGACGCTCTATCAGGAGAAAGGAGATGCACTCGAGGCTGCGGCTGAGTATGCCAAGGCGATCGATATCCTGATCGAAGACCCTGATCCCGACAATCCACGCCATGCCCCTCTACTCTATGCAAAAATACGAGAGCTTGCCCCCGCGAGTCCGGAGGCCTTTCGATTGGCCTCCTTCTTCGACGCACAAACCGGTGAGTTGCTGGCCCGTCAGCCCAGCGAATCGGGACAATCGATTGTCGCTCCATCACTCGACATGCTTGAGGGAGGTCAGGGTACTCAGGCAGGTTGTGAACCGGTGGATGGGGTGATGCCGCGGGAAATTCAGGATGCTCAGACGATGGTGCCGGAGGACCGCAAAGTAGTCGAGGACTCGGGCCTCTCAGGATTTCCTATTCCGCCGACGATCACGGACCTTCCAGCACAGCCAGGACTGACTTTCCATGGAGAATTGCGGCTCGCTGATCCACCGTTACAAGAGCAGGCAGCGAGCAGCGCGAATGAAGGGGGAAGCGATGCAGGGGAAGAAACTTACACGCGTGAATTTAAGAGTGTTCCTTCTGGACCTCAGACGGATGATTGTTCCGGACAAGTTGCTCTTGGAGGTTGCCATCCATCCGCTTCCTCATCCGTACCCGATGCGGAGAGATCAGAGGCACAACCTGGGTGGGATCCAGCTGTGTCGACAGGTGGTCATGCCGAAGCTCAACAGCAAGACAGTTTATTGGCCGAGGTTGAACCAAGGGCATCGTCTGGTGTAAGTGGCTCATCCCTGGTTTCCGCACCCACGGAGACTGCCGATTCTTCGGTACCATCGCTTGAACCCACAGTACAGTCCCTCGATGCTACCGGCGGCACACTCTCTTCCCAGATGGAAGAGATATCAGCACCCGCCTCCTTGAACAAGGAATCGTCGATCGCTGGCCCAATAGAGGCCGAGGATCGACAACCCTCCCTCCAGCAGCCTGTCGACACTAATTCAAAAGAAGTCGTTGCTGAAGCCTCTCCTGAGACCAGTGCTCCATCGAATCCCGAGTCGGTTTCAGCCAATGAGATTTCAGCACCATGGAAGCAACCAGGCTTCTCATGGGAATCAGTCTTTAATAGTGCATGGAAATTCGGAAGTGATCATTCAGCAAATGTCTCCCCAGCTGAAGTAACACAAACGAACGTCGAGGAAGCACTTCCCGCAGTCGCCTCCCCACCCCAGGAACAAGTGTTAGAACATCAAGCGGTTGAAATTCCGAAGCGAGAAGAATCAGTGTCGTTGAGAGACCAAACCGCATCTGGATTTCAAATTGCGCCGATGCCTTGGGATCAAGTTCAGGAGTCGGTCATCTCGATTCTCCCGGCGCAAACAGCTGAGCCGGATGCCGAGGACACGGAGTCAGCGATAGTTCAATCAGCTGGTGAAGCTGACAAGGATTTGGTAACGAGAATAGGTGAAGATCAAGCACAACCTCCGATCTCTCCACCTCGCCCTGTTGCAGAAACGGGAGCATTTTCGATTACTCCGGATCGTGAGATACCGGTCTCGACTGAGCCTGAGATACCGGTTGCTGATTTGGGACAAACCACTTCCATGCCAGAAAGCGCCCCTGCCTTGGCAGAACTGGACCAACAGCTTCCGGTGGTGAGCGGTCCTACGATGTCTGCATCGCCGCCTTCGGAAGCCTCTCTCAAAACGAGAATATCGTCGGTTTATGCGAATGGACAGGTCACAGACGATGTAGTGTCTCCTGCAGCGGTTTCGTCTCAGAGTGCCGCCCCCGTTTTGATGGCGGATGCTGATCGTACGATAATTACCGCTCAGAACCTCGATCAGGAATCTACGGCAGAACATCCCGCTGCCCCATCACAACCGACCTGCGAGCCGTTGAGTGGTGAAACCAGCGAGATTCCATCTTCCGTCCCGCTACTTACGCAACACAATATTTTGGAACTGCCGTCTGAAAAGGCGACCGGTCCTCATCTCAGTGAAGAGCCGACCGAGGTACAGGTCCGGGAGGAGCAACCGCAGGCAGTGGCGATTGTTGAGGTGCGAACTCTCATTCCTGCACCGGTTCCTGAGCCAGTGCCCGCACAAGCGGAATGGGTCAAAGCTGGAGAATCGATTCGGTTTATCGAGCCATCTCAAGCCACGCCTTTTGCCCAGGCGCCCCCGTTGATTTCAGAACGGCAGGAAGTCACCCGGTCTACGTCAGTGGCTGCAGCCGCAGTTGATGCGCGCTTTGAATCATCCCGAAATGTCAGACCGACTGAGCCACATGAACATGTAGTGGAGTTGAAACCAGTTCGAAAATCCAGTACGACGCTGAGTCGAGCCCGCGTTGCGATTGCGGGATTTGTCGGCTCCTGCTTCTCGACCACGCGGGCTATTGTGGTGACATGTGTGAGTCTGGTGATGCTCTCCGTGATTCTGATGGTGTTAGGAATCGGTGCTGTCGGACTGACCTGGATTATCATGGAAGAATCACCGTCTCCGGCATTTCAACGCCTCACGACCACTCCTCAACGGACTCTGTCGGATTTCAAGAAAAACGGCTACTTTCTCCTCCTCGGGATTGACGCGCCGGTCGGTCACGATCCGATACAGGCGGGATATGATCGGAAGTCTGAGGTGAACGATGGCGATTCTGCGTCGGCCTGTTTTGGTGGATCGAGATCGAGGACGATCAAGGGGGCAAATGCATCAGCCGATGTCATGCGCGGGTGGGTTCGCGGATCAGATCCCCTCGGTGAGTTCAAGTCCCATCAAGACACCATTAAGGGATGGAGCAATGAGCATCAATCGACGCTCAATCGATATGGTCAGTGGAAAAAGCTTCCCTTTGAAGATTGGGGGTTTGGTCAACCTACTGCTCCTTCTTGTACCGCAATGGTCTTTGCTCACCAACTCCATGTGTCGGATGGCTTTCTGCAAGGTGCCGATATCGGCGTCGAACGACTTGAAACGGACATGGAAACGTGGCGCATCATCCTGGGTCAAGCCAGGACCCTTGCCGTGAAAATGCTGGCCCTGCAGGCGATCAATGATGATATCGCAATCGCCTCGGGGTTACTCGTCCGTTCTGACTTCGACGGAAAATATCTGGGCCGCATCTCGAAATTCCTTCGGCCGCTTGATCAGGTGGAGCTCTCGCTGCGCTGGCCCATGCAGAGCGAACTAGTCGTCGCTTCAAAGATGTACGACGCTCAGCTGAAAGCCGTGAGGGCTGAAGAACAGCCGTTGTACAAGATGGTGGCATTGGCTCTCCCTTTGCCGGTGCAACGCCGTCTCAACGCCTATGCAGAATATTACGACGCGTCGTACAAAGCTGCCGGCGAAGGGCGATATGGGTCATTGCCGAAGTGGAAAACCTACATACACTTTCCGGCATCCGGCCTGACGGACTATTTCACTAATCCTATCGAGAATATTGTCGGTCTAGAACCGCTTGCTCCATGGGACCGGTACAACGGATTCGTGGTCGATACAGAGGCCCACCTCCGGCTTGCCAGCTTACAAGCCTGGCTCAGACGTGGCTCTCTAGATGGAGATCTCCTCACAAGGATCGCGAAAGCAGGACAAAGTTTCTATGACCCCTATACGGGATTGCCGATGTTGGTGAACATGAAAAAAGGCCTTCTTTACAGTGTCGGGCGGGATGGGAAGGATCAAGATGCCGATCCTCAGTCGGATGTGGTGGTAGAGATTCCTGCTGTCCAAACGTCTGCCGCTTCTGCGAAAACTTCAGCCGCTTCATCCAAGTCCAGATAAGCCTTTCCACACTACTCCCGGTCTGTCCCAACATCGCTTGCTTGACAGCGCTCGGAGTATTTCACACAATCAGTGGGCCTTGTATAGATTAAGAGGTGTGTCATGGGACATTCACCGAGACCATTCCTTGAAAGTCTCTCCGTGAAGAAGGGCGCGACGTTTCCAACTGCTGTTCCAACGCAGATCGTATCCAACGAAGAGTTTTTCCCGATTTGTCAAACGGCTGAACAGGCGCACGTCGAACGAATAACAAGAGAGTTAGTGGAAAAGGCTGCAGCTCAGCGTGGATTGACACGGCGAGACTTCTTGAAGACCACCGGCGGGATGGCGGCGGCGCTGCTGGCCATGAACACCATATTCGGCCGATTTTTCAACATCGGAGAAATTGAGCTGTTCGAAACAGCGGCGTTTGCCGAACAGCAGGGAGACCCATATTTTATCTTCGATGTCCAAACCCACTACGTCAGTTCCCACTATGACCCGGCTAATGCAGAAGGCAATCGCAAGGGCGCGGTTTCCAAGCAGGCACTCCTGTCGTTGAGAAGGCACATTCGTGAGGCGGGGCTCAACCCGAAACTTGTGGGGGACCGAGGCACCCTTGAGGATCTGTCATGGAAGAATTTTGTGAAAGAAGTGTTTTTCGACAGCGAAACGACCGTCGGGTTGATCAGTACGCCGCCGGGGCCCTATCCTCAGGAGGCCGTCGTCCCGCCGAAGGAGATGGCTCATATTCGCGATGAGATCAATCGGTTGGCCGGCTCGCAACGGATGCTGGCTCACGGTCTGGCGACACCACAACTGGGTGCAGCTGATTTAGAATTTATGGCGATGCAGGCTGAAACCCTCAAGGTGGATGCGTGGAAATGCTACACCGGTTCCTGCCCGAAGGGGTTCGACCGAGGCTGGCGGATGGATGATGAGCACATCGCCTATCCAATGCTGGAACAGGCGCGAAAGCTCAACGTGAAGCGGATATGTGTCCACAAGGGGCTGCCTCTCGGTCCCGTGCCGGACTACAATCATCCAAGAGATTTGATCAAGGCGGCGAAGGACTTTCCAGATCTTGCCTTTCTGGTGTATCACTCCGGGTTCCGAGGCGTGGCCTCGATCGAGCAGATATTTGCGAAGACCGGCGAAATTCCATGGACCACCGAGTTCTGCCGGATGAAGGAAGTGGAACCGAGTATCTCGAATATCTATATGGAGCTGGGTTCGACCTTCGCGCAATTGGTGACGACCTATCCGTTGATCTGTGCGCATCTGCTGGGGCAAATTATCCGCTCGTTCGGGGTCGATCACGTACTGTGGGGAACAGACTCCATCTGGTATGGAACGCCGCAATGGCAAATCGAGGCGTTTCGGCGATTTCAGATCCCCGAGGAATTGATCGAGAAGCATCAGTATCAGCCTCTGACGAGGCGGACGAAGGAACAGGTTTTTGGGTTAAACTCGGCTAGGCTGTTTGGGGTCGATGTCGAGGCAAAACGGCGCCAGGTGCCGAATGACGCCCTAGGTCGGCTCAGAATGAGCTATCTGGAAGAAGGACCGGAGCCGAGTCAGAGGGTATATGGATGGGTGAGGTGAAAGAAAGGGGAGAGGGAAGATGAAGAGCGAGATCTTATATCCCGGTGCGTTTCCGATGGTGCGTGTTGAGTTGGCAGAGGGTGAGCACATCAAGGCTGAGTCAGGTGCGATGGTGGCCTGCTCGCCGACTATCGACATTGAAAGCAAAATGGAGGGAGGGTTTCTCGGAGCGCTGTCACGAAAGTTTCTGACGGGAGAGAAGTTTTTCTTCCAGACTTTGCGCGCCAGTCGCGGTGCCGGCGAAGTGTTGCTTGCGCCGACAGTGCCGGGCGAGATTGTCGTTCTCGATCTCGATGGTGTCAGCGAGTATATGGTGCAAAAGGATGGATTCCTGGCTGGTGCCGATGGGGTGACGATTGATAGTCAGATGCAGAGTATGAGCCGTGGACTGTTGGGCGGGGAGGGCTTCTTCATCCTCAAAATGAGCGGAAAGGGAATGCTCCTACTGAACAGCTTCGGAGCCGTTCACAAGATCGAGTTGAAACCGGCTCAGGAATATATCGTGGACAATAGCCATCTGGTTGCTTGGTCGACGACCACCTCGTACAACATCGAAAAGGCCACTTCGGGATGGGTCGCCAGCTTCACCTCGGGCGAGGGTTTTGTCTGCCGATTCCGTGGACCGGGCCTTGTGTTCATTCAGAGCCGCAATCCAGGCGGTTTTGGAGCGTGGGTACGGCAGTTCATTCCAGTGACCGAGTGATGAGGGCCTCAATCGTCAACCGTCCCACGCGGTGAATGGATGCGGCAGAAGATAGTCCCATTCTCTGACTGACGAGTGGCGTCTGACGAACCACATGTCCTTCCAGCCTAATGCGCTCTGTTTTGGTGATGAATTCTCCGCCACTGGTCTGCCGTGCCTTGTCCATGTCGAAGGACATGGCCTCACGATGACTTTTCTCTCGGATTCTGATGCGAGCGAGCGCCGTTCGGAATCCGTGCCATTTGCAGAGCTGACCGTTTCAGCGGGTGGGTTGGATCATGACCAGCTTGTCGCGACATGGACAGGACCGACAGGGCAGCGAACGCTGTATCTCAAGAACCCCGACGTAATTCGTGCCTTCCGACAAGCGGCGCCCGATCACTTGACGATACCGCTCGAACGAGCGGCGGAACAGGTTCGTCAGGTGCGGCAACGGCGCCGGATCGTGTGGACTATCGTTGGAGGGGCGCTCCTGGCCTCGGTGCTGGGACTCTGGTTTGGGAGCGATCTGCTGGTAGAACTGGCCGTCGATCGTATCCCGATCGAGTGGGAGCGGAAGCTGGGCGAGTCCGCGTATCGTGACTTTCTTGCTCGTCAGGAAGTCATGAAAGAAGGCCCCGCCGTGGCCGCCGTTACCGAGATGACCCATCGCCTGACCGACCAGATTCCAGAGAACCCCTACAGATTCGAGATCACCATCGTGAAAAGCGACGTGGTAAATGCCTTTGCCCTGCCTGGTGGGTACATCGTTGTCTTCACGGGATTGATGAAGAAAGCGGAAAGGCCGGAAGAAGTGGCTGGTGTACTGGCTCATGAGCTGAACCATGTGCTGCAGCGGCATGGACTGGAACGTATCGTCAAGCAACTAGGCTTTGTGGCCGTCCTGTCGATCGTGTTGGGGAATCCACCGGGATTGGGTGGGGTGATGAAGCAGCTCGGTGTTGAATTGATGACATTGAAGTTCGGACGGGCACAGGAGACGGAGGCGGACCTGACCGGCCTCCAGCTCCTTTATCGGGCCAAAATCGATCCGTCCGGCATGATCACCTTCTTCCAACGGTTGGCCGAGAAAGATGAGGGACGGGTCGAATGGCTTTCCACCCATCCGATGAGCGCAGCACGCGCCGAACGGTTGAAGATAGAACTGGACTTGCTGCCTCGGAGAGAGCCGGTACCCTTCTCGTTTGAATGGAGAACAATACGCGAGAAATGAAGGGATTATTCAGCCTATTGCGAACTTCTGGAACGAACAGGAGGATTCAGGGCTTGTCAAACTTCACCAGTTTTTGATCTGGACCATATGTGAGGTGGAAAATGCTTATCTTGTCTCTCATGGCGATCTCAGTCGGCACGAAGATAACCTCAGTAAGCCCGAAGGTGAAAATGTCTGCAGCTGCATAAAAGGGTGCTTCCGGGTTTCCCGTGGGTAGGGTGAACGGATAGGATGGTCGGCCGAGGAGGAACCGACCATGCAAGACACCGCACTCTATCAGTACCTGTTGGGCCTGCAGTCGCCGTGGACCGTGAGTCGCGTGAACCTGGACGTCA
>PHGD01000126.1 GCA_011090425.1 Nitrospira sp. LK70 | reverse complement strand
CCTCTCGTCTTCATTGGGGATCAAAGCACAGGCCGTCGGCGTGGCAGGGCTAAAAGATTCGCGAGCCGTGACGACTCAGATGGTCTCCTTGCAAGGCATCCAGCCGGAACAGCTCTCTCGCCTCAGCATCGATGACATGATCCTGAATGTGCAGATCCTCGGGCGCCATCGCAATCGGCTACGAACCGGCCATCATGCCGGCAATCGCTTCCGTTTGGTCATCCGCAATGTAGCCGGGCACTCGGCTGAAAGCGTGCCTGCCGTCCTTCAACAACTGCACACACGCGGCGTGCCCAACTACTTCGGCCCTCAGCGGCAAGGAAAGGACGGTGAGAACTATCGCATCGGCGCTCTATTGCTGCACGATGCGCGGCGGCGCGAGAAGATGAATCGCGCCACCCGTATCTGGTATCTCAACTCCTACCAATCATTCCTCTTCAACCGGATACTGGCAGACAGAATCGACCATCTCGACAAGGTCATCGTCGGTGATTGGGCCATGAAGCTGGAGAATGGCGCCTGCTTTCAAGTCGAGAACGCCGAGAAGGAACAGCCGCGAGCAGACCGGTTCGAAATCAGCCCGACGGGCATCCTCTTTGGGTCGCGGGTATCCTGGGCAAGTGGCGAGCCTGGTCGAATCGAAGAAGCCGTCATCTCCGAGGCAGGCGCAACTAAAGAAAGTCTCGTCGCCGCCGCGAAGGCTTGCGGATTCCGTGGCGAGCGTCGAGCGCTTCGCATCCCCCTCGCTGAACTTGAATGGTCACTGGGTGGTGATACCCTCAGCCTCTCTTTCAGTTTACCTCCTGGGGCCTACGCGACGAGCGTCCTCCGGGAACTGATGAAAGGCGATGCGAAGGTCTCGTAACGCTACTGGAACGCAAGACCCAAGCTTCACAAGCCGCCACACTTCCCCCATCTCCTTCCAGCCCCTTACGATAACCACGCGCTGATTCGAAGCTCTTGATCACGGCGGCCTATTCCTATACCTTTTTAAGGTGCCGGTGGAGGCAAGAGGAGAATGATTTCGTCGACTTCGGTTGCAGCAGACACATTGAATTGCTCCGCGCTAAGGAGGTCACCAATGAAGGGTGCTGTTCTATCAATAGTATTCGCCCACATACTGACACTCATCGGTTTCCCTGTATCGACTGAAGCACGTTGTCGAACGATCGGTGAAAGCGCCAGTCTCGGAACAGAAATCGGCACGTTCCCCCTCTACCCGGCGGAGCGACTGGTGCAGATCGGCGAGCAACGGGACAACGGCGCTTTAATGTGGGCCGGTTTCGTGATCGGCGGGCCGCTGTTTGTTCCAACCGCAGCGACCGCTATGATCGGAGCAGGCGTCGGAACCCTTTTTCATCCTTGGACGAAATGCATTGAGACAGAGGAGCAACGGATGCCGGAGATCCAAGCAGTGCGGGCTTTGGCAAAGGCGGACCATGCTCCGCAGGAGCACGTTCGGTAAGACATTCCATCACATTTGAATTACCGCTCACACAACTTCCGAGATCAGATATTAAGGCCACATCTCCCCGACGGCAAAGAGTCCGGAGCCCGATAAAGATATCCGACCTCTTAGCTCCAAGTGCGGAGCCCTTCGCATCCCCTTTCCTCAACCTCCCGCCCGAAGCCTAAGCTACGAGCGTAGGCAGGGAAGTAATGAAGGTATCTCCCACGAAGCATTAGTTCCTCTCATTTCCTTTCTCTCGCCATGGTGGGTGATACAATATGAGCACATTCAGTGAGTACCTCGATGAACCAATACCAAGAAAGCGTGTACCTTCAAGGGCACATCATCGACTCTCTCGTGCTGGCGAAGGTGTTGGATCTCATCCTGATGATGGGGGGAACATTCGACCTGGAAGATGTTCACATCGGGAAGACCAGGGAAGAACCGTCTCGCGCTCGTATCCGAATCCAGACAGGATCGAGGCCGCTCTTAGACGATATTCTGAAGGCGATTCAACCACACGGCGCCTCGATTGAACGTGAAGCAAACTGCCGCATCGACCAAGCGCCCGCCGATGGGGTGTTACCCGATGGCTTTTACGCCACGACGCATCTGCCTACCCAGATCCGACTCAATGGGCGATGGCTGGATGTGGATCGAATCGAGATGGACCTCGCCATCGTGGTCAGTGAGACTGGGTCCAGCGCCCATGCCATGCCGATGGGCGAAGTCCGTCGTGGTGATCAGATCGTGATTGGTCGAGAGGGAGTGCGTGTCATACCACTGCAGCGTCCGCAAGAGCGGGATGTATTCGGGTTCATGGAATCGCAGGTATCGGCAGAACGGCCCCACAGCCATATCATCGCCGATATCGCGACTCGGATGAGGCAGTTGCGAGAACGGCATCGGCATGGACAGACGGATTCTAAAGTCTTGTTGGCAGGAGGACCGGCGATCATTCATGCCGGCGGTCGAGAGCCCCTCACCTGGCTGATTGAACAGAGATTTATTCATATCGTGTTTTGTGGGAATGCGCTGGCTGCGCATGACATGGAAGCAGATCTGTTCGGCACGTCGCTGGGCTATGGGCTTAGCGCCGGACGAGCTGTCCCGCATGGTCATGAACTCCATTTGAGGACCATCAACCGGATTCGTTCAATCGGCAGCATTGAGGCGGCGGTCACATCGGGAATGATCAAGCAGGGAATCATGGCGGCTTGTGTCAAAAAGGGTGTGCCGGTGGTCATGTCCGGAACGATTCGCGATGACGGTCCCTTGCCCGGAGTGATAACGGATTCTGTTCGAGCACAAAGCACGATGCGTGCCTTGATCCCCGGTGTCGGGCTGGCTCTCCTCGTCGCCTCGACGCTCCACTCCGTGGCGACCGGCAATCTGCTGCCCGCTACCATCCCCACAGTCTGTGTTGATGTCAACCCGTCGGTCCCGACCAAGCTGGCCGATCGCGGGAGCTTTCAGGCGGTCGGCCTCGTCATGGATGCAGCATCGTTTCTGTCGGAACTCGCCCGGCTGTTGGGAAGGTCGACATGAGCCGCCTCCTCGTCTGCCCTCCTGATTATTTTGGGATTGAGTATGAGATCAATCCCTGGATGCGCCTTACGAATCGCGTGGATCACGGACGGGCGGTGCGGCAGTGGCATGAATTGGTACACGTGCTTGAAAAGAACCTGGGTGCCGTTCTCGAACGAATGACTCCCATTCCTGAGCTACCCGATCTCGTATTTACGGCGAATGCCGGCGTCGTAGTTGGACGAACCGCTGTCGTGAGTCGCTTCCGATATCCGGAACGGCAACGAGAAGAAGCTCACCTCGAGAATTGGTTTCGTGGGCATGGCTATGAGGTGATGACGGTAGAAGCAGACCTTTATTTTGAAGGCGCCGGGGATCTCCTGGGCTTCCCGGAATACTGGTTCGGCGGATATCGACAACGATCGGATATTCGCGTCTTCCCTGTTCTTAGCGAACATTTTCACCGAGAAATTATTCCGCTCGAACTCGTCGATAGCCGCTTCTACCATCTGGACACCTGTTTCTGTCCCTTGAGCGGGGGCGATCTCCTCTATTTCCCCGCCGCGTTTGATACCTATGGCCAGGCGGCGATTGCAGAACGTGTTCCGGACAAGCAGCGTCTCACCGTTCCTGAAGATGAAGCCTTGAAGTTCGCCTGCAATGCCGTCTGTGTCGGGAAACACGTCGTCCTCCCTGTCGGCTGTCCCTCCACTCAAGCGTGGCTCCGCAGAAGAGGGTATGAAACCCACCCGGTTCAGCTCGATGAATTCATGAGATCGGGCGGCTCGGCTAAATGTCTCACGTTAGCGCTGGACTGAAGCTCGACGTTAATCACCAGTCGCGTTTGAATCGGTGGGATATGGCGTCTCTCGGCGACCGGCGCACGACGGCTGACGATCCTATTTTTTCTTCCGAAAGAGAAACGCGCCGTACATGCCGGCAATGGCAATCGTGACGAGTTCAATCGTCAGAAGCATGCGGCTCACGACAGCTTCGGGCGCGGGAGGAGAAAGGATGAAATACAGGCCGAGAAACTCCGGTGTCTGCGTCGGCGGGGTCTCCCAGGGGGGGAATACTAGGGCGAGAACCAGAACGCCAACCATCCCATAGAGCACGGTGAGATTGAGTTGATCCGCCGCCGAGGTAGCAGGGTGTTGAGAATCTTGTGGGCTATCCGATCCACCGTCGAGCCGCCGGCCACATTGGATACAGAAACGATTGATCTCCGGTTGTGACAGGCTACAGGCAGGGCAGATTTGCATAATCGGACCAAGAAAAGATCACAGCTTAGAGAGATTACAGGAAAGAAACGTGTTTTCCCAGTGCCACTACCGTCCACATGGCTCAATCCACTTTCGTTGACAGGTACTTGCTCGCTTCCTATATAATCCGCCGTCCTGAATGGATGGGTGATGATTTCGCCATGAGGCTGAATCGCGTATGCCGACCACGATCAACAAGATCGGCGTTATTGGAGCCGGAGCCTGGGGCACTGCCCTGGCAAAACATCTGGCCGAGAAGGGTCTGGAGGTTCGTCTCTGGGCCTATGAGCGCGATGTCGTCGATGCCATCAACTCCTCGCACGAAAACTCGGCCTTCCTCAAGGGCATCCCTCTTCCTCCGGGTTTGACTGCCACCTCCTCGCTAGGAGAGGCCGTCAGGAACCGCGACGGGGTTCTGTTTGCCGTTCCTTCACACCTCACCCGATCCGTGTTGCATCAGTTGGCACCCTCCATCTCTGGTCCCCTGCCGTTCGTCTGTGCAACCAAGGGCATAGAGGAAGACACGGCCAAATTGATGACCCAGGTCATGGAGGACGAATTGCCTCCGTCCATGCACCGCTCCTTTATGGTTCTCTCCGGACCGAGTTTTGCGTCGGAACTGAGCGCTGGCCTACCCACTGCCGTGTGTTTGGCCGGCACCGATGAGCAATTGGTACGGTGGTTTCAAAGTGCGCTAATAACGCCTGCGTTTCGTGTATACGTTGATGCCGACATGATCGGCGTTCAGCTCGGCGGCGCCTTAAAGAACGTCATGGCGCTGGCTGCCGGTGTGATCGATGGTCTGAACCTTGGGCTCAATGCCCGCGCGGCCCTCATTACCCGAGGCCTGGCTGAAATTATCCGGCTGGGCGCGGCAATGGGAGCCGATCCTCGCACGTTCTATGGACTCTCGGGGGTCGGCGACCTGGTGCTGACCTGTACAGGCACACTGAGCCGAAACCATTCGGTCGGCGTTCGGCTCGGCAAGGGAGAAAAGTTGGAGGCGATATTGGCCGGAATGCAGGCTGTCGCAGAGGGCGTCCGGACGAGTCGCGCGGCATTCACGTTAGCCCGTCGCTATCAGGTCGATATGCCGATCATACAAGAAATCAACGCCGTACTGTATGACGGCAAACCTTGTAGCCAGGCCGTCCGTGATTTGATGGAGCGGGACGCCAAGTCAGAGAAAGGACGGACATGAATCCGGAAGGACTCGAACAGCTGTTACAACAGGTCCGTCAAGGGCATGTTACGGTGCAACAGGCGCTTCAGCGCTTACGGTCGCTGCCTTTTGAGGATTTGGGCTTTGCCTCGCTTGATCATCATCGGTCGTTACGACAGGGGTTCCCAGAGGTGGTCTTGTGCGAAGGGAAAACCCCGGCGCAGGTCGTCGCCATCGCGCGGGCACTCATCAAGAAAGAGGGGCCGTTTCTGGCGACTCGCGCCGATCCATCCGTCGCGCGCGCCATTCGTCGTCTGGATCGTCGGGCACAGTACTATCCCGATGCACGCATTGTGGCCATTCGCCCCTCCGGACAGAAGCCACATGGGCATATACTCGTGGTCACCGCTGGAACTGCGGATGTGCCTGTAGCGGAAGAAGCCCGTGTGACAGCAGAAGTGATGGGAAGCCACGTTGAGCGGCTGTACGATGTCGGTGTCGCCGGCATCCACCGGCTGCTCGGAAAAAAAGATCGGCTGTTTGAAGCCCAAGTCGTGATCGTCGCTGCCGGAATGGACGGAGTCCTGCCGAGTGTGGTGGGAGGCTTGGTCCACTGCCCCGTCATTGCCGTGCCGACCAGCCGAGGCTATGGTGCGAGTTTCGGCGGAGTCGCCGCGCTGTTGACCATGCTCAATTCCTGCGCGGCTGGTGTGGGAGTGATGAACATCGACAACGGATTCGGCGCAGCTTGTCTCGCGCACCGGATCAATATGTTGGGGGTGAAGAGGTAGGCGTGGAAGAGGCAAGGGGACACTATTTCACTTCCAGCATGCCCCGTTTCGGCCATGCGACCATCACGGTGCGTAACCCCTTCTCTCCGTTTGCCAACAACTTTGTCCTCACTTCATACGAATAGGTGCCCACCTCGGCAAGTTGCTTGCGGTGATCCTGCCCATCCCAAGCAAGTTCGACAGCCACTGTCGATCGTTCCAGCTCCCCATTGTCCGCTGCTGGGATGAGAACAGGCTGTCGGTGTGTGAGGAATCGGAGCGAGGTCTTCGAAGGAGAGCTAATGAGCGATGTCACCTCAAGAATTAGGTCTCCATAGACTTCTTTCGGAAGCTGCACCGTGACGGAAAACTGAAGAGGGCCGTCGCCCAGAGTATAGGGGGTCGGGGCAATGGAGAGGCCGACAATTTTGAGCCCAGGCTCGGGCCTGGGAACGCGAGAGGGTTTCACCTTTGAGAGACTCTCTGCTGGGAAGAATGCAGTCAGACAGCCACATAGGGCGAGAAACACGAGCAGGAGTTTCGGACGATGGAGCGTAATTGAAGGTTTCAACGAAACACCGAACCAGCTTTCATGGGCGAAGAGGACGTTCGCCACGATGTACGGCGAATGCAACTCAACACATTGTTAGGGGGATAACATAGCATCCTTAGGCTGTCAACGAAGCGTAGACAATGGACTAATGATTGCCGTTCCGCAATATGTTTGGGTAAGATGTGCGGTCATTTTACATGGAGCGACTGAGGAACTCGGTGGGTCGACACTTACACTTCGATTGTTTTTCCGGCGTCAGTGGAGACATGGTCCTGGGCGCCCTGGTGAGCGCCGGTCTCTCGTGGACAGACTTGATTAGCGGACTCAAACGCCTACAACTCAACGGTTACCACCTGCGAAGGCGCAAGGTGCATCGTGGCGCGCTCTCGACGATAAAGGTCGATGTGATCGTTCAACAGGGGTTTCAACGGCCGCTGACCCTCTCTCGCATTCGAAAGGTCCTTGCGGGAAGCTCGCTGCCTGGCCCGGTCAAGGAACGTAGTCGGTCGGTCTTCGATCGGTTGGCTGAAGCAGAAGGGGTGGCGCATGGCGTCAGCCCCAAGGATGTCCACTTTCACGAAGTGGGGGTTGTGGATTCGTTCATTGATGTTGTCGGAGGCGTACTGGGTTGCTATCTCTTGAACGTCACGCGAGTCACATCGTCTCCCATCAATGTAGGGGCTGGTTCCATTCAGACCTCACACGGCCTCTTGCCGGTTCCAGGACCAGCTGTAGCGGAGCTGACGAAGGGGATCCCGATCTATGTTGCTGGCCCGTGCTGCGAGCTCGCAACTCCTACCGGGGTTGCGTTGCTCCGGACATTGGCATCGGAATTCGGCCCTATGCCGGCCATGAAAAGTATGGCAGTAGGCTATGGGGCCGGCGACCACAATCCAGACGGGTGGCCTAATGCCTTGCGCGTGTTCATCGAAGAAGAGTCCAAAGCCGAGGGATGTCAGAGCGAGCGCGTGACGCAGATTGAAACGAATCTCGACGACCTCAGTCCACAGACCTACGAATACCTCATGGAACGGCTTTTTCAAGTCGGGGCTATTGATGTCGCGTTGGCTCCCGTCGTGATGAAGAAAAGTAGACCAGGCGTCGTGATGAGCTGCATGGCCAACGAAGACAGGGTGGATGCCGTCCTCGAAGTTCTCTTCCAGGAAACAACCACGCTTGGAGTACGTTTTCACGAAGTGCGCCGACGAGTCCTCCCCCGACGATTCATCGCTGTCAGGACCCGAGGCGGAGTCGTTCGCATGAAAGTCGCGGAAGTCGGCGCCGGATGGGAAAAAGCCGCGCCCGAATACGAGGACTGCAAGACCATCGCAAAACGCACCGGTCGCCCCCTCAAGACGGTTATGGAGGAAGCACTGCTGGCCTATCGACGAGCATTCCCAAAGAACAGAATGGTAAGCGTGCGAGGCGGGGCGTGACTGTTCTGTACTACGTTCTCCTCTTTGTCGTTTCCGTGGCGGTCACGCTGGGTGGTTGCGCGCTCTTTACCAATGCCATCGAATGGCTCGGCAAGCGGCTGGGTGTCTCGGAGGGTGCCGTGGGTAGCGTCTTCGCCGCAATCGGCACAACCCTGCCTGAAACCTCCATCCCGATCATTGCGATCTTCTTCGGCGAAAGCCGGGAAGAGGTGGAGGTCGGCTTGGGCGCCATCTTAGGCGCGCCGTTCATGCTCAGCACGCTTGTGTTGCCCATATTGGCCGTTCTTCTGCTGCTCTATGCAAGGGTCGGCAAGCGGACGGCGCGATTTCACCTCAACTATCGTGAAGTGCTGACGGACCTCACGTTTTTTATGATCGGATATTTTATCGCCTTGGGCTGCGCCTTCGTACCCTCCAGACTCATCCACCTCATCGCGGCAGTCATATTGATCTGTTTGTATATCTATTACATGAAGCTCAAATTCGCACCGTCCGATGAAGGGGAAGGCAACGAGTTGGATCCGCTTATCTTCGCCAAAGCGGCCGATACGCCTTCACATGCGATGATCACGTTCCAAGCTCTCTTAGGTTTAGGCGGGTTGATAGTGGGAGCCCACTTGTTTGTCATGGCCGCAGAATCGATGGCCGGCTTATTCGCCATGTCGCCGTTGATTTTGGCGCTGCTTATCGCACCGCTCGCCACGGAACTACCGGAGATGTCCAACAGCTTTCTCTGGCTCTATCGCAAGAAAGACCGGCTCGCCGTGGCCAATGTCACAGGAGCCATGGTGTTTCAAGGCACTTTCCCAGTCACTGTAGGGTTGATCGGAACCGAATGGTCGATTGCACCGTCGGCATTGACCACCATGATCTTGGCCGTGCAGGCGGTGGGACTCTGTCTCTTGCAGATTCTGATCGGAGGTCGGTGGCGGCCGTGGCTGCTCGCCGCCGGTGCCTTGTTCTACATCGGCTATACTGTGCATCTCTATGTCAACTGACTCGCGATCATCTCGCAACCGTTCCTCATCCCCCCGCCTCCCCTTGTTAGGGATCACGATGGGAGATCCGGCCGGCATCGGCCCGGAAGTGATCGCTAAGGCTTTATCTGGAGCTCGTCTGCACAATGTTTGCCGACCGATCGTCATCGGATCGCTGCCTGTAATGGAGCGAACGATCAAGGCGCTGAAGCTCAAACAGAGGATCCTCCCTGTTGACGGCCATCAAACAATGATGCCGCAAAGAGGAACGGTGGCAGTGCTGGACCCGCTGGAGACACCACTGGGATCGTTCAAGCCTGGTATGGCAGCAGCAGAGACCGGTGCTGCTGCAGTCGTCTTTATCAAGAAAGCTGTCGAGCTGGCTCAGATCGGCTGTATCGAGGGGATGGTGACGGCGCCCATCAACAAAGAAGCCATCAATATGGCCGGCTGCCGGCACCCTGGCCATACCGAGCTCTTGGCCGATCTCACGAAAGCCGACGAGTCAGGCATGATGATCGTGGGCGGGCCGTTACGCATCATGTTCGTCACGACACATGTCCCAATCAAAGAACTCTCGTTGCTGCTGACCCAGGCAAAGATTGAAAAAGCGATTCGCTTGGCCCAATCGGCGCTGACGACGTTGTTCGGCATCAATCGTCCCAGGATTGGCGTGGCTGCCCTCAACCCTCATGCCGGTGAACATGGATTGTTCGGCGATGAGGAAGCCCGCGTGATTTTTCCAGCCGCCCGTGCTGCCCAGAAGAAAGGCATCCTGGCAAGTGATCCCCTGCCGGCTGACACCCTATTTGGGAAGGCCGCGAAAGGGTCATTTGACGGTGTCGTCGCCCTCTACCACGATCAGGGCCTCATTCCCCTGAAGCTAGTCGCCTTCGGCAGGTGCGTCAATCTTACCGTGGGCTTACCTATCATCCGCACCTCAGTGGATCATGGAACAGCTTTTGACATCGTCGGGAAGGGTGTCGCCGATTCCGGAAGCCTGATCGAGGCCGTCAAGCTGGCTGCCAAGATCGCTCAGAATAGAACAGTGGCCACTCCAACTATGAAGGGACGGACCGGACGT